>NZ_JBNPEN010000010.1:0-102746 GCF_050490295.1 Pseudarthrobacter sp. J1763 | reverse complement strand
TCCTCGCACGTTAGCGACACCCGCCCGCGTGAGTGTTTTGGCGGGTTCCGCTAGTTTGGTTATATGCGGATTTTGCACACCTCAGATTGGCACCTTGGCCGTTCTTTCCACGGGGCCGGGATGTTGGAGGCTCAACGGTCATTTGTGGACCAATTGGTGGAAACAGTCGTCACTGAAGAAGTGGACGTGCTGCTGATCTCCGGGGACGTTTATGACCGTGCCTTGCCGCCCGTAGACGTGGTGAATCTTTTTGATGATGCTCTGGTTCGGGTCACTGCAACAGGATGCAAGGTGGTGATCACCAGTGGTAATCACGATTCTGGGATTCGGTTGGGTTTCGCTTCACGGCTTCTAGAGCGCGGTGGAGTTTTTTTGCGCACCCGGGTTTCGGAACTCGCTCAGCCTTGCGTTGTTGAAGGTGATGGGTTTGAGCTAGCCGTTTACGGAATTCCGTTTTTGGAACCGAGGATGGTGGCTGCGGCCCTGGACGTGGAACAGCCGGGGCACTTTTCAGTCACGCAAGCGGCCGTTGAACGTATCCACGCAGACTTACAGGCGCGGCGCCATGCTGGAACGGTTGTCTCGGTGGTGATGGCGCATACCTTTGCCAGCGGCGGTATCACCTCAGAGAGCGAGCGGGACCTGAACATTGGTGGGCTAGGTGCTGTTCCACTGGATCTTTTCCAAGGCTTTGATTACACCGCCTTGGGACATTTACATGGCCGGCAGACTCTTTCAGAAACCGTGCGGTATTCAGGCTCACCGCTCCCGTATTCCTTCTCTGAGGCTCGGCACCAAAAGGGTGCATGGTTAGTGGAGATAGACGCAGCCGGAGTAACGTCGGTGCGGGAAGTGCCTTTTACGTCACTGCGCCAGCTAGCGGTATTGCGTGGGACTTTGGCCGGGCTGCTTGAAGATCCGCAGCTTGAGTGGGCGCAAGAAGCCTATTGCCAAGTGACTCTGACCGACACACAAAAACCGGCCCAGGCCATGGATTCGATCAGGAGCAGATTTCCGCACACCCTGGTCCTAAGTTTTGACCCCGAAGGCGCACAGCTAAGCCAGAAGAAGACGTACAGCCAAAGAGTGCGTGAAGCAGTGGATGAGCTTGATGTCTGTTGCGGATTTCTTGATCACGTGCGTGACCGGCCGGCATCCGAACCGGAGCGCCAAAGCTTGGTTGAGGCTCTTGAAAGTGTTCGCGCCCTGGAGGGTAGCAAGTGAGAATCCACCGTTTGGTGATCAACGCCTTCGGCCCCTTTGCTGGCGAAGAAGGCGTCGACTTTGATGCACTGGGGGAGCACGGTTTGTTTTTGCTCAACGGACCCACAGGCTCGGGTAAAACCAGTGTTTTGGACGCCATTTGTTATGCCCTGTACGGTTCAGTGCCTGGGGTTCGGCAAGACGGCAAACGCCTTCGGAGCGATCACGCTGCACCTGAAGCTGAGCCAAGTGTGCTGTGTGAGTTCACCGCTCAGGGGCGGCGCTTTGAGGTGCTTCGCAGCCCGCAGTGGGCCAAACCCAGTACCCGTTCTTCAAGAGGTTTTGTGACGCAAAATGCCACGAGCCGGTTACGGGAATTCGTTGATGGTCGGTGGGTAGAAAAGTCCACGCGCAATGATGAAGTTGGCGCTGAAATTTCTGCAGTATTGGGCATGGACCGGGAACAATTCACCCGAGTAGTGATGCTTCCCCAAGGCGACTTTGCGGCGTTCCTCAGGTCCAAAGAGGAGGACCGCCGGGTACTTCTTCAGAAGCTCTTTGGCACAGGCGTTTTTGAAGCTGTGGAGAAGCAGCTCTCCCAAATGGCAACAGAGGCTAAAGAACGAATCAACGCCCTTGAGCACGGATTGCGCAACGTATTGTTGGGGGCTGAAAACGCTGCCGCCCCGCTCCTGGAGCAGTTGCCCTCCGTCCCCGAGTCCGAGGTGCCTGCCATCCAGGCCGAAGATGCCTTGGACGTGGACAAAGCGGCGAGCAGGCTTGAATGGTTGCTCGCTCAAGGCGGTGCCGTAGCTTCTGAACAGGCCCAAGCAGCGAGTGTTGCCGCCGAGACTTTTGTTGCACACCAAATTGCTGTTCAAGAGGCCGTCAAAACCCAAGAGCGACACCTGCAACTAGAACTTGCACAAGTGCGGAAAATGGCCCACGATGCCGAAGAAGCGCTCTACATCGAGCAGACCGAATCCCTGCGTGTTCATCTCGCCGCTCAAACTGTGGTGCCGGTGCTTGATGCCCACCTGACGGCAAGCCAAGAGCTCAGTGCTTCACTAGAGAGCGAAACAGCTGCTGTTGAGCAACTTCAGGAGCTGGGTTTGGAACAGCTCGGGGATGTAGAACGACGCGAGGTTTTGACCCAAACCGTTGACGACCTAGCTGTACTTCGTCACGGTGTGACTCAAGAAAAACGCGTTGATTCTCTCGAGGCGACCATTCGCAGCTTCGAATCCGAGGCTCAACAAGCGATGACGCGAATCGAAGAGCAGCGCCAGGAAGCAGCGCTCGGGAAAAACACGCTGACCATGCTAAATGAGGAAATTGCGGAGCTGGAGCGTTCTCAAGAGTCCCTCGACGCGGCGGCTCAGGCAGTGGAAGCAGCCCAAGAATTCATTTCCGTCATCGGTGAATATTCGGTGGCCGTGGTTGAACGTGAAAGCGCTGCTCAGGCGCATAACGTTGCCAAAGGAAACACTCAATCCTTGCGTTCGCAGTGGTTTTCCTTGCGTGAACAACGCCTGCAGAATGCTGCAGCAGAACTTGCGGCAACGCTAGAAGCCGGACACGAATGCCCGGTCTGTGGTTCGTCTGATCACCCGCGTCCGGCTTCACCTAGCGAGGGCTCTGGCAACCTCGGCGAGCTCGAAAAAGAAGCCTTCGCAGGGTATGAAGCCGCCACGAGCGCTGAGTCACAAGCGGATGCCGTTTTGGCGGAGCGCAAGATCGCAGTGGCTCACCTTGACGGTAAGGGCGGTTCTACTGAACTCAGCGTGGCTCAAGCTCAGCTTGCCGCTGCCCAAGAGCGTGTTGCACGGATTAAATCGGCCAGCAAAAAACTCTCCGATGCGCAGGAGAACAAAACGGCTGTGGAAGCCCAGCTGGCAGCCGTTGACCAAAAAATAGAAGCTGCAGAGCAGCAGCGCATCGCGGCAGAACAACAGCTCGCCGTTGCAAGCGCAGAGCTGAATCAACTCAACGCCGAACTTCAAGAGCTCCGGGCCGGGGCCAGCACCTTGGCCGAACGAATCACCGTCCTTGAGCGCAAACGAGACGTCCTGCAAGCCAATGCTGATGCAAGGGCACGAGTAGTTGTGGCCACGGCAGCCCTCCAAGAAAGCGAAAGCAAACTTCAGCAGGCCCTCGCCAAGCAGCACTTTGAGTCCTCCGAGCAGGTCCGGGTGGGGCTGTTGAGCAGCGCTGATCTGACCGCGCTGGAGCAGAGCCTGCGAAAGTATGAAACTGAACAGGCTCAGCTTGAACAGTTGTTCTCAAGCGATGCGCTGATCCAGGCTCAGACCGAACTTGCAGCAGCAGAGGCCCCGGACAGCTTTACATCGGATACGTTGCGCGCAGAAGTCACGCATCTCAACGAGGTGTTGGAGACCTCCACTGAGCAGTTGCGCTCTCTCCAGCGGCAAGCCGATTTGAGCCACAGCGCCGTGGAACAAATCACCAAAGCTGCCAAAGTGTTTGCCGATCAAAGCGCGGCGAATGGTCCTGTGTGGGAGCGAGCTGCGATGCTCAGTTCTTTGGCGCAGACATCAGCTGGTAACGGGGAGAACTCGCGGCGAATGTCGCTCAATAGCTATGTGCTTGCGGCCCGTTTGGAACGCGTTGCCGAGGAAGCCTCAACGCGCTTGCTGACTATGAGCGATGGCCGTTACAGCTTGGCTCACACCGACGCCCGGGCAGTGCGTAACCAGAAATCGGGGCTTGGATTGGAAGTGGTGGACTTGTGGACAGGACAGTCGCGCGAAACGTCCACGCTCTCCGGTGGAGAGTCATTTATGGCCTCCCTGGCACTGGCGCTTGGCCTAGCTGACGTAGTTCAGCAGGAGTCTGGTGGTGTGGAGATTGACACCTTGTTTGTTGACGAAGGCTTTGGCAGCTTGGACGAGCAAGCACTCGAACAAGTCATGGACGCTCTAGAGTCATTGCGCGAGGGTGGCCGAATGGTGGGGCTAGTCAGTCACGTCGCCGAGATGAAAATGCGGATCCCGGCTCAGCTGCAATTGATGAAGGGCAGGCAAGGATCCACACTGAAGTTTGTGGATTTGAGCAGCCTCGCTTAGCCATGGCAAGTACGTATAATGGATGAGTTACCGGGTTGCGTGCGTCGGGTGGAGGGACGATGCACACACTGTTGATGTACCCGGAGTGACTTATGAGCGATCCACAGGCAACCTCCAAACTGCCAAGCTCGAACGCAAGCCCGTCCCAGCAAGCACCTAGCGGAACTGCTTCCTCGGACGTGGCACCTACCGAAAAACTTGCCGGAATGTTCCGCCGCTACGGCGCACTTCCGCGCCTCGCCGGCAAGGGCTTTATCCCCTTAGGGCTTTTTGCTCGTTTGCCTCTGGCCATGCTGACCGTCGGAGCTCTCACGCTCCTCACCGCAGTTAGCAGCTCCTATGCAGTTGGTGGCCTTGCCGCTGGCGCGGTGGGAATAGGCTCAGCGATTGGCGCGCCGATTGTGGGCACCTTGGCCGACCGTTTTGGCCAGCGCCCAGTGCTGCAGATTGCAGCAATCCTGAACACTCTTGCTGTTATCGGTCTTATTCTGGCCGCGTATTCAGCCACTTCCTTCGAAGGCACCGGGCTGATCGTTTGCCTCGTGAGTGCCTTGCTATCCGGCTTTACGTGCCCACAGGTGGGTCCCTTGGCCCGCGTGAGATGGATGGCTATCACCAAAAATGGGACCTCCGGAGCGGCAGGGGACTTGGATACAGCCATGTCCTATGAGAGCACCGCTGATGAGCTCACCTTCGTTCTGGGACCGGCCTTGGTGGGTATTCTGGCAAGCCTGGTTACACCGTGGTTGCCGCTTGCTCTCGCTGCGCTTCTGACGCTGGTACTGGTCCCAGCATTTGCCGTCCACCCAACCCACCGGGCAGTGGCATCAGGGACTTCGCGTCCGCGCCAAGAGCGGACATCAAGCGCAGCTGGCCAATGGGTTGCTGTGGCTATTCCAGTGGCAGCGATGGTGTGTATGGGTACGCTTTTTGGCTCCACACAAACCGCCTTGGGCGCCTTTGCAGGCTCCTTCGCCACATCTGATCTTGCCGGACTGCTTTACTCGGTGATGGGTCTGAGCTCCGCGGCCTCCGCCTTAACAGTGGCTGCATGGCCGGAGCGCTTTGGCCACACTGCCCGTTGGATTGTTTGTGCAGCTGCCATGGTGGTTGTTGCCCCGTTGCTATTGTTGCCGCATTCTTTGGGCCCCATGATTCCCGTCCTGCTATTGCTAGGCCTAACGGTGGGGCCGGTGATGGTGACGGTGTTTGCGATTGGTGGACTTGTATCTCCGGTGCAGAATCTGGGCACTGTTATGACAATGCTGGCCAGTGGCATTGTGACGGGTACAGCAATTGGCTCATCGGTGGCCGGCAGCATCGCCCAAAGCCACGGCTACACCCCCGCATTCCTTGTCCCGGTAGCAGCGGCGGTAGCCCTTTTGCTGCTCGGTGCGGCAGCCGCCGTCGTAGTTAAACGCCGGAAGCAGACTACGACGCCGAACTAACGGCGGTGCTGTTGGTCCACCGGGCCGGATGATGAGCCGAGTGACGTTTCGATACGTTGAGCTGCTGCGTGGAGTAGTCCGCCAATGTGGGCTGGCTGTTGATCGGTGCGGATGTACACCGTGGCAAGCGCAGCGGGGCGCCCACCGGGTACCCGGATGGGTGCAGCAATCGATGAAACTCCGGCAATGACTTCATCGTGGCTCATCGCATAACCGAGTTCGCGGGCTGCCACAGCTTCTGGCCGGTAGGGGATCCCTGGCGCGGCGTTCTGCCACTGCTTTTGAGTCATGGTTGATTGGATGGCTAGCCCCGGCGCCCCCGCATTAATTCGGTGGCGTGTACCTGGCCGCTGCGCGATCGTGGCTCCGGTATGCTTCGGCTCCACGGTGAGCAGCGTAACGCAGTCCTCGCGGTCCCACACCGCCACAAACGCGCTGATGTGCAGTGAATTAGCGAGGTTGTTTAATTCCGGTAAAGCAGCCGATTGCAGATCTCGAGAGACCCCGCGGGCTAGTACTGCCAGTCCGGGGCCAACCGTCACCCGGCCTGCGTCGTCCCGGACTAGAAGCGAGTGATCCTCCAAAGTCCGCAAAATTCGATAGGCCACCGAACGGTGCACCTCCATTGATTCTGCTAACTGGGCGATGCTCAGCGGCTCGGCTGACTGCGCCAAAATTTCCAAGGCCCGAATGCCACGGGACAGGGTTTGTGACGCCGGGGCTGAGGTTGGAGCGTTCTCTGGCGGAGCGTTCAAAGCTGCATTGCTGGCATCAGTATCGGCGGTCATTGAGCCATCTTATGGGGAAGTTGAGAGGCGCGGAACGCATCATTGTGATCTGTGTCGCACTGACTTGGAGTTCTTTGGGAGAACGAGTCGACCGATTATCGAACGGTGCCAATCAGGGCAGGCTGGCTGAAACGATTTCCTGGGATTCAGGTAGAGGAGGCGGGACATGAGTTCCAACCCGGCTGATCTTCACCTTGGTTGGTGGTTGGCTCTCTGACAAGATCGGTCGAGGTAAAACGTTTCTCTTGGGTACGCCTGGGTCTTTCTTACGGCCCACAGTCCTCGATGTACGCGGAGATGTTCCTCGCCAATATTCGATACTCCGGGATCTCGATCGGCTACGCATTGGGCGCAATCTTGGGTGGCGCCTTCGCCGCTTCGATTGCCGAATGGTTGCTGAACTCCACTAAATGGGCAGCCACCACTAGTTGGGCCGCGGGGTGAAGAGCTGAATGCAATCCGCGTCAGAAAGTTGTGGGAAGTCGCGGTAATAAGATCCGACGGCGTGAAACTTGCCTGGGGTTTGCAGGGCCACAAGCCCTTCACTCACGCGTTGGAGTGCCCGGGAGGCTTCCACCGAGGCTACTGGCACAGCAAGCAAAACTCTCGAAGCGCCCAGATCTTTTACTGCCTCGATGCCGGCCCGCATGGTGGCACCAGTGGCTAGACCGTCATCGATGATCAGAACCGTTTTTCCTTTAACGGGGGGCGTAACAGGGTAGAGCAGTACTTGCCGTTCAAGAGCCGCACGCTCAGTTTGTTCGATTTCGGCGAGCTGTGTAGTGGTGACCTCCCGGCTCAACATGCCACGGGTGATGCGCCGGTCCAAGATGCGAACAATGCGTCCTTGGGAATGGGCCAAAGCACCATACGCGGTTTCTGGATGGGAAGGAATGCCGAGTTTACGCACTAGGAGTGCACCGAAGGGCAGGTAGAGCTCGCGGGCTGTAGCGGCGGCAACGGCAACGCCACCTCGGGCCAGTCCTAACACCACGGTGTCCTGTTGTTCGCGCAATTGTGGCAATGCCATGGCCAAGCGACGGCCGGCCTCGGCACGGTCGGCAAAGCGATAACTCACGAATCCTCCAGGTCAGGCAGTTTCCTCAACAAAATTTCAGTCCATTCATGGAGAGGGACTGTGAATTTGCCGTGGTGCGCACCTAGCCTAAACCCATCACAGGGATGAGTTCGTCATTTTTGCCACGGTCCAGTCAATGCTGGTCTCTGGG
Source organism: Pseudarthrobacter sp. J1763 (assembly GCF_050490295.1). NCBI lineage: Bacteria > Bacillati > Actinomycetota > Actinomycetes > Micrococcales > Micrococcaceae > Pseudarthrobacter > Pseudarthrobacter sp. J1763. Next base: position 94,992 of record NZ_JBNPEN010000010.1, on the reverse strand, counting down.
GGGCTAGAATCGGCACGAGAGATGACCGGGAGGATTTATGGCTACCGAGCCCAACACTATTGGCTACTGGGTTGACAGGTTGAACCTGAAATTGATCAAGGCAGCTGAAATGGGCTACGCGGATTTGGGTGTTAAGGACAACCAAACGTTTGTCCTTTATGTTCTCCGGGATACCGCTTTGAGCAATGACGAGCTCGAGACTGCCTTGGAACCGTTTTGGCGGGACAATGAGGAAAACTGGGAGATTGCTACTGGCCAGCTCATTGAAGCCGGAATGATTAGCTCAAGCGATGGGCTCTTGCGTCTGACGGATAAAGGCCGTGAGGTTGATGCGAAGGTGACAGCGCACGTTGACCGTCTCCGTGACGCGACTGCCGCAGCCATTAGTGCCGAAGAGCGAGCTCAAACCATCGACTGTATGCGCAGGCTTTCCCGGGCGATTGAAGAATTTATCGAGGAAGAAGAAGGGGAATAGTCCCGAAGCCCTCCAGCCCTCAATCCTTGGCGAGAAACTCGATGGCTGCGTCCTTGAACATCCGGCTCGTGATGGCGTTGAAGTGCGTCCTGCCGGGAATGATTACTTGTTGTGCTGTGCCGCCAGGCAGCAGGGATATCAGCTCGGGAATGGTGTCAGCGCGCTCGTCTTGATCCCCGGCAATCAACAAAACAGGCATACTGGGGGCCGCTTCTGCGGGGTCGAAGGGCTCAACTTTGACGGCTTCAACTAGCGTAAGCAGGGCAAAAATGTTGTTGGATGGCAGCAACTGAGCCATTTTGAGCAAGCTTGCGGTGGACGCGTCGGTAATCGGAGTGCCGTCGGCCAAGTACTGTTGGGCGGCGCGCAGGTCGAATGCCGCTAGGGGATCGTGACGGGCAGGACCACCGAGAACCATGCGGCGCACTAGCCCGCGCTGGGTTGCGCCCAGCTCCCAAGCGAGGCGGGCGCCGAAGGAATAACCAATGATGTCTAGCCCGCTGGAAGCATCCCCCTCGCGCACGGGGCGTGCCCCGGCGTCGTACGCAATTTGTAGTAAATCCGCACGGATCCGGCTGGGGGCATAGGAATCCATGTCCTCCGGCGCTGTGCTTTGGCCGTGCCCCGGAAAATCAACGGTAATAACCGTTCGCCCCGCCTTCAGCAGTGCGTTGAGCCACCCGGTGTCCTGCCAGTTGAGCCTGGCTGAAGAAGCAAAACCGTGGATCAGCAGAACCGGCGGCAACGCCGAAACTTGTTCGGGCCGATGAACTTCAACAAACAGTCCAGGGTCAGTGCCCTCTACCGTGTGCCGCATTTCCGCTCCGCTATGCCTGCCGCTCATCGTTGAGCCTCCTGGAATCTGGTGTCCGTGCGTTCTACTGCAACCTTACCGCCGGATGGCAGCGGAGCGTCGAGTAGTGATGTAGCAGGCCACGGCAATGCCAGCGATCAGCGCAAGGCTGCTGAAGAGCTGGTTGCGGCTATCCTCGGCGCTGAAACCAACCGCAAGGATCGCCACTAACAACACCAAGCCAGCAATGCTGAGATAGGGGAATCCGCGCATACGCAGGGGCAGCTCGGTGCCTTCCCGTTCCGCCCGGCGCCGGAGCACTATTTGGGAGACGAGTGCCGTGCCCCAAACAATCAGGCAGGTTGAGCCCACCAGATTGAGCAGCATGTCCAGGATTTTGCCGGGGAACAACAGCTCAAGAACGGTTGCCACAAAGCCAAACGCCACGGAGACGCTGACCGCGGCGGCGGGGACCTGGTGAGCGTTGAGCCGTCCAAGAATGGCTGGCGCCTCACCACGATCGGCCAAGGAAAAGACCATCCGGGATGCGCCATAGAGGTTGGCGTTGAGGGCGGATAAAAGTGCGACGACGGCTACCAGAGTGATTGCCGCACCGGCACCCGGGATGCCAGCTAGGTTCAGAACACCAGCGAAGGGCGACTCGAGGGCTGGCGATGTGGCGGGCAGCAAGGTGGCGATGACCAGTACGGATCCGATGTAGAACACCAGAATGCGCCACACCACTGTTCGCACAGCGAGGGCTACCGAGCGTGAAGGGTTCTCAGTTTCGGCTGCTGCTACCGAGACAATCTCGGTGCCACCAAACGCAAAAATGACCACAAACAAAGCCGTGGCAATACCACCGAGTCCATGCGGCGCGAAGTCAGCGCCCAGCAGGCCGAACCCGGGCGCTACGGAGGACGGCAACCAGCCGGCGATCAGGGCAATTCCTATCAACAAAAACGCCACAATGGCAGCGACTTTGAGGATAGAAAACCAGAATTCAAACTCGCCAAAGTTCTTGACGCCAGCCAGGTTGATCCCAGTGAATATGACCATAAAAGCCAGCGACAATAGCCAGACCGGGATAACCGGCCAGACGCTGAACAACAGCCCGGCCGCGCCCAAAGCCTCCGCGGCAATCACAACCACAAGCTGAAGCCACCACAACCAACCCAAGGTGGCGCCCGCGGTGGGACCTAAGGCCTTTTGTGCGTAAACAGAGAAAGCCCCGGAGTTTGGATTCGCAGCCGCCATCTCACCCAAGGCCCACATCACAATGATGATCAGGGCCCCGGCCACTAAGTAGGAGATCAGAACGGCTGGGCCAGCTTCCTGGACACCTTTTCCTGAGCCGAGAAACAGTCCAGCACCGATGGCGCTGCCGAGCCCCATCATGGTCAGCTGGCGTGGCTTCATGGAATGTCCCAGTTCGGCGTGGGGCCGTTCTTGGACGGGGGAGTGGCTCATAACAATTGCACCTTGCGTTCGCTGGAGGGGTCACTTAGTTTTACACCGCGAGTATCTCTGGGGGCCAAATGACGAGGTAGTTGGTGATTGTCCACAACGCGCATATCATTAGTTTTAGTCGATGTGACTTTAACTAGTCGACCGGGTTGAAGACCGAATGGGAACGCTGGATCTGGTCACCGGATCTGGCCACAGATTCGAAGTAATGAATGGGACCACTGGAGAGGAGGCATCCATGCCAGTAATGACTTACCCGGGGGCGGCCAATGTATCGGAACGCCGCAGCGCACCGCCGCTCTTGGCCATTTCCACAGTGATTTTTGCCCTGCGCCCCAGCGCAAAAAGCGGGCGCCCTACCCTCTGGATCCCCTTGGTGCGGCGCATTCGTGAACCCTATTTGGACCAGTGGGCGCTGCCCAGTGGGCCACTAAGCCACGCAGAATCCCTTCAGGACGCCGCTGCACGCAATCTCCTAGAGACCACAAGTCTGGCCCCGAACTACCTTGAACAGCTTTACGCTTTTGGGGGTCTGCACCGTTCACCGGCCCAACGTGTGGTCAGCATTGTCTACTGGGCGCTCGTGCAGCCCACCGAAGCTGCGCTGGCCGACGACTCAGAAAATGTGAAGTGGTTCCGTGCGGACCGCGTCCCGGAGCTCGCCTTTGACCATAACGAGATTGTGGAATATGCGCTGTGGCGGCTACGAAACAAGCTCGAATATGGGCAGTTGGCCTACCACTTTTTGGGCGAATATTTCACGCTGTCGCAATTGCGTGAAGTCTATGAAGCAGTACTGGACAGGCAATTGGACCCGGCAAACTTTCGCCGCCAACTCAAAGCTTCAGCTCACATTGAAGAAACCGACCAGTACTTACAAGGCGGCAAACACCGTCCCCCTCGTCTCTACAGATTCACCGGAACACCCGGGCTAGACATTGAAAACAGGAGCAACCATGACTAGCGTCAACACAGCAATTCAGCTGATCACCCGCGAACAGGCCGAAAATGCACCGGCTTCCACGTGCAGCCCGGAGCTAGCCAAAGGACCGTGGGAATACGACATCGCCGAGGCCCTTGCAGGCACACCGGGCTACGGTCCCGGAGCTTCGAGCGCTGACCGGGCACCGGCCGCCACACCACGGCAGGGCCAGTTGCCGCAAGAGTACAAAGACGCTTCCGACGCCGAACTGAACGCCCGCATCGTTGCAGCCAAAGCAGTATTGGGCGAGCGTGCCGTGGTTTTGGGGCACTTCTACCAACGCGACGAAGTGATAGCTCACGCAGATTTTGTGGGTGACTCGTTCCAACTGGCCAATGCGGCGCTGACTCGGCCCAAGGCCGAGGCAATCGTTTTTTGTGGTGTGCACTTTATGGCCGAGACAGCAGACATCCTCTCCACAGTGGACCAAGCGGTGATCCTGCCAAACCTTGCGGCTGGCTGCTCGATGGCAGACATGGCCGACATCGACTCCGTGCAAGAGTGCTGGGAACAATTGACCGAGATTTACGGTACAGAGCCCGACGCCGATGGCCGCGTTCCGGTCATCCCAGTCACCTACATGAATTCTTCGGCAGCGCTCAAAGCCTTCTGTGGTGAGAATGGCGGAATTGTCTGCACCTCCTCCAACGCAGCGACTGTCCTCAAATGGGCTTTTGAACGTGGCCAGCGAGTGCTGTTCTTCCCGGACCAGCACCTGGGCAGGAACACCGCAAAGGCCATGGGCGTCCCGCTGGAGCGTATGCCCATGTGGAACCCGCGCCAAGACCTCGGCGGAAACACCTCCGAGGCCCTTGAAGATGCGCAAGTGATCTTGTGGCACGGTTTCTGCTCAGTCCACAAACGCTTTAATGTCTCCCAGATCGCGAAGGCTCGTGCTGAGCATCCGGGAGTGCAAGTCATTGTGCACCCCGAATGCCCCATGGAAGTGGTGGACGCGGCCGATTCTGCCGGTTCCACGGACTTCATCAAAAAAGCCATTGCGGCTGCCACCGAACCCACCACGTTCGCCATCGGCACCGAGATCAACATGGTCAACCGTTTGGCTGAGGAGTACCCGCAGCACACGATTTTCTGCCTAGACCCGGTGATTTGCCCGTGCTCCACGATGTACCGGATTCACCCGGGCTACCTTGCATGGGTACTTGAATCGCTGGTCCGTGGTGAAGTGGTCAACCAAATCTCGGTGGACCCCGCTGTGCAAAGCGGAGCCAAAATTGCGCTCGAGCGGATGCTCGCCGCAAAGCCAGCCTAGGCCTGAGGACACCAACCATGGATATTAGGAGCCGAGACTCGGCTGGGGCAGGCGTTCAGCGGCGGCGGCTCGTCGTCGTCGGAAGTGGAATTGCAGGGCTCTACTCCGCGCTATTAGCTGCCGAAGGCGGTGCCGAAGTGGTGCTGTTGAGTAAGGGAGAGCTGAGACAGAGCAATACCTACTTTGCTCAAGGTGGGATCTCCGCAGTGCTGGCCGAGCCCTCGCCTGGGGACACGGTAGCGGCACACATCGCAGACACTCTCCGTGCCGGTGCCGGGCATTGCTCTGAAGAAGCCGTCCGGGTGTTGTGTACGGAGGCCCGGGAGGACATCGCTGGGCTGGCTCGCTTTGGTGTCCACTTTGACACTGACGACGACGGACGCCTCGCCTTAGGCTTGGAAGCGGCACACTCTGCGCCACGAATTTTGCATGCTGGTGGTGACGCAACCGGAGCTGGTGTTGCCTCGGCACTGGTGGAGGCGGTCCTCGCAGCTGCACAGGCAGGGCGTTTGACTGTGCTGGCCCACGCGCAGGTCACACGCTTGGTGCTTGATGCCGGGGCCGTCACCGGAGTGGAGTTTTTGCACGCCGGCGTGGCCAAAGAGATCCTGTGTGATGCAGTCCTTTTGGCCAGCGGCGGGGCGGGTCAGTTGTTCGCCCAGACCACCAACCCGCTTGTTGCCACCGCGGATGGTTTGGCCTTGGCATGGCGTGCAGGCGCTGAGGTGAGCGATCTTGAATTCTTCCAATTCCACCCCACTGCGATGGTTCCTGCCGGTGAGGGTTCTGCTCCGCTGCTGATTTCCGAGGCAGTGCGCGGTGAAGGAGCCGTGCTGCTGGATTCTCGCGGCACCAGATTTATGCCTAGCTACCACGCCGATGCGGAGCTGGCCCCGCGCGATGTAGTTTCCAGGAGCATTGCCCTCCACCTGGATTCTCTAGGGGACCCAGCGGGCCACGTCTTTTTGGATGCTCGAGGGATTGAAGCTCAGCGCGGTTCAGGGTTTTTGGCTAGACGTTTTCCCACGCTCACTAAGCTCACCTTGGCCGCAGGACTGGACTGGACTCAAGAACTGATTCCGGTGGCGCCGGCTGCTCACTACTGGATGGGCGGTGTAGTGACCGATCTGCACGGCCGAACCAATGTTCCAGGGCTGCTCGCGGCCGGAGAAGTTGCTTGCACGGGAGTGCATGGGGCTAACCGTTTGGCCAGTAACTCCTTACTCGAAGGTCTGGTTTTTGGCCGACGTGCTGTTGGCACTTTTCTTGCTTCAAGCTCTAGCGCAAGTCGGGCGTCGTTCGATCCTGCCCCTTTGTACGTAAACTCGGCCGATTGCGGCCTCGGGTTTGCGCACGCTGGTGGAACGCTACCTGACCACGAGTGGGCCGTCGCTCCAGGCGCCGATGAACGCAAGTTTTCCCGGAGCTCGCTGCGTCAGTTGATGACTACGCATGTAGGGGTGTTGCGGGACGGTGTTCATTTACGGGAAGCTGCAGACCTCCTGGCCGCTTGGGCAGCTGGTGAGGAGCCGCAGGACCCCGAAGACTCGAATCTGCTGCTAGCTGCTCAACTGATGGTCCGCGCCGCGCAAGAACGCCAAACCTCTCTTGGTGCCCACTACCGGCACGACAGCTTGCCCCAGAACTTCGCGTCAAGCCCAGAACGGCGCTACACGTATTGCAAGAAAGCGAGCCTGATCAATGACTAAAACTACGGTGAGCCTGCCACAGGCGGCGATTGACGAGATTCTCACCCGGGCACTGAACGAGGACGCACCCTATGGGGACATCACCTCCCAAGTGCTGATCCCGGAAACTGCCACCGCTCAAGCCGCGCTCCGAGCACGAGTCTCAGGCGTTTTCTCCGGCGGTCCCGTATTCGCCGCGGCGATGCTGCGCACGGACCCACGTGCCGTCGTCGAACTTTTGGTTCCTGAAGGTGAACGCTTTGAGGCCGGGACCGTGCTGGCCACCGTCGGCGGAAACGCCCGAGCGGTGCTGCTGGCGGAACGTGTTGCCTTGAACTTGGTGCAACGAATGAGCGCGATCTCCACCCAAACTGCCACGTTTGTCTCGCTGGTGGCTGGAACCAAAGCCCGTATTACGGACACCAGAAAAACGACGCCGGGACTGCGGATCTTGGAACGCTACGCCGTGCGTTGTGGCGGGGGAGCGAACCACCGTTTTAGTCTTTCCGACGCAGTGATGGCCAAAGACAATCACCTAGCGGTGCTGACCGGGGGCGATTCAACGCTGCTCACGGAAGCGCTCCGTTCGGCCAAAGCGCAGTTGGGGCACACAGTTCACTTTGAAGTGGAAGTGGACCGGGCAGAGCAGATTGAACCGGTGCTCGCCGCCGGCGTGGACACCATCATGTTGGACAACTTTGCACTCGCGGACCTAGCTGCTGGTGTGGAACAAGTGGCTGGCAGAGCCATTGTGGAAGCCAGCGGCAACGTCAACGCGAGCACTGTGGCGGACATCGCGGCAACCGGAGTGGACGTTATCTCCATTGGTGCGCTCACACACTCGGTGATAGCGCTGGATCTGGGACTTGATGTTGAGCTCAACGCCGTGGAATTCAGTACTAAAGGCAACACAACGCCATGATTTTCCTCGACGCCGCGGCAACCACCCCGGTACGGCGTGAAGTTCTCGAAGCCATGTGGCCGGTCCTCACGGCGGAGTTCGGTAACCCCTCAAGCCACCATGAACTAGGCCACACTGCTGCGGATATCTTGGCCAACGCCAGATCCAGAGTTGCCAAGGTGCTGGGCTGCCGTGCGAGTGAAATCACTTTCACCTCGGGAGGAACTGAGGCAGACAACCTCGCCATTAAGGGAATCGCGCTCGCACGCCAAGCGGGCAACCCAGCGCTGAACCGAGTGGTGATTTCCGCCGTGGAACATCCGGCAGTACTGGAATCCGCGCGCTATCTGGAACGCTTCCACGGCTTTGCACTGGACGTGGTTCCGGTTGATCAGTCTGGTGTGGTGACAGCTACTGCCCTGAGGCCATTTCTAGGTGAGAAAACAGCGCTGGTCAGCATTATGTACGCCAATAATGAGATCGGAACAGTTCAAAATATTCGGGAATTGGCGGAGCTGGCGCATCAGCACAACATTCCATTCCATAGTGACGCGGTCCAGGCCGCAGGGTGGCTGCCGTTGAAGGTGAACGATCTTTCAGTGGATGCACTCAGCATTTCTGGGCACAAACTTGGCGCACCCAAGGGGTGCGGGGTGGCCTTTCTGAAGAGCAGGACCCCCGCCGAGCCACTCATCCACGGTGGTGGTCAAGAACGTGGACGCAGGGCAGGAACCGAGAATGTTGCAGGCGCTGTTGCCATGGCCATGGCTTTGGAATTGGGCGCAGCCAGCGCCGCACCCGAGGCCGAACGGGTCGGTGTGTTGCGTGAAGAGTTCATTTCCCATGTGCTTGCGAGCGTCCCCAACGCCATACTGACTGGGCACAGGAGCCAGCGTCTGCCGTCTGTGGCGTCATTCTGTTTCCCAGGAACCAGCGGAGAATCCGTGCTCCTTGAGCTCGAACGGCTTGGCGTGGTGTGTTCAAGTGGATCCGCGTGTGCGGCCGGATCCGACGAGCCCTCTGAGGTGCTGCTCGCCATTGGGTTGGCTCGTGAGATCGCGCAGACTGCGGTGCGCTTTAGCTTTGCGCAAGGGGTTGACGCCGAGCAAGTGCGCAGGGCCGCCGCGTTGGTGACTACCGCCGTCGGTCGAGTTACCTCACTCGGTGCGGTGGGCGGTGAGCCCTGAGCCGTTAGCGGTTTCTGGCGCGGCGGAAGATCCAGTGACGGAGCAGCGTAAAGCGCACAGCTGTGGCAAAAAATCCGGAGATGGTGGTGGTCCAAAGTTCCTGGGACACCGTGGCGTGGGGATTGATCCAATGCAGCACGGCAAGGCTGCCCCCGGTAATCACCAGGGCCACCACAATAACAATCAGCCCGTTGAGGTGATCGTGTAGCAGCCGTGATTGCCCGTTGATTTTGAACGTCAACCGCCGGTTCAGAGCCGTGTTGAGCAGCGAAGTTAAGATCAGTGCCAGCGCGTTTGCGGTCTGTGGGCCCGTCCACGGACGCAGCACGGCATACAAGCCGATCGAGCAAAGTGTGCAAATAATCCCCACACCGGTGAAGCGAATCAGCTGGCGGATCAGGGGGAAACGCAATAAACCGCGACGGCGGAGGGACCGCCCCGGAGCAATGCTCACCTGGCGGTCCACCTCACGCGCGGGTTCCCGCAGGCTGTGCTCCATGCTGCAAGGTTTTCACATCAAACTGTGAACCTGCTATTTGGTAGCTGGAAATTTGTCTGCGGCCTACGCCCAGGTTGAAGCGACCACGGGGTTTTGGAGTTCGCCAATTCCACCAACGCGGCACACTACTGTGTCTCCGGGGTTGATTCGTGCGCATTCGGCGGGGAAGCCTGTCAAGATCAGGTCGCCTGGGTGAAGGGTCATAAAGGAGGTCAAGTAAACCATGATTTCCTCGACGTTCCAGCCCAAATCAGCAGTACTTGCAGCCTTGAGTTCGTTGCCGTTGTGCACAATGCTGATCGGCGCGTTGCTGTAGTTCAGATCTGTGACGATCCATGGCCCGGCGGGCGTAAAGGTGTCTTGGCTTTTGGCGCTGATCCATAACTCGTCAGACTTCTGTAAGTCGCGGGCCGAGACGTCATTACCGATGGTGAAACCCAGAATTGCTTCCCGTGCGGTCTCCAAGGTCAAGCCTCGGCATGCACGTCCGACGACGATGGTCAGTTCCGCTTCCGGGTCAACGTAGCCCACACTTTCGCTCAGCTCAATCGCCTCGCCCGGGCCAATCACCGAGGTGGATGCTTTGTGGAATGCTTGCGGCGGCAAGGCACGTCCGGGGGCGCCAGTGTTGTGGGCCATACCAAAAACGTTCGCCGGTGCGGACGGGGCTAAAAACGTGAAGTCGCTTTGAGCTACGGTACTTCCGATTTCCCAACCAGCCACCGCCGGAGAGCCTGCATTAGCCAAGGAACCGGAGAAGGGGGAGTCAATGACAGTCCATTCTTGGCCTGCTGCCGAGCCAAAATTAGCGGCATCATTGGCCACGAAGTACTGGCCTTGCTTGGCCGAAGAATCTCCGGCCAAAGGACGTACGCGGGCGATTCGGCGGGGCAGAGTAGAGATCATTCAGACATCCTACGTCCTAGCCAGAGTGTTACGTAGATTTTTGCAACACAGCGAGCATCACTCTGTACTGGCAAGATCTGGGGCGTACATCTCACCAGCCTCAATGGCTGTACTTAACCTGTTGTCCGGACCGGGCAAAGGGCACGCCCACGCTTCGTTATAGGCGCACGAAGGGTTGTAGGCGAAATTGAAATCCAGAATGAACTCCCCACTTTCATTTACTCCGGTAAAGGAGCCTTTGATCGTGTCCAACAAGTATCTTCCTGCGCCGTAAGAGCCACCAGCTTTGCCTGCTGTTGTATCGCGCAGCGGCACAAAAATGCCACCACCGTAGGTCTTTAGCCGCCACACAGCGAGTTCACCAATCTCTGGTACCGCGAAGGTTCCCAAGCGCTCAAAAGGTACAACGCCGTCGGTCCCTGTTGTTACGTTGCGTACCTCGCCAGCGCCACGGCTCAGCAAGGGTAGTTCAAATCGAAAGTCAGGGTCATAGGCGGCCACGTGCAGCCCCGTGAAGTGTGCCTTTGAAGCTGCGTCGAGCGCCGATGCGGGGTGCTCGCGGAACATTCGGTCCCGTTCGGTACACCAGTGTTCGTGTGCATCGCGCGGGCTGGTTCGGGCTATCTCCCGGACAGTGGAATAGATCCCAAAGGTCTGCAGGCGCCAATCGGCTATCTCCAAAGCCGACATTGACTCGCTGCTATGGGGGTCTTGATGGGCTGCTGGTGCATCTGAACTGGACATACGGCAAGCCTAGCCCTGTGGTGCATGTCTGCCCGGATAGACTTCGGCGCATGAAACCGGCTCCAGATTCGTTTCTCTCAGGTGCTTTATACCTCCCCGGCCAACGCGCAGCTGCCTCACTGAGCCGGTTAATTCAGCACCCCACAGTGTCTTTACGCAATCCCGACGATCACAATCCAGAAGTGTTTGAATCATTCCTGCAAACCCTCTGCGAGCTATACCCCCTGGTGCACACCCAGCTCGAGCTAGAGCGCGTGAACCAGCATGGCCTCTTGATCCGCTGGGCCGGTAGCAACCCCAGTGGAACCTACGACGGCGCGAGCCGGGCAACTATTCTGATGGCCCACTACGACGTAGTGCCTGCTGCCGAGCCAGAAACCTGGACTCACCCGCCCTTTTCAGGACACAACGACGGCGAACACCTGTGGGGACGCGGGACCTTGGACGACAAAGGCGCACTCGTAGCGTGGCTTGAAGCTGCCGAGGCTCTTATAGAGCAGGGCTTCACCCCACAAAACGACGTCTATTTTTCCTTCGGCAACAACGAAGAAACCGCAGGGGATTCAGCCAAAGCTGCCGTGGAGCTGTTGAAAGCACGCGGCATTTCACCGTGGCTGGTACTAGATGAAGGTGGAGCCATTGCCACTGGAGTTCTCTCCGGCATCAAAAGCCCGGCTGCGATGGTGGGGGTTGCGGAGAAAGGCATTATGGACCTGCAACTAACAACGCGTAGCCCCGGCGGCCACGCGTCCCAACCACCACGGATGGGCGCTACGGCTCGCTTGGCACGGGCGATCATGCGCTTGGAGATGCAACAGTTTCCCGTCGAATTACCGCTGGCCACTGTGTCCATGTTTGAACGGCTTGCGCCGTTGGCACCGAAACCAATGTCATTGGTATTCTCCCGGGCAAGGAAACTCCGCTTGGCTCTGGCACGTATTTTGCCCCTGATGGGCCCGGAAAGTAGCGCGCTAGTCCGTACCACCATGGCCGTAACCACGCTTAGCGGTAGCGCGGGCGCCAACGTTCTGGCCGCAACGGCAACCGCCAACGTGAATATTCGTTTGGCCCTAGGGCAAACCGTAGAATCCGCCCTCAAAAGAATCACTACTGTGATAGCAGATCCCGCCGTAGAGATGATGGTCCTTGAAGGCAGCGACCCCTCGCCCGTATCGCCGGATGAAGGGGAAGCATGGGAGTTCCTCAGTGGCTGCATCAGCACCGTTTTCCCGCACGTTCCGGCCGTCCCGTACGTGATGCTTGCGGCAACAGATTCACGGCGGTTCACAGAAATTTGCGCCAACGTCTACCGCTTTGCGCCTTTTGTTATGGACACTGCAGCGCGGGAATCTATACACGGGGTGGATGAAAAAATAGGACTCAAATCATTGAGCGACGGTGTGCGTTTTTGCGAGACCTTGTTGCGCAGGCTCTAGGCTGGATCACATGACTGAGGCACCAATGATGCATAGGCTCAAACCGGTGGCACAAAAAATCGGGGCGCTTCTCGCTGCCTCGCTGCTGCTCTCCGGATGCGCTGGCAGCACCCCGGCGCCGCAATGGACGGCAGGTTCCGGTAATAACGAGGCGGGCGCAAGCTCTAGTAGCCCCACACCAGGCGCCTCGGTTGCCAGCGATGGTACGCAGCCGTCGTCGGGCGCGTCCAACGGGACGGGCAGTGCCAGCCCCACGCCAGACACCGGTGCCACCGCCAGTGCCTGGAAAACTTTCACCGATCCGGACAAAAAGGTCAGTTTTGACCTGCCTCAAGAGTGGATTGCCCAAAGCGGTTCCCCTGCCGCTGGCACCAAACAAGGCGCTGTGAAGGTGGAAGTTAAGGATCAAGACGGGAACCCGGTAGCGGTGTTGCAGACTGGTTTGCCCACCCCGAAACCTGCCGCATGCAAGGCCGCGAACGCCAAGAATTACACAGTGATCAGCAGTGTGCCAGTGGATATTCCGCACTCGGATGCCGCCAACACGATCTCTCCACGCGTCGTTTTTCGTGTGATTCAGGGGTACAAGTTCTTTGGCTCCTACGGTATTACCAACCTGGTGGGTGGTGCCGGTTCAAAGGCATGCAGCTTGCAAAACATCGTGACCGGCTCGGAAAGCGTTGGGGGAGTGAGCTTCGCCGACACGGGCGAGTTGCGCGCCTTGTCGCCAGATGAGAAAGTTGCCCCGCTGAAGTCTTTTGACACTTTGAACCAAGCGGCGCGTTTCGTCAATGAAAGCTCCGAGTTCGCTAATGTTCAGCGGATGCTTTTGTCCCTGAAAATCACCAATTGAGCCTTCCCCGCAACCCACGGAGTCCCATGGAACGCAACGTTTCTGCACGTATTCAATTCAAGACCGTCGCCAACACCAAGGTGGCCATGTCCATTGCTGTTGCGCGCAATAGTGGATACACCAGACTCGAGGAACACCTCTCAGTCCGGTCAGGGGATCAAGACGTACCGTTAAAGGTGCTTGAGGGAGCCAATGGTTCCATCACTCACTACATGGAATTCGCCGAACCCGCAGATGTATCAGTGGAATACACGGCCTCCGTTGAGGGAAGAGCTATCCCTGAGGATCCCAGCACTCTTGAGCTAGTGACGCTGGTTCGGCCCAGCCGTTACGCCGAATCGGACCGGCTTCTGCCTACTTCCTACGCCGAGTTCGGCGGCTTGCACGGCATGGAACTTCTCGATGCGGTCCGTACTTGGGTGAACCAGGAGCTGCGCTACGTCAGTGGCTCTTCACGAGGGACCGACGGCGCCGTGGAGACTTTGTTGCACCGCCGCGGTGTGTGCCGCGACTTTGCTCACTTGGCAATTGCTCTGCTTCGGGCCAAGGATGTCCCTGCCCGCCTCGCAGCGGTCTACGCTCCGGGGCTGGACCCGATGGACTTCCATGCGGTGGCCGAAGCTCATGTGAACGGCCAATGGCACGTTATTGATCCCACGGGCTTGGCCCCACGCGAAACTCTGTTGCGTATTTGTGCTGGCAGGGACTCCTCGGACACCGCATTTTTGTCCACAGTTGGTGGCAGCCTAGTCCTGAACCGGATGTCAGTGACTGCTGTGGTCAACGGCAATTTGCCGGTAGACAATCCGGGCGCTGCGGTGATTATCGGCTAAGAATTAGCCACAACGCCGGCCCGCAACTTATCGGTCAGAACTTCCAATTGCTTCATCTCTTCTCGGGTCAAAGCAGGCAGCATCACCTCGGCAATGGTTTGAAGATGCCCGCGGCCGATCCGTTTCTGTAATTCAGAGCCCTCCGGCGTGAGCCGTAGCAGCACACCGCGGCCGTCCTCCGGGGCTGTGGTGCGTTCCACCAAGCCCCGGGTTTCAAGCCGCTCAACGAGCCGGCTCAGGCTTGATTGACTCAACAGCACATGATCGTTGAGCTCATTAAGTCTCAGCCACCCCGTAGGGCAACTGCTGAGGGTAAAGAGCACATCGTATTCGCGCAAGGCCAGCTCGTGGAACTCTTTACCACGCTGAATTCGGCGCATCACAGCCACCTGTGCCCGGAACAATGATTCCCAGGAACTTGCAGCCACGCGAATATCGTTAGTGCTTGGTTTTTCTGACATTTTGTCCTCGGAGTGTGGCTAGTTATTTTCGCTGGCGCCAGCGGTGGCTTCAGCTGTTGCTCCCAGAGCGGCGTCGCGAGCAGCAACACGGGAAGCGTGCGTTGGCGCATCCGGCACGTGTGCTGGCTTTTTGGCTGCGTACTCGGCGCGAAGCACCGGCAAAACCTCTTCGCCAAAGAGATCCAGTTGTTCCAAGACCGTTTTGAGTGGAAGTCCCGCGTGGTCAATCAGGAACAACTGGCGCTGGTAATCACCGAATGCTTCGCGGAAGGTCAGAGTCTTTTCAATGACCTCTTGCGGGCTACCCACGGTCAGTGGGGTCTGGGAGGTGAAGTCCTCAAGCGACGGGCCGTGGCCATAGACCGGGGCGTTGTCAAAGTATGGGCGGAATTCCTTGACAGCGTCTTGGGAGTTCTTGCGCATAAAGAACTGTCCACCCAGACCCACAATGGCCTGATCCGCCTTGCCGTGGCCATAGTGTTCGTAGCGCTCGCGGTAGAGGCCAATGAGCTGCTGGTAGTGCTCCTTGGGCCAGAAGATGTTGTTGGCGAAGAAGCCGTCACCGTAGTACGCGGCCACTTCGGCTATCTGCGGGGTACGGATGGAACCGTGCCATACAAAGGGGGCAACGCCGTCGAGCGGGCGCGGCGTGGACGTGAAGTTCTGCAGCGGGGTGCGGAATTTGCCGGACCAGTTGACGGTGTCTTCGTCCCAGAGGCGGCGCAGTAGGGCGTAATTTTCAATCGCCAGTTCAATGCCGTCTTGGATGTTTTTGCCGAACCACGGGTATACGGGTGCAGTGTTACCGCGGCCCATCACCAAGTCCACACGTCCGCCGGAGAGGTGCTGGAGCATCGCGAAGTCTTCGGCGATTTTGACCGGGTCATTCGTGGTGATCAGGGTGGTGGTGGTGGAGAGTGTGATGCGTTCAGTCTGCGCTGCGATGTAGGCGAGCGTAGTGGTGGGGGAGGAGGAGAAGAATGGGCGGTTGTGGTGTTCGCCGATCGCGTAGACGTCCATGCCGATCTCTTCGACCTTTTTGGCAATGGCCACGGAAGCTTGAATACGCTCGTGCTCGGTGGGGGTTTTACCGGTGGTGGGGTCAGTGGTGATATCGCTGACGCTGAAGACGCCGATCTGCATGGTGAACCTTCCTCTGTGTTGCATTCACTCTATCCTAGATACATGCATTTGCATCTATCGACATGTATAAGCCACGCGTGCACAGAAGTATTCCCGGCTCATCGTGGGGCTTAGGATTCAATCAACCGCGCGCGGCAAGAACAGCGTCCCAGCGGTGAGAGCGTTCGATTAGGCGGAGGCAAGTGTGCGGCGCATTATCTTTTTCTTGGTCCTGGTGGAACTCACTAGCGGCATTTTGCAGGGCTACTACACGCCGATCCTGACTGACATTGCACGGCATTTGGGCATCCACGATGCCGACGTCAACTGGTTTGAAGCAGGGCAATTGATGCTCAGCGCCTTGGCCGTTCCCCTCTTGGCCAAGTTGGGTGACGTGTGGGGACACAAGCGCATTCTTCTGGTCTCGAGCGTCCTGACAGCTTTGGCTTCATGGGGTGTGGTGATTGCCCAAGACTTTACGAGCTTCCTGATCGCCTGGGCGTTGCAAGGCTTTTACGTGGTCTGGTTGCCTATGGAAATTGCGCTCATTCACAGCCGCGTCAGGGATGCACCTGACTCCGCGGCACGCACCCGTAAGGCTGCCGGCATTTTGGTTGGTGCCCTCGAATTCGGTGTGATAGCTGGTGCGCTGGCGTCGGGATCGCTTTCTGAAGTCTTCGCCGGTTCTTTATGGCTGACCCTCACCATCCCGGCGATTGCGGCAACCTTGGTCTGCGCGGCTATCGCCTTTGGTGTGCCGAGTGATGCTTCCCGAGCCCCCGCCGGACGAGCCACGGAAGGATCTGGAAAAGCTCAAGAACCGCGGCGTCTGGACACCGTGGGCTTCGGACTGCTCGCCGGAGCACTCTTGGTACTTACGTCCGGGCTGACTTTTGTTCGTCTCAACGGGACAGCTGCATGGTGGCCGTGGGTCCTTATTGTGAGCGGAGTTCTTTTGCTGGTGCCCTTCGCCCGGCATGAGCTGCGCACTGAGGATCCTTTGGTTGATATCCGTATGGTGGCGCAGAAGAACATGTGGCCGGTGTTTCTCACGGCTGGTTTGTTTGGTGTTTCGGTCCTTGGCGCTCAAGCGCCTTTGTCCACCTTTGCGCGCACGGATCCAAAGATTTTTGGCTACGGGATGGGCTTGGCGGCGGGGCAGGTCTCCATCATCATCGGTGTGTACGTGCTCTCATTGCTGATCGGCGCCTTGTTGTTTCCAGTGGTTACCAAGGTAGTTACACCTCGCTGGACTTTGGTGTGTGCTGCCGTTTTGGTGGGGGTGGGGTACCTACTGTTTTTGCCTTTCCACGCCTCACTGGTGCAAGCGATGGTCAACATGGCGGTTGCCGGGCTTGGCTCCGGCGCCTTGGTGGCAGCATTGCCCTCTGCAGCTGCAGCGGCAGCGCCGGCGCATCGCACGGGTATGGCAACGGGGCTGACCAACACGACAAAAACTATTGGTGGAGCTGTGGCTTCAGCAGTGTTTGGCATTGCCCTGTTTACGGCAGGTTCCGAGGCTGCTGCGGGAGCCGTTCAAAGCGCCACGGCTGCTCCGCTAGCCGGGTACCTGACGGTGTGGGCGGTGTGCGGAGTGACGGCGCTAGTCGCAGCTGTGTCACTGGTGCTGGTGCCGCGCAACGCTTTCGCCGACCCACAAGAGGTTCCTTCCGCCGTCGTGGTTTAACTCCAAGCGCTGCCCCCTGAGAACCGCCGCAAAGATGAGCTAGCTGTGGCGATCAGCGCGGGCTTCGCGCCGGCCTTCAACCAAGCGGTAAAGTACCGGGACTAGAACCAAAGTGAGCACGGTAGAGGAAACCAAACCACCAATCACCACAACGGCCAACGGTTGTGAGATGAAGCCGCCGCCGCCGGTCAGCCCAAGCGCCATCGGAGTGAGTGCGAACACCGTTGCGGCCGCGGTCATCAGGATTGGGCGAAGACGTTGCCGGGCTCCATGAACAATTGCTTCGGCCACGTTCATAGCCTCCCGTCCAGGAGCCGGTTTGCGATATTGGTTGATCAAGTCGATCAGCACAATGGCGTTAGTGACCACAATGCCTACCAACATCAACATTCCGATCAAGGACGGCAAGCCCAAGGGAACGCGGGTGAGTAGGAGCAAAAGGATGGCGCCAGTAGCTGCGAAGGGGACTGACACCAGCAGAATCAATGGCTGGATGAGCGACTTAAACGTCGCCACCATGATCACGTAGACAATGGCGATTGCGGCCAGAAGAGCCAGCCCCAGCTGACGGAATGACTCTGCCTGCTGCGTTGCAGCCCCGCCCAGTGTCGCCGTAACACCGGCCGGCAAGGACAGGGAATCTAGTCGTTTTTGAACCTCGGTGCCCAAACCTCCCAAGTTGGATCCCTCGGGAGTCAGAGAGATCTTGGCAGTGCGTTGGCCATTGCTGCTGGTAATCGTTACCGGGACATCAACCTGGGCAACAGTGGCCACGGAGCCAAGCAATACCGGTCCACTCGGGCCGGGTAGCGGAGTGTCCTTGAGCTGCTGTAGCGAGGTGAATTGGGTTCCAGTGCCAATCTGAACCGGGTAGTCGTTTGCATCAATGCGGATCTTGGTGCCCAGCTGTGGGTTCACCGCGGAGGCCAGAACACCAGCTACTTGCTGCTCAGAAATACCTGCGGCGGCTGCCTTAGCGCGGTCGATTTTGACTTGGACAACCGGCTGGCTCGCGGCAAGGTTGGTGACAACTTCACTGGAGCCAGGAGTGCCGGTGAGGGCCTTCACTAGGGTGTCGCTGGCCGTTTTGAGGTCCGCAGAGGTTGCCGCTTTCACTGTGACATCCACGGTGGAACTGGTTCCAAAACCGCCTTGCTGGGAGCCCACGCTGACCTTGCCGGTGGCACCGGAGTTGTTCAGGGTGTTGCGGACCGAATCCTGCAGAGCCGTCTGATCCTTCTTTTCGTCAGTGATTACGGTGAAGTTGGCATCGGCAGCACCCGTTGAAGCCAAAGCGGCGAATCCGTTGGACGCATTGCCCACGGTGGTTTGAACGTCTTTGATCCCGTCGATGCCGCGGAGAACTTTTTCAACCTTGCTGGCCTGAGCATCCGCAGCTTCAAGGCTTGTACCAGCTGGCAGGGATTGCTTGACGGTCATACTGTTTTGCCCTGAGTTACCGAGCAAGTTGGTAGGCACCAAGGGGACCATCGCCAGGGTGGCCAGCAGAATTAGCCCGGACGCAACCAAGGTAATCACAGGGTGCTTTTGAGTGCCGGAAAGTACAGGCAAGTAGCCGCGCTGAAGCCAACCCTTTTGCTCCTTAGCATGTGCATCGGCTTCAACTTGGGCCGCGGGAAGGCCCGCACTGTTCCCGCTCTTGAGGAACCAGTACGCCAGTACCGGAACAATGGTCAGCGCCACGGCGAGGGAAGCGATCAGCGCGATGGTCACGGTCAGGGCGAATGGCCGGAATAGTTCCCCAGCTATGTTTCCCACAAAAGCGATCGGCAAAAAGACTGCCACGGTGGTCAGGGTGGATGCGGTGATGGCTCCGGCCACTTCGCGGATGGCATTGAGAATTGCTGTCCGTTTTTCTTCGCCGTAGCTCAAGTGCCGCTTGATGTTTTCGATCACCACAATCGAGTCATCAACCACACGACCGATTGCAATGGTGAGTGCACCAAGCGTCAGGATGTTAAGCGAATATTTGGTGGCGTACAAGCCTATAAAGGTGATGAGCAAAGAGAGCGGGATTGAAATCGCTGTGACAAGGGTTGAACGTACGGAGAGCAAAAACACCAAGATCACAATCACTGCAAAACCAAGGCCCAAGAGCCCCTCGGTGGTCAGGTCCTTAATGGATTTCTCAATAAACGGAGCCTGATCAAACACACTCGTAATCTTGGCACCGTTGCCGAGTTCCGCTTCAAGCTGCGGCAGCAGATCACGGATCTGATGTGAGATCCCTACGGTGTCTCCCTCAGGCTTTTTTGTCACTGAAAGGGCCAAGGTTTCTACGCCGTTGGTTCGTGTCACTGAGGTTTTGGCATCGTCAGCAATTCCGACGGCGGCTACCTCACCAATCGTGGTGGGCTGCTTGGCACCGATGAGGGGGAGTGCCTTGATCGCGTCAAGGGATTCCACGGGGCTGCCAATTTGAAGCGAGAGGTTTTTGCCTTGTTCTTTAACAGTCCCAGCCGGTACCAAAGAGCCATTGTTTTTGAGAGCATCTGAAATGTCAGTCGAGGTCACGCCGCGTGCTGCCATCACCTCGGCGTTGGGCAAGATTGAAATGTGCTGGCTCGCGCCGCCGGAAACATCGGCGCCACGGACGCCGTCGATCTTCTGCAAACGCGGAACGGTGAGCCGAAGCAAATCGGCGTTGAGGTCGTTCAACGGTTTATTGGAGGAGACCGCCAAAAAAACAATGGGGAAGTCGCTGATGCTTCCCGCCACTGCAGTTGGTTCCACAGAATCGGGCAGATTGCGCTTGGCCGTGGAGATGGCCCGGTCAATCTGGTTGCGCGCCCGGTCTAGGTTGGTTCCGTAAGCGAATTGCATGTTGATGGTGGAGACGCCGCTACGTGAGGTGGAGGTAGTGGATTCCAAGCCCTCTACAGCGTTCAAAGTGGTTTCCAGCGGCTGGCTGACTTGTTTGTCCACTACTTCCGGGGACGCACCAGGCATCGCACTGAGAACAGTGATCTGGGGGAACTCAATGGAGGGGATAAGTTCCTGTTTGAGCGATCCCATGGTGATCACACCAAAGACGGCAGCGAAGATGGTGATCAACGCAATTAGGGCCCGATTGGCCAGAGATAGTTGTGCCAAGCGGAACATGGTGGTCTCTCCGTCAGTTCAAAATCGGTGTCCTACTACGAACCCCCGCCGGTGTCCGGCGGGGGTTCGTTTCAAGCTATTTGCTGGGATCGTCCAGTTTCAGTGTCTGAGCAGTGCTCTTGGACAGTTCCTCGGCAAGCTCAGGATTGTTGTTGAGCGTTACCCCGTAACCGGGCATCATCTCTTGAAGCTTGGCGCCCCAACCCTTGAACTGCTTGGGGAAGCAACGCTGCATCAATTCGATCATGATCGGCACGGCAGTGGATGCTCCCGGCGAGGCACCCAAGAGTGCGCCGATTGAACCGTCGCGACCGGTGATGACCTCTGTACCGAACTGCAAGACGCCGCACTTGGAGGGATCCTTTTTGATGATCTGCACACGCTGACCTGCGGTGATGAGCTCCCAATTGTCTGCTTCGGCTTCCGGAAAGTATTCGCGGAGCGCCTCAACCTTGGAACCACGGTTCTTGGCGACTTCCTTGATCAGGTAGGCGGTCAAGTCCATGTTGTCCTTGGCCACGGCGAGCATAGGAATCAGGTTGCTCGGACGGATGGACAGGGGCAGGTCCCAGAGTGAACCGTTCTTGAGGAAGTTGGTGGAGAAGCCGGCGTAGGGGCCGAACAAGAGTGACCGCTTCCCGTTGACGTATCGAGTGTCCAGGTGGGGCACAGACATAGGCGGTGCGCCAACGGATGCCTGGCCGTAGACCTTAGCGTTGTGCTTTTCTGCCAAGCTGTCGTCGGTGCTGCGGAAGAACTGGCCGGAGACCGGGAAGCCGCCAAAACCCTTGCTCTCTGGGATGCCGGAGGCTTGCAGGAGGTGCAAAGCGCCACCACCGGCACCAACAAACACAAACTTAGCCTTGACTGAGCCGCGTTCACCAGAGTGCATGTGCTTGAGGCCAAGCTGCCAACCGCCGTCGGCCGTGCGCTCAATGCCGGTGACGTC
This sequence comes from Pseudarthrobacter sp. J1763, assembly GCF_050490295.1. Lineage (NCBI taxonomy): Bacteria > Bacillati > Actinomycetota > Actinomycetes > Micrococcales > Micrococcaceae > Pseudarthrobacter > Pseudarthrobacter sp. J1763. The sequence continues at coordinate 73,613 of NZ_JBNPEN010000010.1, read as the reverse complement.
GTGGCCATAGTTGACCTCAACGCCTTCACGCTGGAGGTAGGTGGTCAGCTCGCGGGTCAGGGCGCCGAAGTCTACGTCGGTGCCCTCGGCGGAGCGGGTCGCGGCGATGCGCTGCTTGGAATCGCGGCCGTTGATGACCAGCGGAGCCCACTTACGGATCTGCGCGGGGTCCTCGCTGTATTCCATGCTGCGGAACAAAGTGTTGGGGGAGAGCGCCTCGTAGCGGGTCTTGAGGAAGTTGCTGTGATCCTCACCGATCACAAAGCTCATGTGAGGCACCGTGTGGATGAATCGCTTTGGATCCCCGATCATGCCGTTGCTGACCAAATGAGACCAGAACTGGCGTGACAGCTGGAACTGCTCGTTGATCTTGAGAGCTTTAGCAGGATCCACGGAGCCGTCTTTGGCTTGCGGACTGTAGTTAAGCTCACACAGTGCCGAGTGCCCGGTGCCTGCGTTATTCCAGGGTCCGGAGCTTTCAAGCCCTGCTTCGTCGAGCCGTTCGTACATGGCAATAGTCCATGAGGGCTCGAGCTGTTTGAGGAACGCGCCAAGAGTAGCGCTCATAATGCCGCCTCCAATGAGGACGACGTCGGCGCTGGCGGTCTTGGAAATGAAGGTCACGGTGTTCTCCGATTGCTGCGGCATAAGGCTTTAGCAGAATATCGCCTGCCACCTCTTTACTAAAATTGCCGGCAGGGCTTATTGTGTTAGTTTTACTTGGGTGAAGACTTCGTACAGCACTGGCGACGCCGGGTAGCTAAGGACTCGGTTGGACATCGCTAGGGCTGAAATTGGGTAGGCGATGGGCACCGCGGGGATGTCATCGGCCAACTGCTGGTTGATTGAGGTGTACGCATCTTGACGTTCGGTACCGTCGCTGATGCCGCGGGCGCGGGCAATTTTGCTAAACACTTGAGGCCCTGGGTAGCCAAATTCGCCGTTGGTTTCGCCGAACAGTGGTGCCACAAAATTGTCCGGGTCTGAGTATGCGCCGTTCCAGCCCAGCAAGTGCAGCCCGTGGTCTCCCGGGGACGTTACCTTTTGGACGTAGCCGTCACTCCATTCCACGGGGACAGGCTTGATGTTAAATCCGACGGCGGTCAGCTGGCGAGCGATCTCGGCGTAAATTTTTTCCGGCGTTGGAAGATAGGCGCGCGTAACGTTCAGCGGGTAGTAGAACTTGATCTCTTGGTTCTTGTAGCCACTGACTTTGAGTGCCGTTTTGGCCTTTTCTGGATCGTACCCAAGGCTCGTGGCGCTTGAGTTAAAACCGGAAAGTTTGGCAGGGACAAATTGGGAAGCTTTGGCCGTCCCATCGATGAAGAATTTGCGGATGAGCGTGTCTTTATCAATGGCATACTCAATGGCTTCGCGGACCTTGTAGTTGCCTAGGGGTTCCACCGCCTCGTTGATTCCGAGGTACATCACGGAGAACGGGTCGCGCTGAACGATTTGTTTGCCCTCTTTAACCAGCTGCTGAAAGTTGTCAACGGTGACCAGATCGTAGCCGTCGATTGTGCCACTTTCTAGGGCAGCCAGGCGGGCTTCAGAGCGATCGTAGGTGATGAAGTTCAAAGTGCCGATTTGGCCCTTGTCGCCCCAATAGTCCTCGTTGATCGAAAGGTTCACCTCGGTGGAAGTCCACTTTTTGAGGGTATATGGCCCGGTTCCCACTGGCTGGCGCGCGTAGACGGAGTAGCTGGTACCGTCTGTGGCTTTGACCGGCTGGTCAGCTTTTCCAGCGGCCAAGGCGGTGGGGGAGGAGATGGCAAATGCCGGCGTGGTCAGTGCTTGCAAAAATCCAGTAAACCGCTGGTTCAAGGTGATGGACAGGTGATTGCTGTCTTTTACCGTGCAGCCCTTGTATGTGGATGCTGCGGGTTTATCGGAGAAAGCCTTGAATACGGTGCCGAAGCTGATTCCCGTATGGCTTTTACGTAGCGATTGCGGGAAGTGGTACCAGCGTTCAAAGTTGCTGCACACCGCTGCTGCGTTGAAATCCGTCCCGTCCTGGAACTTGACGTTTTGACGCAGAGTAAAGGAATAGCTCAATCCGTTGTCCGCTTCAGACCATTCGGTGGCCAGGAGCGCGCTGGGTTTCCCGGTGTTCTGGTCCACACCCAGGAGTCCTTCAAGGATTTGGCGTGTCACACGGTATGTTTCCGCGTCGGAGGTGAGCGCGGGATCCAGTCCAAGTGGTTGAGCTGCTGTACCGAAGTTGAAAGTTGCTGTGGGATTAGCAGATGTGGCCTGGCTGCCAGACTCAGTGGGTACCGGTGTAGGGGTCGCCGTGCAAGCGGCGAGAGTCGTTGCCATCAGGCAGACACCTAAGCGCGCAAGAAGTCGCTGGTGTCTGGCTTTAGACAATTGCTCATCACCCCGTCAAGAATTTGCATACCCCGCTCATACGGGATAGTCGTCCTGGGCCGAGGCCTCTTGGTGCGCGAGGTGGGACTTGAACCCACACGCCCGAAAGCACAGGAACCTAAATCCTGCGTGTCTGCCAATTTCACCACTCGCGCTGGTGCTGGTTACCTTGCGGTTTCCAGCATCAAGTGTATCTGCTTTGAAGCGATTCTTTGTCACCGGCTCGACGGCGGTGCTTGAGTTGCCAGATTTGCCTCCTTGGGGCGGGCTATACCTCGGCGATTTTTAGGTCCCGTTGCAGCTTGGCTACGTGTCCTTTGGCCCGTACGTTGTACTGCGCCTGGGTGATAACGCCGTTTTCGTCGAGAACAAAGGTGCTGCGAATGAGCCCTTCGTAGCTTCGCCCGTAGTTTTTCTTTTCACCCCACGTTCCGTAGGCCAGAGCTGCTGCGTGATCCGGGTCAGCCAGCAAGGGGAACTTCAGAGTTTCCGTTGCTGCGAAGGAAATGAGCGCGCTGACCTCATCGGGGGAAATCCCCACAACGTTGTAGCCGGCGTGGCTAAAGGTGTTGAGGCTGTCTTGAAAATCACATGCTTGTTGTGTGCAGGCTGGGGTGGAGGCTGCAGGGTAGAAGTACAGGATGGTGCTTTTGCCGCGGAAGTCGCTGAGGCTGATGGTGTTGCCATGTGAGTCCTGCAGGCTGAAGTCCGGGGCTTGCTGGCCGGGGGTGAGCCGTTCGCTCATGTGGTCCTCCATTTGTTTGCCGAGTGGGTAGATAATGTCCCTTAGTTCCGCGTCAAAACGACATTATCTGCCCATTCGGCGGAGTTGATCGTGAGAACTCGATCGTGAAAACAAGAAAGGCTCCCGAACAGTTGAACTGTTCGGGAGCCTCATCCCTGTGCACCCCCCGGGACTTGAACCCGGAACCCATTGATTAAGAGTCAATTGCTCTGCCAATTGAGCTAGAGGTGCATTACTTTGCAAGTGGCTGAAGAGGCTTTTTGTTCTCTCCGTTGATCTCGCAACGACATGAAACTATACGGGAGTTTTTTTCAAAAGTGAAATCGAGAACCAGCGGGCACTTTCAGTGCAACTTCGGCGGCCAAAACCGCCCGCTGATTCTCAAGGACTTCCTGCCAGAATTACTTTAGAGAGTGTCCCTAGTGGCGGCCCTGGCGAGGCACGCGGAACCCAGCTGCCTCGGCGTGAGCCTCTGAGATAAACCACACATCGGCTGCGGCCTCGTTGTATAAGGGGCTGGACTCGTCGTGATAGATCATGGAGCCAGCGTCACCTTTGACCGTGAAGCCCTCCGGAGCACTGCCGTCCGGGTTAGGCGATGCGGACCCCTCTCCGTACGGCTTATCAACTGCCAAGTGGCCCACCGGCTGAGCGGGTTCAGCTGGTGCGGGGTCAGCCTGAGCGGCCTGGGTCTGTACTGGCTCGGCTTGGCCCCACTGAGTGTGAACTGGTTCAGAATTGCGGGCAGTTTCCTCGGTGATGCCTTCGCCATAGCTACTAGAGTTCCCGGAACTGAGGTTTTCAGATCCTTGAGGCGCAGTAGCCTCCGAGTCATCCTGTTGCGTCGGCGCGGGGGTGCTTGTGGAATCGCTCCATGAGGACTCCCACTTTTCACGATCAGCGGCCTCGTTCTGGGACTGCTGATCGATCTCTTGTTGTTGATCTTCGGTGCTGTCCGGAATGCCAACTTCAGGATCGGATACTTTTGCGGCACTTGCGTCGATGTACGTTTCACTGCCGGCACCCGCGGCGGTATCCCTTGGGTCGTCAGTCACGGGAGTGTCGAAGGTATCAGGAGCGGAGACGCGGGGCTCAGCCAAGGCTGGCTCCTCCAGTGCAGGTTCAGTAAATACAGGCTCTGCTGAAACACCAGGCTCTTCAGAACGGGGTGCCTCGGCCTCTGCAGAAGTGGTGGGCCCAACTGGATCCGCTGGATCCGTGGACTCGTTGACGGCGAAGGATTCTTCGGCTGGAGCGCTCTGTGTTGCGGGAGGTGCTGTGGAAGGCTCCGAGGAAGCGCCAGCTGCCCCGGCCGCGATGATTGGAGCGGCACCGGCAGCGGCCGCTGCTGCGGTGGCACCGGCGTCGGATGTTGGTGTTTGACCTGATGCGGCGCGCACCGCAGAGTCAGCCCTCGTTTCCTGAGGATTGCTGGTGGACTGGTTTGTAGCGCTTTGGCCCGGCAGTGAACTTTGACCCTTGTTCCTGTTCAGCAGCCACCAGACGACGGCGACGATCACAATGATGACGATGACCCAGATAATCCACTCCATAACAGAGCCCTTCTGTTCATTTGGCAGGGTTGCCGTTTCCTCGACGTTACTTCTGCCACTGATGTGTGTCTAGGGAAGCGGGCGCCAGCAGGGATCGGGGCAAGCGCCAGAAGTTGAAAAGCGGCTCCGTGAATGTTGCAAGTCCACAATATGGACGAAACATTGAGGGAATTTCGCGTCATTCGGGCCGCAATGCTGGTGGCTGGTCACCTAGCGGGTATTTCGAGTCATAGACTTCAGACATGAGCGAGGAGAGCACTACAGCAGTAGACAGTAAGCCAGACATCAAGCCGCGTAGCCGTGTTGTCACCGATGGAATTCACGCCGCCCCGGCGCGGGGAATGTTCCGTGCCGTTGGTATGGGTGACGACGACTTCGCCAAACCACAGATTGGCGTTGCCAGTTCGTGGAACGAAATTACGCCGTGCAACTTGTCCCTGAACCGATTGGCCCAGGGTGCCAAGGAAGGCGTTCACGCCGGCGGCGGATTCCCGATGCAGTTCGGGACCATCTCCGTCTCCGACGGTATTTCCATGGGCCACGAGGGAATGCACTTCTCTCTTGTTTCTCGTGAAGTTATTGCCGACTCGGTGGAAACCGTAATGCAGGCAGAACGCATTGATGGTTCGGTCCTTTTGGCCGGTTGCGACAAGTCGCTTCCGGGTATGTTGATGGCCGCCGCGCGCCTAGATCTCGCGAGTGTGTTCCTCTACGCCGGTTCCATCATGCCGGGCTGGGTCAAGCTCGAAGATGGCTCGGAAAAAGAAGTCACCCTGATCGACGCTTTCGAGGCCGTGGGTGCTTGCGCTGCGGGCAAAATGAGCCGAGGGGACTTGGACCGCATTGAACGGGCCATCTGCCCGGGTGAAGGCGCTTGTGGTGGTATGTACACGGCCAACACCATGGCCTGCATTGGTGAAGCCCTTGGTATGTCCCTGCCGGGTTCCGCTGCCCCGCCGTCGGCTGACCGCCGTCGTGATGAATTTGCCCGTAAGTCCGGTGAAGCAGTGGTGAACCTGCTGCGCCTGGGCATTACGGCTCGCGACATCATGACCAAAAAAGCTTTTGAAAACGCAATTGCTGTGACTATGGCCTTTGGCGGTTCCACGAATGCCGTTCTGCACCTTTTAGCTATCGCCCGTGAAGCTGAGGTTGATCTGAACCTTGAGGACTTCAACCGCATCGGCGACAAGATCCCGCACCTGGGCGACCTGAAGCCCTTCGGCCGCTACGTTATGACTGACGTAGACAAGATCGGTGGTGTGCCGGTGATTATGAAGGCACTGCTCGACGCCGGACTGCTGCACGGTGATTGCCTCACCGTCACGGGCAAAACCGTTGCCGAGAACCTCGCGGCGATCAACCCACCGGACGTTGATGGCAAGATCTTGCGCGCCCTTGATAACCCGATCCACAAGACCGGTGGCATCACCATCTTGCACGGTTCGTTGGCTCCCGAAGGTGCCGTTGTCAAGAGCGCAGGCTTTGACGCTGATGTCTTCGAAGGTTCGGCACGCGTCTTCGAGCGTGAACAGGGCGCCCTTGACGCTTTGGACCGCGGCGAAATTCACGCAGGAGACGTTGTAGTTATCCGCTACGAGGGCCCCAAGGGTGGACCGGGCATGCGTGAGATGCTGGCCATCACCGGCGCCATCAAGGGTGCCGGACTGGGGAAGGATGTTTTGCTCCTCACCGATGGCCGTTTCTCTGGCGGAACCACTGGTTTGTGCATTGGTCACGTTGCACCAGAAGCTGTCGACGGCGGCCCGATCGCCTTCGTCAAGGATGGCGACCGGATTCGGGTGGACATTGCCAATCGCAGCTTCGACCTGCTGGTTGATGAGGCCGAGCTCGAATCTCGCAAGGTTGGTTGGGCACCACTTCCGGCAAAGTTCACAAAGGGTGTTTTGGCTAAGTACGCCAAGCTGGTGCACAGCGCATCAACTGGCGCTTACTGCGGCTAGTTCTCCTTGAGCGTCTCTAGCCTGACTGGCTAGCAGTTGTGGCTGTTCCCTGAGCTGGGTGCAGCCACAATTGTGAGCCGGTTGGGTTAGGGGAGTGCCCAATCTGTGGACTATGATGTCCATATAGTGAGACGGCTGATTGGCTCTTTGACAGCCATCTCACTGAGAGGGAAAACTAAACGCATGATCAAGATTGTTTCCGTCGCTTCCGGCGTCGTCGTCCTTATTAAGCGCGTGGCGTTTTAGCCCGATTGGAAACGATCTGTCACGCGCAACCCCTCGAAGAGCCATAAGGCTGAGGGGTTTTTTTGTTCCCGCAGCACCGAAGAAATAACCCAGCATCCATGGTGGATGCACAAAGGAAGAGTCCGATGAGCAAAGGATCGCCCATCAGCCCCACGCTGATGGCTACGAAGTCCGCTGGAGCTGCAAAGGCTCCGGAAAAGTCCGAACGAACGGCTACCCCCGTCGTCGACGCTGCCCACGTCTCTCTTGTACTGGGACCGAACAACGTTGTACCCCCAACGCAAATGACCGGTTCTCAGGCAATCGTCCGCTCGCTCGAAGAACTCGGCGTGGACGACATTTTTGGTTTGCCTGGTGGCGCGATCCTGCCCACCTACGATCCTTTGATGGCTTCCAACATGAACCACGTGTTGGTCCGTCACGAACAAGGAGCCGGCCACGCCGCCGAAGGTTACGCCATGGTTTCTGGACGGGTGGGCGTTTGTATCGCCACCTCCGGCCCAGGCGCCACCAACCTCGTTACCGCAGTGATGGATGCCCACATGGACTCAGTTCCATTGGTGGCAATCACTGGTCAGGTTTCCAGTGCCGTGATTGGAACCGACGCGTTCCAAGAAGCCGACATTGTGGGCATCACCATGCCCATCACCAAGCACTCATTCTTGGTTACTGACCCCAACGACATTCCCCACGTGATGGCCGAAGCCTTCCACTTGGCATCCACCGGACGCCCGGGACCGGTCCTAGTGGACATCGCTAAAGATGCCCAGCAGGGTCAGATGACATTCTCATGGCCGCCGAAGATCGACTTGCCCGGCTACCGCCCCGTATTGCGCGGGCACAGCAAGCAAGTTCGTGAAGCAGCGAAGCTGATTGCCGCGGCTAAGAAGCCAGTTCTCTACGTAGGTGGCGGTGTGCTGAAGGGCCACGCTTGCGAGGAACTTATGGAGCTGGCCGAGGTTACCGGCGCTCCGGTGGTCACTACACTGATGGCCCGCGGAGCCTTCCCGGATTCGCACCCTCAGCATGTAGGTATGCCTGGAATGCACGGTTCGGTTTCCGCCGTCACTGCTCTGCAGCAGTCAGACTTGTTGATCACCCTGGGTGCTCGCTTTGATGACCGCGTTACAGGTGTGCTGTCCACCTTTGCTCCCTATGCAAAGGTGATCCACGCAGACATTGATCCTGCTGAAATCTCCAAAAACCGTCTTGCTGATGTTCCGATTGTGGGCTCCGTGAAGGAGATCATCCCTGAACTCACTGAGGCTGTTCGGGCTCAGAATGAAGCCGACAGCGCTCCGGATTTGGAGAATTGGTGGGCGTTCCTGAATAACCTCAAGGACACTTACCCGCTGGGCTGGACCGAGCCCGAAGATGGCCTCTTGGCTCCGCAGCACGTGATTTCCCGGATTGGTGAACTCACCGGTCCTGATGGGGTTTACGTTGCAGGCGTTGGGCAGCACCAAATGTGGGCTGCGCAGTTCATCAAGTATGAGCGTCCGCATTCCTGGCTGAACTCCGGTGGGGCTGGCACCATGGGCTACTCGGTGCCGGCTGCAATGGGTGCCAAGGTAGGTAACCCGGACCGTGTGGTGTGGGCTATTGACGGCGACGGTTGTTTCCAGATGACCAATCAGGAACTGGCCACTTGTGCCATCAACAACATCCCCATCAAGGTTGCGATCATCAACAACTCTTCACTGGGTATGGTTCGCCAGTGGCAGACTCTCTTCTACGACGGCCGCTATTCCAACACGGATTTGAACACCGGTCACAACACGGTGCGCATTCCGGACTTCGTGAAGTTGGCTGATGCTTACGGTTGCGCCGCTTTGCGTTGCGAGCGTCCTGAGGACATTGACGCGACTATCCAAAAGGCCCTCGAGATCAATGACCGCCCGGTGGTCATCGACTTTGTGGTCAGCCCCAACGCTATGGTGTGGCCGATGGTCCCCTCCGGCGTCAGCAATGACATGATCCAGGTTGCTCGCAACATGACCCCGGAATGGGAAGAAGAGGACTAACCATGCACCGTCACACACTTTCCGTTCTGGTAGAAGACAAACCAGGTGTTCTTACCCGCGTTTCTTCCCTCTTCGCTCGGCGCGCCTTTAACATCAACTCTCTAGCTGTGGGCCCCACCGAAGTTCCCGGGATTTCCCGGATGACAGTAGTGGTCGACGCCGAGGGAGACTTGATCGAACAGGTCACCAAACAGCTCAACAAGTTGGTCAACGTCATCAAGATCGTTGAGCTCACCTCAGAATCTTCCGTGCAACGTGACCACATCCTGGTCAAGGTACGTGCGGACGCCTCAACTCGTCTGCAAGTTACCCAGGCTGCAGATTTGTTCCGCGCTTCAGTGGTCGACGTGTCTACAGACTCGTTGGTTATTGAGGCCACCGGCCACCCGGAGAAGCTCACGGCACTGCTTTCGGTGCTTGAGCCCTTTGGGATCCGCGAAATTGTGCAGTCCGGCACCTTGGCCGTGGGCCGAGGTTCACGCTCCATGAGTGACCGCGCATTACGTTCGGCCTAGCGGCCATACGCTGCGCCTAGCAACACCAAGATTTACGCAGACCAGTAGAAATACAACACTCCAAGGAGACATCCCAGTGACTGAAATGTTTTACGACGACGACGCCGACCTCTCGATCATCCAGGGGCGCAAGGTTGCGATTGTTGGTTATGGTTCTCAGGGCCACGCCCACGCATTGAACCTCCGCGATTCAGGCGTTCAGGTTGCCATTGCCCTCAAGGAGGGTTCGAAGTCGATCGCCAAGGCTGAAGAGGCTGGCTTCCCGGTCAAATCTGTTGCCGATGCAGCCGAGTGGGCTGACGTCATTATGATCTTGGCTCCGGATCAGCACCAGTGCGCCATCTACAACGACTCCATCAAGGACAAGCTGACCCCGGGCAAGGCACTGGCCTTCGCACACGGTTTCAACATCCGCTTTGGTTACATCGAAGCACCCGAGGGTGTTGACGTTATCCTCATCGCTCCGAAGGCTCCGGGACACACGGTTCGCCGCGAATTCGAGGCTGGCCGCGGTATCCCGGACATCATCGCTGTTGAGCAGGACGCTTCCGGTTCAGCATGGGATTTGGCAAAGTCTTACGCCAAGGCCATCGGTGGAACCCGCGCCGGCGTTATCAAGACCACCTTCACCGAAGAGACTGAAACCGACTTGTTCGGTGAGCAGTCAGTTCTTTGTGGTGGTGTATCCCAGCTGGTCCAGTACGGTTTCGAAACCCTGACTGAAGCTGGCTACCAGCCGCAGATCGCCTACTTCGAGGTTCTTCACGAGCTCAAGCTCATCGTTGACCTTATGTGGGAAGGTGGCATCGCCAAGCAGCGCTGGTCCGTCTCTGACACCGCTGAATACGGCGACTACGTTTCCGGCCCGCGTGTCATCACTCCGGATGTCAAGGAAAACATGAAGGCAGTTTTGGCGGACATTCAGTCCGGTGCGTTTGCAAAGCGCTTCATCGATGACCAGGACAACGGTGCTGTGGAGTTCAAGGCACTTCGCGCCAAGGCCGAGTCTCACCCGATCGAATCTGTTGGTCGCGAACTCCGTGCACTGTTCGCATGGAAGCAGACTGACGAGGGCTACGTCGACGGTTCAGCTGCTCGCTAAACGCACGCTGACGCATCAACGCAGTTAACTGATCGGTTAATATTCGGGCGCCATTTAGGTTGCCCGGGGAGAGCCAACTAGGCTTTTTCCCGACGCCGAACTCGGTAAAGATGCCGGGCCCTGCTTCGCCGGGCCCGGCATCTTTGTCTTGGGCAATGTTGCACCAAAACCCCACATGAATAAGAGAGCTAAAGAGGTCACCGGTGACTAACACCAAACCCGTAGTACTCCTCGCCGAGGAGCTTTCCCCCGCTACCGTTGAGGCCCTGGGTCCTGACTTTGAGATCCGCCAGACGGACGGCGCGGACCGCTCCCAACTCCTCTCCGCCATTGCGGACGCTGACGCCATTCTGGTTCGCTCCGCAACGCAGGTGGACGCTGAGGCCATCGCCGCAGCCCCCAATCTGAAAGTAATTGCCCGCGCCGGTGTTGGCCTGGACAATGTTGACATCAAGGCCGCAACCCAGGCTGGTGTGATGGTGGTCAACGCTCCCACTTCCAACATCATCTCCGCAGCGGAACTGACGGTTGGCCACATTTTGAGCTTGGCACGTCACATCCCGCAGGCCAGCTCAGCGCTAAAAAACGGTGAGTGGAAGCGCTCCAAGTACACCGGTATTGAACTCTACGAGAAGAAGATCGGCATCATCGGTTTGGGCCGCATTGGTGCTCTTGTAGCCGCTCGACTGCAGGGGTTTGGCACGGAGATTCTTGCGTACGACCCCTACATCACCTCGGCCCGGGCTCAGCAGCTCGGCGTCAAGCTGGTGACCTTGGATGAGCTCTTGGCGCAGTCTGACTTCGTTACCATCCACATGCCCAAGACTCCCGAGACCGTGGGTATGCTCGGGGCAGATGCCTTCTCCAAGATGAAGTCCACAGCCTATGTGGTCAACGTTGCCCGTGGTGGTTTGGTGGATGAGGCAGCACTCTTTGAAGCTTTGCAGGATGGCAGCATTGCTGGCGCTGGGGTGGATGTTTTTGTGAAGGAACCCAGCACCGACTTGCCGTTCTTCACTTTGGACAACGTTGTAGTTACCCCGCACTTGGGTGCTTCTACCGATGAAGCTCAGGAAAAGGCTGGCATCTCGGTTGCCAAGTCAGTCCGTCTCGCTTTGGCCGGTGAGCTAGTGCCCGACGCCGTTAACGTCGCCGGTGGTGTAATCGCCGAGGATATTCGCCCGGGTATCCCGTTGATTGAAAAGCTCGGCCGTATTTTTACAGCTCTCACGCACGCTTCGCTCACCCAGATTGACGTTGAAGTTGCCGGCGAGATTGCTGCCTTGGACGTCAAGGTTTTGGAATTGGCCGCCCTTAAGGGTGTGTTCGCTGACGTTGTTTCCGAGCAAGTCTCTTACGTCAACGCGCCGGTCATTGCGGAGCAGCGCGGCATCAACACACGTCTGATCACCAGTAGCGATGTGGACGATTACCGCAACGTTTTGACCTTGCGTGGCGCACTCAGCGACGGCTCACAGATTTCTGTAGCAGGCACCTTGACCGGTCCCAAGCAGATTGAAAAGCTGGTCAGCGTTAACGGTTATGACGTTGAGATTCCCATCACTGACCACTTGGTAGTTGTTGCTTACACCGACCGTCCCGGCGTGATCGGTACCATCGGCCACATTTTTGGGATGAACAACATCAACATTGGTGGCATGCAGGTAGCACGCCACAACGAGGGCGGCCAGGTTATGGCTCTGCTCACGGTGGATACTTCAGTTCCTCAGCAGGTTCTGGATGCCATCAAGGTTGGTATTGGGGCCGAGATGGTTCGCGAAGTGGACCTCGAAAGCTAAGCTTCACCGTTTTGTGACAAACACTCTTGTGGCCGGTCTGCCTACAATAGCTGCGTCTGTTCTTCAGGCACGGCTGGCAGGCCGGCCATAAGTTCTGCACCACCACCGCAATATCAGTACCCCGTTCTTGGCAAGAAGCGCGGGGACCGCTGGCACGTGCGCCCGCAATCCAGGTCCCAGGGAGTCCCATGAACGCCGTTGAGAGGTTCATCAGGAGCCGAGTGCTGCTGTTGACCGCGGCCATTTTGATCGTAGCTATGGCGTTGTCTGTGCTGGTTCAGGGCCAGTCGCAGGCGGCTCTGGGTAAAACCGTGGACCAGAATTCGCGCGGCATTTATGACATTTTGGTGCAGGCGCCAGTTGATTCTAAGAGTGCCCCCACCGCAAGTGATACGGCGGCATCCGGCCAGGACGCTACACCAGCAACTGGCACGGAATCCTCAGGCACAGAAGCTGGCAAGGACACCAGCACCTTGATGGAGCCGGACATCGCCAATGGCCAAGGCGGCATCAGCTTTGATCAGCTGGATAAGATCCGCAAGCTTAACGGCTCCGCCGTGGCAGCACCGATCTCCTTAGTCTCTCGAGTCACTCAAAACCTTGAAACACCTCGCTTGGACGCCATGGACTACTTGGGGTTTAACCAGGGCCTGGCAGGTTCACGCACTAGCGGGAACCCCGGCGCTGTAGATGGTTCAAAGTGGCCAGCTGCTGAGTCTGTTCTTCCTGAATCACCCACCAAGTACCGGATTACCGCCTCGGCAACAAGCGGCGATGGGGTTTCAATCAAGGAACTTTTTAAGACCAGCGCCGAGGGTTCCTTGTCCAAAGCAAAGATTGTTGAAGAGAACACGGCTGGCGGCAAAAGCGTTCGTATTGAAGCAGCAGTAGGGGAGTCCGGGATCAAGTTCCCTTCCCCCGCAGGCGGCTCCTCACACAACCTCTTTAATCTCTCTATTTCCTTGCCTATGGCGCCGGAAATCACCGAGTCAGTGGTCGCCGTCGATCCTGCTGCCGAGCGCGCTCTGCTGGGCAGCGCTGGTGATTTTTTGGCACCGCTTGAAAAGGCGCCCCCGGCAGATGGCCGTAACGCTGGCTCGATTGGCCGGTACTTTCAACAGCGCTTGTCCAGCGGCATGAGCCAAGAAGACCTAGACCAGGGGCCAGACTTTTTGGGCCAGCGGATGAAGTACTGGGCGCCGATGATGTTCCAGTACGAGGCAGCAGTTCGGGCCAAGCAGCTCAGCGATGACTCACAGGCCATCCCGCTCATTGTCCGTTCCGGTACGTCTCTGGATCTGAACTACAACGTTAAGATTGAGCAACTTGATGACTCGGGCAACGTGGTTAAGGACATTGGTACCGTCACAAAGTCTCTTGATAAGGACTATTTGCCGTTCGTTTCGCGTGAGCCCTTTGTTTTGGACTGGCCGGGCGGAACAGACCACTCGGAATTGCTTGGCAGCACTTCAAGCTTTGGTGCGGGTCTTTATGATCCGGCAACGTGGAGCACTAACTTTGCTGGCGCCCCCTTATACAAGGCTGCCACTGCCACCGATGATGGTGCGCAAAAGTCTGCAGTTCCGGGCGAATGGTTGACCGTTAACGGGCTGCCGCAAACCGGTTTGGACGGCTCCACTGTGGACCAGTCGCAGCGCACACCAGTCCAGGAGCGTTCTTACCGCAAGGATCTTGCAACCGGTGGCACCAAAGCCACCCCATTGCCGATGGTTTATGGAACCTTTGACCCCGAGCAGGTCAAGGCCGCTGCCGGTGACGTTAACCGGTTGCCGTTGGGTGGTTACGATCCCGTGCCGTACACGCTGACCAAGGATGCTGAAGGTAAAACCGTTGAACAAGCCCAGCTGAAGCCTTCGCTCAGCGCCGCCGGTTTGGCGAGCCAGTCCGCTGGTGCCATCACCGATTACTACGGTCTTGCAGCGGCTCGTGGATACACCGAAAACGCTGATGTGATTGACGCTGTGCGTGTTCGTTCCTCCGCGCAGGGCGGCTGGAAAGAAGCCGGTCCGGCGATTGAAAAGCTTGCCCAGCAAATCCGCGGCATGGGCCTTCAAGCCACTGTGGTGGCCGGTTCCGCCCGTGAAGAAGTCAGTATTTTTGTCCCCGGGTACTCCAAGAACGACGCCGGCGAGGAAAGTCCCTTGGGCACCGTTGAACAGTCATGGGTGCGTCAGTCAGCGGCCGACGCCGTTACCGCCTCGCTCTCGGCAACCAACCTCACGCTGTTGTTCTTGACCCTGATTGGTGCCACCCTGCTGACCGCAGCTGCCACCGTCAGTTATGTTCGTCTGCGCCGGCGTGAAGCTGGCATTTTGCGGGCCATGGGTTGGAACCAAAAACGGATCCGGTCTTGGGTTCTGCAAGAGTTTGGGGTGGGGGCTGCCGCACTGGCAGTCGCTGGTCTGATCCTCAGCCTGTTGAGCTGGAATCTGGCCACGGTGCTGGTCTCCGCCACCGTTTTGGTGATTTACGTTGTTGCTGCATTCCTTGCCGCTCAGCAGTTGCGTCACCGCCCTCACATTGATCAAGAGGTAGCTGGTGAGGACGGCTTGATCACGGTTGATTCGCCCCTGACCTTCGCCAACCGGCAGCTTAAAACCAATCGCTTTAACACCGTTTCTTTGGCCCTTGCCGTGGGTGTGTTTGGTGCGGCTGCAGGAGCTCTTGTGGCTGTCCTGATTGACTTGCCCCGGGCCGCCGGGTCCAGTGCCCTGGGCGGTGTGGCGCTGGCGAGCGTGATTGTTCCCAGCATCATCCTTGCCGTGGCCGGTGTAGCAGTTGGCCTTTTGCTGACCATCGTTACTGGCCGCTTTGAACTCAGCGCTAAACGCGGCTATCTGGGTACTCTCAAAGCGATGGGTTGGAACCCGGACATGCTCCGGCAGGTTCACTTCTTTGAAAACGCTCTGGTGGGTGCCTACGCCGTTCCTATCGGCGCATTGGGTGCTGCCGCCGTTGGCCTTCTTCTGGCTCCCTACGCCGCGATCTGGGCCGGTGTTGCTGGCCTTCTGGCCGTGGTCCTTTGGGTTCCCATCGCCACAAAGGTAGTCCGTTGAGCACCACTGATCCGTTGAATCCCCAGCAACCGCAAACCCCGGTAGCCACCACGCCTCACTCAGCCCAGGAGATCCCCGTGCAGGAGCAGTCCACCCCGGAAACCACCGCCGAAGTTCGTGTAGAGCCTGCGTTGCAGACGCGGGCAAACACCATCATTCGCACCGAGGATCACGGCACACCCTTGCAGTTGCAGGACATCACCATCCGTTACGGCGGTGAGCGTGGCGGCGCTGAGCCGGTGACCGTCGTCGAACATTTTAACCTGACCCTGCACGCCGGTGAGATGCACTGTGTTGCCGGCCGAAGCGGTTCCGGTAAAACCAGTATTCTCACCGTTAGCGCCGGGCTGACCGTGCCGAACAGCGGTGGTGTGTTCTGGGAGGGTGACCCTCTAGAGTCAATGAACGACGACGAGATCGCCGACCGTCGCCGCGAACTGATTGGTTACGTGGATCAGGGCGGTGCCTTGATTGACGGGATGAGCGCCTTGGAGAACGTGCTGCTTCCTGCAGTGCCGGATGGGGAAGTGGAACAGCGCCGCGAAATGGCGAAGGACCTCCTTGACCTCGTGGGCCTGGGCCGGCGTATGCGTCACCGCCCCGCGCAACTTTCCGGTGGTGAGCGCCAACGTGTAGCTATTGCACGAGCCCTGATTTTGGGTACCCGTGTTCTGGTGGTGGACGAGCCCACCGCCAGCCTGGACCGCGCCTCGGCGAACAAAATTATTGGTATTTTGAAGGACACCACTAAGGACGGAATTTCTGTTCTAGTGGCCTCGCATGACCATGAATTGATCCGGCTCGCAGACACTATGACCGAGCTCATTTAGCATTCCCGCATCAGCAGAACCAGCAAACAAGGTAACTTCATAACGTGACGCACGCAGAAAAGCCCCCGTTTTATATCACCACGGCCATCACCTATCCCAATGGTGTGCCGCACATCGGTCACGCTTACGAGTACATCGCCACCGATGCGATGGCCCGGTTCAAGCGTTTGGACGGTCATGAGGTGATGTTCCTGACCGGGACCGACGAGCACGGTATGAAAATTGCCCAGGCTGCTGAAAAAGAAGGCATTACGCCTCAAGAGCTGGTGGACCGTAATGCCGATATTTATAAGGCTACCCACGCTGCACTGGGTATCAGCTACGACCGGTTTATTCGCACCACGGATGCCGATCACAAAGCTGCGTCTCAGGCAATTTGGCAGAAGATGGAAGCCAACGGCGACATCTACCTGGACAAATACGAGGGATGGTACTCGGTCCGTGACGAGGCGTACTACGGTGAAGACGAGACCGAGCTGCGTGAAGACGGCAAAAGGTATTCCAAGGAAACCGACACCGAACTGACGTGGACTGCCGAGGAGAGCTACTTCTTCCGCCTCTCGGCTTACCAGGACAAGTTGCTGGCGCTCTACGAGGAGCAGCCGGAGTTTGGTGCCCCGCGTAGCCGGTTCAACGAGGTCATCTCTTTTGTCAAGAGCGGGCTTGAAGATCTCTCCATCAGCCGTACCACTTTTGACTGGGGCGTCCCGGTTCCGGGCAATGACAAGCACGTGATGTACGTGTGGGTTGATGCTCTGACCAACTACCTCACCGGTGTGGGTTACCCGGATATTGATTCGGAGAAGTTCAAGAAGTTCTGGCCAGCCGATGTTCACGTGATCGGTAAGGACATTTCGCGCTTCCACGCGATCTTCTGGCCAGCCTTTTTGATGAGTGCCGGGATTGAACTGCCCAAGCGCGTGATGATCCACGGCTTTTTGCACAACAACGGTGTAAAGATGTCCAAGTCTTTGGGTAACGTGGTGGCCCCGGCGGACTTTGTGGAACAGTATGGTCTGGACCAGGTGCGCTACTTCTTTTTGCGTGAGGTGCCCTTTGGCGCCGACGGTAACTACAATCACGAGGCAATCGTTGGCCGCATGAACGCCGACTTGGCCAATAACTTCGGCAACCTAGCACAGCGTTCACTCTCCATGGTGGCGAAAAACTGTGAAGGTAAAGTGCCGGTCCCTGGCGCTTTCACCGAGGCAGACAATACGATCTTGGCCCAGGCGCAGGGATTGTTGGAAACAGTTCGCGCTGCCTTTGAGAAGCAAGAATTCAGCCGTGCCCTTGAGGCCATCTGGCTGGTTCTGGGCGAGACCAACGCGTACTTCGCTGATCAGGCTCCGTGGGTTCTGCGCAAGACTGACCTCGAGCGTATGAACACCGTGCTGTACGTGACTCTTGAGGTGGTTCGCCGGGTGGCTATTTTGACCCAGCCGGTGATGCCTTCAGCGTCGGTCAAACTGCTCGAGACCTTGGGCCAAGCATCCGAGGAATCTCGGTTGTTTACGGCCTTGGACACTGCCTTGGTTGCAGGCACTGAGTTGCCCGCTCCGGCGCCGATCTTCCCGCGTTACGAAGAGCCGGCGGCATAGCTCTCTCGCTACACTTTGCTGGGCAGGGTGCATACTCCGGAATACAAAGGGAGTGTGCACCCGTCCTCATTTAAGATGGGTAATAGTTTACGCATAAGTGATCTTTGGGGGTAAAGTATTACCCATGGGACGTCGAGAGCTTGGTCTAACCCGCACTGCGGAGGATGCGGTCACGGTGCTCGGACAGCAAATTCGGATGGCGCGTGCTGCGCGAGGTATGACAGCTGAACACCTCGCGGGCGCAGCTGGGATTACGCGGAAAACACTGGCAGCCATCGAGAATGGAAGCGCGGCCAGCAGCATCGGCAACGTCTTAAACGTTGCGTCGATCGTTGGTGTCCCATTGTTCGGGGTCGAGGACCCCAGCGAACTTATCGCGCTCCGTCGGCGAGGCGAGGAACGCCTCGCATTGTTGCCCGCACGTGTGGACCAGAAGCGAAAGGACGACGGCGATGGCCTCGACTTCTGACATCTATGTGTGGGTCTGGTTGCCCGAGGAGACGGCGCCGGTGCCCGCTGGCCGACTTCGAGAACGTGGGCCAGGTCAGTTTTCCTTCGACTATGGCCGGCGGTACCTCGAGCGCCACAACGCTATCTCTCTGGCTCCAACCCTCCCGCTATCCGAGCAAACGTTCGGGCCAACTGGTTCAATGGGGCTGCCTGGTGCTCTGCGCGACGCATCACCAGATGCGTGGGGCCGTCGAGTCGTTCAGTACAAAGTCACCGGTGACCGAGGTGAGACCGCCGACACCGGTGACCTTGATGAACGAACATACCTCTTGAATTCTGGCTCTAACCGCTTTGGTGCCATCGATTTTCAAGGATCAGTCACCGACTACATCCCGCGGGCTTCGGCTTCCGCGCCTCTGGAAACTCTTCTCAATGCGGCAGACTTGATTGAAGCCGGAGACGATCTGCCATTCGAACTCGAGCGTGCGCTTCTGAGCGGTACAGCGATGGGTGGGGCGCGCCCGAAGTCGGTAATCGAGGACTCTGGTCGCGAGTACATCGCGAAGTTCACGGCGTCCAATGATCACTTCCCAGTGGTCGGGGCAGAAGCGGCGGGCATGTTCCTGGCCGAGAAAGCCGGGCTCACCGTTGCTCGAACCCGGGTCGAGCGCGTTCTGGGCCGGACTGTCCTACTGGTCGAGCGGTTTGACCGAACGGAAGGGGGAGGGCGCATCCTTGCGGCAAGCGCACTGACCCTCACCGGCTTGGACGAACTGCAGGCGCGTAGCGGCAGCTATGTCGAGTTCCTGGACGTACTACGCAGCCACGGTGCGCCAGCGGGTACTGCCTACGAGCTGTTCGCACGCATCGCTTTCAACATGCTGATCTCCAACTCTGATGACCACCTTCGGAACCATGCGGCGCTCTGGGACGGATCTGTAGCAACGCTCAGCCCCGCCTATGATTTGTCACCAATGCGGCGAAGCGGAGAGACAGCTTCGCAGGCCATCGCCTATGACAGGAATGGAACAAGGCGGAATAACGTAGCTGACCTCATCGCTGTCCGCAGTCTCTATGACCTGACCAGAGAGCAGGCCAACAGCATCGTTGCCCGAATTGAAGACACAATCCGGCAGTACTGGGATCAAGCTGCAGACTTCGGCCTGCTGACCGGCGCCGACAAACGCCTCCTGTGGGAGCGACAATTTCTCAATCCCGGAACCCTGTACGGTTTCCGGGATCGGTGATCCTGCTCAGCGTGGGCTAGGCCGGAGAGCCTGTTCTCACTGGCGATAATTCTTCAATTTCTCCCAGACAGACTCCGGAAAAACGCCAAGTAGCCGGCCTCGGGTGGGAAACCCAAGACCGGCTACCAACAGAGGCGGTTAGAGCGTGGCCAGCCCGGCCACCGGGGACAGCCGTGAAGCACGACGCGCGGGAATCACACTCGCGAGCAGTGCGGCACCGAGGGCCACACCAATCACCGCGAGCAGTTGCCACACCGGAATCATCAGCGGCACGGCACCGAGGGCGCCCAGCGCCGATTTGGCACCAAGCCAGCCGAACGTCACTCCCAGCACGGTTCCGAGCAGGGCGGCAACCCCGGCAATCAGCACCCCTTCCAGGGCCAACATGGCTCGCAACTGCCCGCGAGTAAGGCCAAGGGCCCGCAGTAGCGAGTTCTCTCGCGTTCGCTCAAGGACCGAAAGTGAGAGTGTGTTGGCAACACCGATCAGTGCAATCACCACCGCCACGGCCAGCAAAGCAGTGACCACCAGCAGTAGGACGTCGATGATCTGGTTGAACGTTGCCCGCTCCAGGGCAGCGCCGGAGACCAGCGAATCGGAGACCTTCAGGGTTGAAGCCACCGAGGATTGGACCTCACGCATTTGGTCCGTGGACAGCGAATCGCTCAGCTCGAGCCACAGCATCGATTTGTTCGCGGTCTCGGCAATAGCGGAGGGTTCAGCCTTGACCGGTGGAACCCCAGCGCCCGTGCCCGTGCTGGCAATTTTCGCGGCATCCGAGGCTTGAATCATCGGATCAATCTGCCGGCTTTTGAGCACCACGGCCTTCAGCGTGACAGAACCGCCAGGTCCCTCCACCACAACAGGATCAGGCGCGGATCCTTCGGGCAGCAGGATGGTTCCGGCAGCCACCACAAGCGTTTTGTCCCGCAAGACCGCGGCGGCATCGGCGTCAGACATACTCCACACGCGGAACTGCGCGCCGGCCTGGGTGCCAACACCTGCACCATGAACGACGCCGACACTTGCCACACCGTCCAGCTTCGCCACCGCATCTGCCTGAGCAGTTGTGTAGGCCTTGCCACTTGGCTGAACCGCCATGTCTACCGGGTAGTTCTGGGACAACACCGAACTGAAAGCTTCACGTGAGGACGCAGCCCCGGACATCATCATGGTTACCAGCGTGACGCCAATCAGCAAAGCCGTTGCGGTGGACGTTGTCCTGCCCGGGTTGCGGATGGAGTTCAGCGCGGCGAGCCGGCCGGGAACACCCGTGGGCCGGACCAACACACCAACGGCGGAGACGAGTCGCGGCACAATGAGTGTGCTGCACAGCAGGATTCCTAAGAAGCTGAAGATCCCGCCGGGTAGTGCAATGAGCAGTGTGTTCATCACAGCCCCGAAGACCAGCAGTGGCACACCGATCACGAGCAACAGGATTCCAAGTCCAAGCCGGAACCTACCTGCCCGGTTCCCAATGCTGGGTGCGTCAGCCGGGCGCAGGGCTGCAAGCGGTGCAACAGCTGTGGCTGCGCGGGCCGGAATCAGCGCCGCCATAACGGCCATCAACGTCCCGGTAGCCAACCCGGCGATAACTGCCGACGGCGGTACGGCCAAGGTAGCGAAGCTTCGCTCAGGATCAGTTTTGGCCCAGGCAATCAATGCGGCCATCAGTCCGGTCCCGGCAAGAACTCCCAGGATCGAGGAGATCAGCCCAACTACCGTGGCCTCCACCAAAACGGAAGCTCGGATTTGGTTCTTCTGCGCCCCCAGGCATCTCAAGAGTGCCAGTTCACGCGTGCGTTGGGCGATGAGGACTGAGAACGTATTGCTCACTACTAGGGCCGCAACCACCATGGCCACCACGGCGAATGCCAACAAGATAATGGTCAGTTGATCTTCTCCGCCGCTCATGGCTTTCACTTGGTTAATGGCTAGTTGCTCAGGTGTGGTGATAGCGGCTCCCGCAGCGCCGGCTTTTGCTAGGGCTGCGGTGAGTGGTCCGCGCACGCTGTCTGAGACCGTTTCAGCCGCGGCCTGCACTTGAAGGGTGGAGATCGGGACGGCAATGCCATTGGCAATGGTATTCAGCACAGTTTGGGCGGCCACTACTGACGAGGCCCCAGCGGAGAAGGGATCAGCTTGGGGTTTCAGCGTTCCGGTGACCTTCACCGCAAGTGTTGAGTCGATTCCTTTCTGACGCAAGTGCACGGTGCTGCCCAGAGCTATGCCGTAGCGGGACGCAGTTTTGGCATCAACGGCAATCTCGGCACCACCGCGTGGCATGGAGCCGGACGCGAGCCGTGCAGATTCGAGCCCGGGTGGGGCGGCGTTACGCACCATCGCCAGTACGGTTCCGGAAGTACTTGTTACTGCGCCGTCCAGCACCATCTCGGTGGCGAGCTGCTGCTGGCCATACGCAGCTTCAATACCAGGAACCGCCAGTGCGGCAGCTACGGCGGAATCTGGCAGCGGTGTGCTGCTTGAGGGCGTTACCACCAATGACGCTTTCCGGTAGGACTCGCCAACGCTCGCAGTGAGGGAGGCTTTGGTGCTCGCATTTACCATCAGCGTGGTGGCCAAGAATGCCACAGCCAACATAATCGCCAAGCCGACGGCGATGAATCGGCGTGCGTTGGAACGCAATTGGGAGAGCGCTATCTGGAGCATCAGGCACCCAACCGGGCTAGGGCGGACAAGACTGAATCGCTGGTGGGGTCTTGAATTTGACCTACCAATTCGCCGTCGGACATTAACACCACACGGTCGGCGTAGCTGGCTGCCACTGGATCGTGGGTGACCATAATGATGGTCTGGCCCAGCTCTTGGGTGCTGCGGCGCATCAGCGCGAGGACTTCGCCGCCCGAGCGGGAATCGAGGTTTCCAGTGGGCTCGTCGCCGAAGATGACTTGCGGGCGGGTGAGTAGCGCGCGGGCCACTGCAACACGCTGCTGCTGACCGCCGGAGAGCTCGTGAGGGCGGTGCTTGAGGCGGTCGCCCAGACCCAGAGTCGTGACCACAAAGTCGAACCACTCTGTGTCCGTAGGGGCACCGGCTAGTGACAGCGGCAGGGTGATGTTTTGTTCCGCGGTGAGGCTGGGGACAAGATTAAAGGCTTGGAAAACGAAGCCGATGTTTTCCCTGCGCAACTTGGTCAGTCGAGCGTCATTGAGCGTAGTGAGGTCCGTCCCGCCTAGCACCACGGAGCCGGAGTCAGCCGTGTCCAAACCAGCCAGCAAATGCATCAGCGTGGATTTGCCCGAGCCTGACGGCCCCATGATGGCAGTGAATTTACGGGCTTCGAAGCTGACGTTGACGTTTTTGAGGGCGAGGACGCGGGTATCGCCGCTGCCATAACTTTTGTTGAGGTTGATGGCAGCAACTGCCGGTGCGTTGGGGCCTAGCTCAGACGGGTTAGGCGCGGCCGCTGGGGATGCGGACTGCGTTGGTAGTGGAGTTGAGTACTCAAGGTCGCGGTTCATACTTCAACGCTAAATTGTGGGCCCCTTGAGCGGATCGGGCTGTGGTCTGGATCCTTCAGCCGGAGACTCATACTGCGGTGGGATAGGCATTTACCTCCCTGGGATCACTACCCCGGTTTCATAGGCGATCATCACTACGTGGACCCGGTCGCGGGCTTGGAGTTTGGCTAGGATGTGGCCCACATGGGTTTTGACGGTGGCCTCGGATAGGTACAGGCCGGCAGCAATTTGAGGGTTAGACTCGCCGCGAGCGATGAGCTCAAAGATCTCCCGCTCGCGGGCAGTCAGGCTCGCCACGGCTGCAGCGTTTTTGTCATGAGCTGGACCCGGTGTTCTCAGTAGCGGTGCCACATGGTCCAGGAGCCGGCGTGTGGTGGAGGGGGCAATCACTGCGTCGCCGCGGTGGACGGTGCGGATCGCTTCGAGGAGTTCCTCAGGGGGAGCGTCTTTGAGGAGGAAGCCGCTGGCACCGGCTTGGATGGCGGCGAGGGCATACTCGTCTAGGTCAAAAGTGGTCAGGACCACGATTTTGAGATCGTCGTCTCCGGTTCGTGTGACACGGTTCTCCAAGAGCACACGGGTAGCCTCAATACCGTCCATTCCGGGCATCCGAACGTCCATCAGGACCACGTCTGCACGGGTAGATCCTAGGGCTTGAATGGCATCGCGCCCGTTACCGGCTTCAGCGACCACTGTCAGGTCGGGCTGGGAGTTGATCAGCATTTTGAAGCCCGAGCGGACCAGTTGTTGATCGTCCACGAGTGCTACGCGGATGGGTTCTGCGGTGTTCATTTCATGCTTCCGAGTAGGGGATGTGTGCGGTGACTAAAAAGCCGCCGCCGGTGTGTGGACCGGCGGTGAGCTGACCGTCGTAGAGTTTTACGCGTTCTTGCATACCGCGCAGCCCGTTGCCGCCATTGCTTCCGGTGGGGGCAGGGGAGCTTGCTGCTGAGCCGAAACCATTGTCCTGCACCCTCAGGTCCAAGCCCTTGGCGGTCCAATCCAATCGCGCAGTTGCTTTCGCCGAAGGACCAGCGTGTTTGAGGACGTTAGTCAGTGCTTCTTGGACAATCCGGTAGGCGGTGAGTTCCGCACCAGCCGGCAGCTCGGCGCGTGGGGTTCCGGACTGCTCAAAGCTCAGCGGGAGCCCGGCGGCGCGGACACCCAGCAACAACTCATCGAGGTCAGCGAGACCGGGCAGCGGACGGGTGGGGGTGTCGCCGTCGTTCCTTAAGATGCCTAGGAGGCGGCGCATTTCGGCGAGTGAGCCGCGACCGGTGGCGGCAATTGTTTCCAGGGTGGCAGGCGCGACGGCGGGGTCCGCCACTGCTGCGTAGCGTGCGCCATCTGCTTGGGTAATGATCACGGAGAGGGAATGGGCAATGATGTCGTGCATTTCGCGGGCGATGTGGGAGCGTTCATCCATCGCTGCCAGAGCGCGTTCTTGATGCTGCTCGATTTCTAGCCGCCGCGCACGGTCTTCGAGGGCTTGGACTTGGAGGCGTCTGGTCCGGGTGAGGTCTCCTAAAGTCCAGCTAAACAGGACCAGGAGAGACACGAGGATGACGTAGAGGGCACCCACAGTGAGCCCCAATAGAAGTGTGCTGGACGTTTCGCTGTTGTTTAATCGGACCACGATCATCACTGCGCCGATCAGCCCGGCAACTAGGACGCTGCGGCTAGCCCACACTGCGCCGTAGGCGGCAGTCGAGTAAATGATCACGGGAACGGCAAGGATGCCGGCCACTACCGCGGTGGGAATCACCATGTGAATCAGACACAGGATCACCAAGGCTCCGGCTGCGAGCTCGGGCCGGGTGCGGCGCCACGCGATGGTCAGAATCATGGTTGTGGAGATCAACGACTCAGGCAGCGCGCCCGCTACGGCGTACAGCGCACCAAACGGCAGGCACAACAAGATAGCGGCCCCGAGGTCTACCTTGAAGGGGTTATCTCGGAACCACTGGTAAATCGTGTGTCGCCTATCCATTGCTTCGACTCTAGCGCCGAGGGTGGGGGCTTGGCGTCATGCTGCGGTCTGAGTTTTCGCAGGCAATAACCTTCGGTGCAATGGCCCTATAACTTGAATGTAGGGCACACTGAGTTCCGCATAGTGAGATGCCTTGCTCAGAATGTGGATGCTCTGGAAAGCTGGTTTTATGAGCTCAAGTACCATCAATCTGGCAGTTATCCCCGGCGACGGCATTGGTCCGGAGGTCACGGCGGAAGCCCTTAAAGTTCTCACCAAGGCAGCCGAAGCTGAAGGCGTCACAGTAGAGGCCACCGAGTACAGCCTGGGTGCTGCGCACTGGTTGGCCACGGGGGAGACGCTCCCGGATGAGGTATTGGCGGATCTTCGGACTCGGGACGCCATCCTCTTTGGTGCAGTGGGTGCGGCTCCGGGTGACACCAAGATTCCGTCTGGATTGATTGAGCGCGAACTATTGCTCAAACTGCGTTTTAGTCTGGACCACTACGTGAACCTGCGTCCTTCCAAGCTGTACGGAACCGTGGGTAGCCCGCTGGCAAATCCGGGTGAGATTGACTTTGTGGTGGTCCGCGAAGGAACCGAGGGCCCGTACGTTGGTAACGGCGGATCCCTCCGCTCCGGCACTGAACATGAGATTGCTACCGAAGTTTCGCTCAACACGGCTCACGGCGTGGAGCGCGTGGTTCGGGATGCCTTCCGCCGAGCAAATGAACGTCCGCGCAAGAAGCTCACGCTGGTCCACAAACACAATGTTTTGGTGTTTGCCGGTCACTTGTGGAAGCGGATTGTTGAGCAAGTTGCTCCGGAATTTCCTGAGGTCACGCACGATTATTTGCACGTTGATGCAGCCACGATCTTTATGGTGACTAACCCCTCGCAATTCGATGTGATTGTCACGGACAACCTCTTTGGCGACATCCTTACCGACCTCGCCGCAGCCGTAACCGGTGGCATCGGCCTGGCTGCTTCCGGAAACATCAACATGGACCGCACAGCACCGTCAATGTTTGAGCCAGTTCACGGATCGGCTCCGGATATTGCCGGTCAGCAGAAGGCAGATCCGACGGCGGCAATCTTGTCCGCTGCGCTACTTTTGGACCACTTGGGTCACCAGAGTGCTGCCCGCCGGATTGAGCGGGCGGTAGAAGCGGACATTGAATCGCGGGATTCAAACGTCCGCAGCACCAGCGAGATCGGTGCTGCTATCGCGGCTGCCCTGTAAGTATCGCTTCACCAGGCGACGCTACCGGGCCCTGCTCCGGCGTAAGCTTGAAACAGTCTTACTCACCTGCTGCCGGGTGCGGCTAATTCCTTGCTGACTTAGCCGCAAAAAGCACCCGTCGGCTGACCATGGAGGAACCATGACCCAGACGGCCAATGGCGTTGAATTTGCCCGGCACATCTCTGAAAACCCCAAGTCCGCGCAGGAACGCGACGCGATTCTGGCCAACCCGGGTTTCGGTAACCACTTCACCGATCACACCACGATTGTTGACTTCAAGGTCGACGCCGACGGCAACGGTTCTTGGAGCAACGCCCGGATTGAGCCGTATGGCCCCATTAGCCTGGACCCGGCAGCTGCGGTGCTGCACTATGGTCAGGAAATTTTTGAGGGTATGAAGGCCTACCGTCACGCCGACGGTTCGGTATGGACGTTCCGGCCCGAGGCAAACGCTGCCCGGATGAACAAGTCCGCTGAGCGGTTGGCTCTACCGCTGATTCCGGAAGAGTACTTCTTGGAAGCTGTCCGGACGCTTGTGGCTCAGGACAAGGATTGGGTTCCTTCCGGCGACGGCGAGGCCCTGTATATTCGCCCGTTTATGATTGCCACCGAGGCATTTTTGGGTGTCCGCCCGGCGCACGAGGTGTCCTTCCGCGTGATCGCTTCCCCGGCCGGAAACTACTTCGGCGGCGAGCTGAAGCCGGTTTCCATTTGGATTTCCCGCAACTACGCCCGTGCAGGCCGTGGTGGTACCGGTTCAGCTAAGTGCGGCGGCAACTACGCGGCTTCCTTGATCGCCCAGATCGAGGCCGAGGCTAACGGTTGCAAGCAGGTGCTGTTCTTGGACCAGTTCAATGACAATGCTGTTGAAGAGCTCGGCGGAATGAATGTTTTCTTTGTCTTGAAAGATGGTTCATTGGCTACTCCGGCGCTCTCTGGAACCATTTTGGAGGGTGTAACTCGTTCTTCGGTGATTCAGGTTGCTCAGGACATGGGCCGGGAGGTTGCCGAGCGCAAGATCACTCTGGATGAGTGGCGTGAAGGAATTGCCTCCGGTGAGATCGCTGAAGTGTTCGCTTGTGGCACCGCTGCTGTGATTACTCCGATTGGTGTCCTCAAGGATGAGAATGAGGTTATCGGTTCCGAGGATGCCAAGGCTGGCGAGGTCACCATGGCTATTCGTGAGCGTCTATTGGGTATTCAGACCGGTACCGTGGAGGACACGCACGGCTGGTTGACTCGCCTGGCCTAGTACCTGCCTCTTAAAACCAACGCGGGGTCACTTACGGCCCATGTTTAGCTGAAACATGGGCCGTAAGTGACCCCGCGTTGGTGTGTGCGGGTGAGGTTTAGCGGCGGGCGGCCTTGCGCGCAGCGTTTTTGAGCGCTTTGCGGGAGACGGGCTTGAGGGCTTTGCGCTCGGCTTCCTCGGCGATGGCGCGCTTGCGGCCAGCATCGATGACGTCGTTCCACAGTGCTGCGGCAAAACTTCCGCCATCCTGAGCGTAGATGTCATACGGGTAAGCGGCGAAGGCCGGCGAAGGTTTGCCTTTTGAGAGCTCTGTTCCGGCCTTGCGCGCCACGGCGTCGTCAATAGCCCAGGTTTGTGCCAAGTGCAGGGAGAGGTTCTCGGCAACAAAAACGTTGGCGTCCGTGGAGGCAGCTGCGCGCTGGAGGAGATCTGTCAGGTTCGCTGCCAAGAGGGCGGCTGCGGCTTCATTGAGTGAGGTGCCGTCCTCGGTGGCGGCGGTCAGGATTTTTTCCTGCTCAACTACCGTGGGCTCCCAATCGGACGTTTCACGGAACTTCTGCCAGGTGGGGAACCAGACCACGGTGCCGTTAGCGTGATTGTGGATGTGCTGGAGGCCGCTGGTCTTCTCGGTGGCGGTGTGGTCGTTGCCAGCTGACGCGGCTGCGGCCAAGAGCTCGGATAGGGAAGCGGAAGTTGAAGTGCTCATGGGTGTGTCTGCATGCTCTCTGTGGACGGTGCTTTCCCCATCCATAACCTGCGTACCGGGTGAGCTTATTCCGCAACGGGGTCATTCAGAAACCGGTGCGGGCCAAGCATGAATAGGATGGTGCGGTGATGAGCACTCGCCGCGAGTTCCAGCAAAGCAGTCAATTGACGGCTTTTTCCTTGGCGCCTAATCCCGGGCCAATGAGTTTGGACGGAACTAATTCCTACGTGATTTCGGCGCCGCGTTCGGCACAGTGTGTGGTGGTGGACCCGGGGCCAGCGGATGAAGATCACCTGAAGGGCTTGGCTAGCGCGGGGGGGGTGGAGCTGATTCTGATCACTCACCGGCACGCTGACCACACGGCAGGGGCGTTGAGGTTGCATGAGCTCACCGGTGCACCAGTACGGGCAGGGGACAGAACGCACTGCTATGCTGCCGAGCCGCTTCAAGGTGGAGAAGAAATCCGCGCTGCTGGTGTAGAAATTCGTGTGCTCGCCACCCCCGGGCACACTGCCGATTCCCTGTGTTTTTATCTGCCTGAGGACGGCGCTAACGGCTCGGTGCTGACAGGGGACACCATATTAGGCAAGGGAACCACGGTCCTAGACTTCCCCGACGGTACTCTGAGCGACTATTTGCGGTCCTTGGACGTCCTTGAAGCACTCGGTGCGGCCACCGTTTTGCCAGCCCACGGGCCGGTACTTTTCGCGGTCGACGTCGTGGCGCGCGAGTACCGGAACCACCGGCACCAGCGCCTTGATCAAGTCAGGGACGCGCTTGCGGTCTTGGGTGAGCAGGCACCCAGTGAAGCCGTGGCTCGGAAGGTTTATCACGACGTCGACCCTTCAGTGTGGCGCGCGGCGCTGCTCAGCGTCGAGGCCCAGTTGGCGTATCTGCGTGGGTAGGAAAGTACGGGGCGTAAAGCTATAGGCTTGGAGACATGCGTATTGCTCGATTTGTTGTTGATTCTGATCCTCTCTACGGCGTTGTGGAGGGTGAGCCCGGTAGCGAAGTAGTCACCGTTATCTCCGGCGACCCGTTCTTTAACGGCGTGGTCCGCACTCACACCACTCATAAGCTGGAAGACGTGCGTTTGCTCGCGCCGATCATTCCTCGCAGCAAGGTCATTGGTGTGGGGCGGAACTTTGTTGAGCATGCTCACGAGCTCGGCAATGAAGTCCCTGCTGCTCCGCTGTTGTTCCTCAAGCCGAACACCTCGGTCATTGGCCCAGGCGATCCAATTGTGTTGCCAGACTTCTCTGAGGAAGTCTCCTTCGAGGCTGAGCTGTGTGTGGTGATTGGCCGGATCTGCAAGGACGTTCCGGAAGATCGCGTGAAGGACGTGATCTTCGGCTACACCTGTGGCAATGACTTGACGGCGCGGGACGTCCAGAAGACTGACTTGCAGTGGGCCCGGGCTAAGGGTTTTGATACCTCAGCGCCGCTTGGTCCCTGGATCGAGACAGAACTTGACCCGGATGACTTGGACATTAAGGGTTACCTCAACGGCGAATTGCGTCAGGACGGCAATACCAACCAGATGGTGCGCGGTGTAGCTGAACTGGTCTCGATCGTTTCCCAGGCCTTTACCCTGTTGCCCGGCGACGTGATTATGACTGGGACCCCTGCTGGTGTGGACTTGGTTAAGGCTGGAGACCGCTACGAGGTGGAGATCGAAGGCATCGGCCGGTTGTCGAATCCCGTGGTGCGCCGCTAGGGGCGTAAAGTTGGAGTCACTATGACTACCTCTCTTGCGGCCAATTCGGCCATCCCCACCGTCACCGAAGATACGCCAGTTCGGGTGCGCTTCTGCCCCTCGCCCACTGGTACCCCTCACGTGGGTCTGATTCGCACCGCCTTGTTCAACTGGGCCTACGCTCGTCACACGGGTGGAAAGCTCATTTTCCGTATCGAGGACACGGACCAGGCGCGCGATTCTGAGGAGAGCTACCACCAATTGTTGGATGCCCTCAAGTGGTTGGGCATTGACTGGGATGAGGGCGTTGAGGTTGGCGGCCCGCATGAGCCGTACCGTCAGTCACAGCGTTCGGACATTTATCAGGACGTGATTGCCAAGCTGGTTGCAGCGGGTCACGTTTATGAGTCGTACTCCACCCCGGAAGAGATCGAGGCTCGCCACAAGGCTGCTGGCCGCGATCCGAAGCTTGGTTATGACGGTTTTGACCGCGATCTCAGTGCAGAGCAGATTGCAGCGTTCAAGGCTGAGGGACGCCAGCCGGTGCTGCGCGTTCGGATGCCGGATGAAGATCTGACGTTCAACGACCTCGTCCGTGGTGAGATCACGTTCAAGGCTGGCTCGGTTCCCGACTTTGCAGTGGTTCGTGCCAATGGTGCACCGCTGTACACGCTGGTCAACCCGGTGGATGACGCGTTGATGGGTATCACCCACGTGTTGCGCGGCGAGGACTTGCTCAGCTCCACTCCGCGCCAGATTGCCCTGTACCGGGCGCTCGTGGACATTGGAGTGGCCAAGTACATGCCACTCTTTGGTCACTTGCCGTACGTGATGGGCCAGGGCAACAAAAAGCTGTCCAAGCGCGATCCCGAGTCCAACCTGTTTTTGCAGCGCGATAAGGGCTTTATCCCCGAAGGTTTGCTGAACTACTTGTCTCTCTTGGGCTGGTCTTTGAGCGCCGATGAGGACATTTTCAGTGTGGAGCAGCTCGTGGAGAAGTTTGATATCCACGATGTTCTGGCCAACCCGGCCCGCTTTGATCAGAAGAAGGCTGACGCTATCAACGGCACACACGTGCGCCTGTTGGAAGCCACCGACTTCCGCAACCGTCTGATTCCGTACCTGCAGGCAGCTGGCGTACTGGGGGAGACCTTAAGCGAGCGTGAGGAGCAGATCCTCACCGAGGCCGCACCGCTGATTCAGGAGCGCATCACCTTGTTGGGTGAGGCGCCTGAGATGTTGGGCTTCTTGTTTAAGAACGACGCCGAGATTGACATCGCGGAAGACGCTAAGAAGGGTCTGCCGGAGAATTTGTCCGAGGTTCTGGACGCTGCTTTGGCAGCTTTGGAGCCGGTGGAGGACTGGAGCGCTGAGAGTATTCAGACGGCGTTGAAGACTGCGCTGGTTGAGAACATGGGGATCAAACCGCGGCTAGCGTTTGGACCGGTTCGGACAGGAATTTCCGGACGCCGAATCTCTCCGCCACTCTTTGAGTCCATGGTGATCTTGGGCAAAGAGTCCTCGTTGAACCGTCTCAAGGCTTTCCGCGGATAGTTTGCTGCGCCAAAGTCATGAGCGAGTTTGAAGTGTTCCAGCAGGACGCCGGTCGGGTGACCGGCGTCCTGCTGGACATTGATGACACCCTGGTGGATCTTGAGTTCGCCATGACCACCGGCTTGCGCACAGCCAGCGAGCATTTGTTGCCCGGCTTGGACGCGTCTGGGTGGGATCATTTCTTCCGGATATTCACTCATGAGACCACGCATATTTATGATCGGTATCTTGCGGGCGAGCTGAGCTTTCAGGAGCAACGGGTTTTGCGTGGCCGCACAGCCTTGGCGCACTTTGGGGTGCACATGCCTGGGGAGGACGCCGAGCTTGCTTGGGTGAGCCACTACGCGTCAATTCAAGAAGCGCACGTGCGGCCCTTCGCTGATGTCCACCCATTTTTGGATGCGCTTGATGCTGCCGGAATTCCTTACGGCGCAGTGAGTAATAACGTCCACTCATATCAGCGGGCCAAGCTGGACCGCGCCGGGCTCCAGCGGATAGCCGTTTTGGTGGGAACTGACACTGTAGGTGTGGCAAAACCAGATCCTGCGATTTTCCTTGAAGGTGTTCGGCTTTTGGGCGGTTCCCCAGCTGAAACCTTATATGTGGGGGATAACCGTCTGATCGATTGTGTTGGTTCCACAGCTGCGGGTTTGCGCGGAGTCTGGCTCAATCGCTCCGGTAACAGCCCTGATTCAAACACCAGGGTTAACGAAGAAACCGTGGGCCACGGTGATGGCTCCACGGTTTCTTCGTTGCTTGACCTTCTGCCTTTGGGCTAGGTCTTTAGCGGCCGATTAGACAGCTGCTTTCTTAGCGCGATTGCGCAATATCAGGAAGCCAGCGATCGCTGCAATGACCAGCAACGCCACGAGCAAGAGTGCTGCGCCGGGCCCAGTAAAGAGACTCGACGGCGACACTGCCGAGACCTTCGAATACAGCAAGTCGGTGCCATCTGCGATTTGTTTGTTTCCGTCCGCCAACTTGCTTGCACCATCGGCCAACTTGCCAGAGCCGTCATCCAGCTGGCCATTGCCATCCGCCAACTTCACAGTTCCATCGGCCAGCTTGGTGGTGCCATCCTTAAGTTTCACCGTTCCGTCAGCGAGCTTGGTGGAACCGTCAGAAAGCGCTTCTGTTCCAGCCAGTAGCCCGGGGTTGGAGGAGTTACCGGAACCGTAGATTCCAGCAGAGAGTTTGGCGGTTCCATCCTGTAGGTTATTCGCAGCATAAATCAGGCCGGGGCTGTCCGGGTCTCCCGGAACACCGTCCATACCCACACGGATTTTGGTGGTGCCGTCAGCCAACAGAGACGTTCCCATCACCATTCCAGGTGCTGCAGGATCCGTACTGTTCAGCTTTTGGTCAAGCGTGGCGAATCCTGCCACCAACTGACCGGCACCGGTGTTGAGTTTGCCAACACCCGTATTGACCTGCTGGGCGCCGTCGTTGACCTGGGTGGCTCCAGTGTTCAGCTGAGCGGTTCCTGCCTTGAGCTGCGCGGCACCATTGCTGAGTTCGGCGGCGCCAGCGTTGAGCTGATCCGCTCCGGCATCAAGTTGGCCAGCTCCCGCGGACGCGCGGCGGGCACCGTCGGCTAGCTTGGCGATCTTGTCCTTCAGCAATCCCAACGGCACAATCCCCTGAGCCCCATTGGCAGCCTGTTCCAGTTGGTCCAAGCCTTGGCTCAAAGCAGCGAGTCCATCACCCTTGGTGGGATCACCACCTGCACCTTGATAACCCTTGAGTTGCTGAGTTCCCGCAGCCAGCTGAGCAGTGCCCTGCTTAAGGGTGACAGTTCCAGCGCTAAGGTTCCCGGCACCAGCATCAACTTGACTTGCGCCCGTGGCGAGCTGGCTTGTGCCGGTGGCCAATTGGCCCGTACCTGTTGCAAGTTGTTTAGTACCAGTAGCGATCTGTCCGGCACCATCGGCGAGGTTATTCGGCGCCTTGCCTGACGCCGTCGGAGTCAAAGCGGCAGAGAGCTGAACAGCGCCTGACTTAAGTTGCTGGGCGCCGTCATCCACCTTGTAAACGCCCGGTACTAGCTTGTTGATGACGTCATTCTGAAGCTTGGTGGTTCCTGCGTGTAACTTGTCCGCTCCGGGGGCCAGCTGGTCACGCACGCCGCTGAAGACTTTGCCAGCTCCAGCATTCAGTTGTGCTGCCCCGGAGTTGAGTTCCCCGGCGCCAGAGTTCAGCTGCCCGGCCCCATCCTTGACTTGTCCGGATCCTTTGTTTGCCTCACCGGCGCCAGTAGCAAGTTTGCTTGCTCCTTCTTTCAGCTGCACGGAACCGGAAGCTGCCTGTCCGGCCCCCTCTTTGAGCCGGGCGGCTCCATCGGCCACCTGGCCTGTGAGATAGGTATAAAAGGCCAAAAAGAGGATTAGCAGAAGGGACAACACAATGATGGCGATCTGCTGTGGCCTGGTCCGGTTCTTGGCTGATGCAGAAGCTGCTGCTCGGCTAGTCGACACTGACGCTCCCTAACTGTTCTGCCGGGCGACGTTGCCCGACGGCCAAAGACTGTGATCTGGATTACAGCCCGTTTTGCTCAAACGTTCCCACTGAGGAGTGTGGGGGATTGTGGTTACTAGTTGGTAACTTACCGAGAGTAAACCAGGCCGTTGGGCATGCGCAAGGGCCTAGGTGGAATCACCTGGAGAGCTGGTGCGTTTTTTGGGCGTCCGGATTGGCCGCCCCACCCAGTTCTCGATTTGTGCCAACGGTCGATGGCAGGTAAAGTAATTACTCGTGCTGACGGGCGCAGAGCAGCATGAAGCTGCAACGCGGAAGCCCGGAAAGTGCCATTGGGATATGGTGTAATTGGCAACACTACGGTTTCTGGTACCGTCATTCTAGGTTCGAGTCCTGGTATCCCAGCTCTTGAAAATTCGCAGATTTCTGTAGGATTTTTGAGTGGTTTACATCGAATTGTCGATTTGAACCGCAGCTCAGGATGTGAGAAACTTCTTGAGCTGAAAAGTGCAAGGCCCCATCGTATAGCGGCCTAGTACGCTGCCCTCTCACGGCGGTAACGCGGGTTCGAATCCCGCTGGGGTCACAAACGGAACCTCTGATCTACGGAAACGTAGATCAGAGGTTCTTTTTATTTTGTTGACCAAGCTCACCTTCACCAAAAATGCTTCCTTGGCTGGCATGATGATGCTGTGACCACAAGCAATAGTGCCGGCCCACCGCCGTCAAGACCACCGCACCTACCTGCTGCCGTGCCAGGCAATGACACATCAAGCAAGGCAGCCGACTCCTCTGCCGCGGCCGTGGCTCTCTTGGAGACTGTTCGTTCAGAACTTGCTGCGGTGAAGTTGGGACTTGAACTGCCAGGTACAGACAAAGCGCGGGCTGCCACCAAATCGGCACTGGCTCAATTGGATGACTACATTCTTCCTCGCTACCGAAGCTTGGACGCCCCGCTATTGGCTGTGGTGGGAGGCTCAACTGGCGCCGGGAAGTCAACGCTGGTTAATGCTCTGGTGGGGCACCCAGTGACTCGGGCCGGGGCTATTCGCCCCACAACACGTCAACCAATTTTGCTGCACCACCCGGCGGACGGGTTGTGGTTCGCTGATCAACGTGTGCTGCCGAACCTTAGCCGCATCCGTGGAGTGAAGGTTGACGGACCCATTCCCGCTAACCAAGCTGGTGCAACCCCTGACGCTGCAGCCATTTCGTCTCTGGTACTCGTTGAAGACTCGGCGGTCCCACAGGGCGTAGCGCTCTTGGACGCACCGGACGTTGACTCGATCTCAGATGACAACCGGCAACTCGCAGGACAATTGCTTGCTGCTGCGGATCTGTGGGTTTTTGTGACAACCGCCAATCGTTATGCCGATGCTGTCCCGTGGAAGCTCCTTTTGGACGCCGCTTCTAGGGACATTATGGTCGCCGTGATCTTGGACCGGGTCCCGCCAGCTGCGGAGGCCGAGGTCAGCGAAGATTTGCGTTCCATGTTGGCCAAGCAAGGCCTCGCGGACGCGAAGCTTTTTGTGGTGCCCGAGGTCCCGCTAGATAACTTGGGAATGCTGCCCGCGGAGACCGTGGCCCCCTTACTTGATTGGCTCAAGACCTTAGCCAAGGACGCTGCTGGCCGGGCAGATATTGCCAGGCGCACCCTCAACGGAACCGTCAAGGCACTGAGCGGAACCGTAGAGCTAGTAGCTCAAGCTGCCGAAGCTGAGGACAAAGCTGGGCAGCAGCTTGCTGAAGATGTACGGAGTTCCTATTCTGACGCCGTGGAACGTATCCTCGCGGCAACCAAAGACGGCGCTCTACTTCGTGGAGAAGTACTGGCCCGTTGGCAAGACTTTGTAGGCACCGGCGAGTTCTTCCGTACCTTGGAGCAAAATGTTGGCCGCTTGCGAGACAGACTCGGCGCATTTTTTAGAGGCCAACCGGCTCCTGCCGTCAAAGTTGAGACCGCCATCGAAACAGGGCTGCAGGCTGTCATTGTTGATGAAGCGTCCAACGCTGCAGAAGATGCAGACCAACGCTGGCGTCAAGACCCTGCAGGGCGCCACCTGCTAGGCACAGATGACCTCTCCGGCGTATCCGCGAACTTCCCGGAGCGTGCAGCGGCAGAGATCCGTGCGTGGCAGGGTTCCCTGATGGAACTCATCAGTACCGAAGGCCAAGGGAAACGTAACCAAGCCCGTTGGCTCTCTTTTGGGGTCAATGGACTCGGCGCCGCCCTGATGATTGTGGTGTTCTCCATGACAGCGGGCCTGACCGGACTTGAGATTGGTGTAGCCGGTGGCACCGCAGTGGTTGGGCAGCGCGTTCTCGAAGCAGTATTCGGTGAAGATGCAGTACGCCGCCTAGCTCAGAAAGCCCGGGAGGACCTTCAAACGCGGTGCGAGGCACTCCTGGTGGCCGAACAACAGCGCTTCTTGGAACGCCTACGTGTTGGGACTCCAGCGGCGGAGCTCGGCAAACACGCTGAGGCCTTGCAACGGTTGGCGGCACAAGCATGAGCCGGCACTCAGTGGCCAAAGAATCCTCGGCGCTCCAGCGCAGGCTAGAGGGACTCAACGCAGCCCGTGAACTTGCCGGTGGAGTTTTGCCGGATGCAACCTTGGATTCCACCTTGGCCTTGCTCGAGCGGGCAAGCTCCCGCCGGTCAATGTCAGCGGACCACACCGTGGTGGGGTTCTTCGGCGCCACTGGAAGTGGGAAATCATCGCTCTTCAACGCAGTGAACGGGGCAGAAATTGCCACCGCGGCGGCGCGGAGGCCCACGACGTCGGAACCACTTGCCAGCGTATGGGGAGTCGAGGGCAGCGAACCGCTGTTGGACTGGTTGCAGGTTAACAAAAGGCACCACGCCCAAGCAGTTGATGGCTTCGCCGATGAAAGCACCGGGCTGATCCTCCTAGACTTGCCGGACTTCGATTCCACCAGTGCCGCGAACCGTGCGGTGGTGGAACGAATGGTGGGTTTGGTTGATGTCCTCGTCTGGGTATTAGACCCACAGAAATACGCCGACGCCGCAGTCCACAACGAGTTCCTGACACCCATGGCCTCACACGGGGCAGTAACGCTCGTTGTACTCAACCAGATCGACAAATTGCCAGCCGCTGAGGTTCCCCATGTGTTGGAATCCCTTCAAGGCATCCTCAAACGTGACGGTCTGGGGACGGTCAAGGTACTTGGCGCCTCGGCACTCACCGGCGCTGGTGTCGACAAAGTGCGCGCATCAATCCGCCAAGTGGTTCAGGCGCGGGAAGCAATCTCCCAACGGCTCTCTGCCGATGTGGCACGAGCCGCCGACGAACTGGCCGGCGCAGCCGGTGAAGGTGACGCTGCCGGAATTAAGGCTGGAATCGTAGACCGGCTAACTGAACAACTCGCCACGGCGGCAAACGTGCACGTGGTGGTGGACGCCGTCGCACGTTCTTACAAACGCGAGTCCACCGCGCGTACCGGTTGGCCGGTCACACGGTGGATGATCGGATTGAGGGCCGATCCGCTACGCAGGCTGAATCTTCGCCGCGTGGGTGCTGCAGCAGACACCAACCGCACCTCGCTTCCAAAGGCGAGCGCCGCGGAACGCGCCAGAACAGACTCTGCCGTCCGCGATTTTGCCGATGCTGCCTCCGAAGGCGCCCCAGGGCCGTGGCGGAATGCCATCCGCGGGGCGGCCCGTGAAGGCCGCGAGAAGCTGCCCGGCGCCTTGGATCATGCCATTGCCTCAACGGATTTAAAGGCTGAACGCAAGTCCTGGTGGTGGGGGATCTTCAACGTGCTCCAATGGCTCGCTCTGCTCACCGCAGTAGGTGGCCTTGGCTGGTTGGGTGTACTGGCAGTCCTGGGCTACTTACAAATGCCTGTTCCTGAAGTCCCGCGAGTTGAAGGCTGGCCTTACCCCACATTGATGATTGCCGGGGGAGTGGCGCTGGGAATCTTGCTAGCGATGTTGGGCAAGGTGTTTGCCGCTGGTGCAGCCCGGGCGCGTGCAGCATCAGCGCGTAAAAAGCTGGCGGCATCCATCCGAGCCGTGGCTCAACGCGAGATTGTGGAGCCAGTGGATTTGGAAGTGAATCGGCTGAAATCCTTCAACAAAGCGCTCAAGACTGCGCGCGGGCGGTAGCGTCCAGGACTTTGATCAGTGTGCGCAGATTGCGTGTGGTGGTGCTGGATTTGTAGCGCGCTTTCGCCGTGAGTTTACTGATGGGGCTCTCCAAGGTGCCACCGGCCGGCGCCAGCCACGCTAGCGCTTCGGCGGAAAGCCGTTGGTAATCGGCGGCAGCTACGCTTTGGCAGGCCTCAGCGAGCTCATCCAGAACCTCTGCATTGGAGGCGAGCGTGATGTAGCTGTGAGTGGTTTTGTTGTCTGCCGGATAGGGACATTTGGCCACAATTTCGGCCAGAGCTGCCGCAGAGACAACTATCACCCAAGCGTCGTAGCCAAATTCGCTGCGCAGCTGGGTCTCTACACTGTTTTTGAGTTCCTCTGCTGAGAGTTCGGTGCTCAACACAACGTTTCCGCTGGCCAGCAATGTCTTGACCTTACTCACGTGCAGTTCGCTGAGGGCTTGGGCAAGGGCAGCCATGTTGATGTTGATACCACCAACGTTGATGCCCCGCAGAAATACGGCAAAAGTACTCATGGAGTCAGCCTAGGTGCTTCGCCGTTTGTTGGGGGCTAGTCGTTCGTTTTTCGCAGAGCTTCCGTGAGAACTCTCGCAGCGTTGCACACAACTTCAGCATGGATGCGGCCGGGCTGGCGTGTCAGCCGCTCGATGGGGCCAGAGATTGACACTGCTGCAATGACTCTTCCCGAGGGGCCACGAACGGGGGCAGAAACAGAGGCAACGCCAGGTTCACGTTCGCCTAGGCTTTGTCCCCAACCACGACGGCGGACGCCCGCTAGGACGGTGGGTGTGAACCGTGCGTTTTGGAGACCTTGGAGCAAGCGGTCATGGTCTTCCCAGGCGAGCAGCACTTGGGCAGCGGAGCCTGCCTTCATAGA
Organism: Pseudarthrobacter sp. J1763; assembly: GCF_050490295.1. Taxonomy (NCBI): domain Bacteria; kingdom Bacillati; phylum Actinomycetota; class Actinomycetes; order Micrococcales; family Micrococcaceae; genus Pseudarthrobacter; species Pseudarthrobacter sp. J1763. The sequence goes on along the minus strand of NZ_JBNPEN010000010.1, from coordinate 34,702 downwards.
AAGTTGAGTGCCGACGGGGATGGTGTCCCGCAAACCAATAGGGCGCTCAGCGGAAGCGACGCAGACGCGCCATTCGCCTTGCCGGCGGAAGATTTGTGCGCTTTCGCCGGTAGCGTCCCGCAATTGCAGAAGTACCGGACCGGCGGAGGCGATCAGACGGTCTTCACCAGCTGCAGAAGCGAGCTCCACTAGCCGACTGCCCAGGACAAAGCGGCCTTGAATATCTCGGCTGACCAAGCGGTGATGGACCAATGCTAAAGCCAGGCGGTGCACCGTGGGGCGTGCCAATCCGGTGGCAGCAACGAGTTGCGCCAATGTAGTGGGCCCAGCCTCGAGTGCGTCGAGTACTTGGGCTGCCTTGTCGATCACGCCGACTCCACTTGAGTTGTCCATACAATGATATTGCCGTCTCATTATCTGAGATGCAAATCGTTGAGCTAGTAAAACATCTTGTGCTGCTGGTTCAGTTGAAGAACACATCCGTAAGCAGTGAAGGGAGCTGGCCGTGGCAAAGACACTGGCCCAGAAGGTATGGGACGCGCACGTGGTGCGCCAGGGCGAAGGTGAGGGCGCCAACGCTCAGCCAGATCTCCTATACATCGACCTTCATTTGGTTCATGAAGTGACCTCACCTCAGGCCTTCGAGGGGCTCCGTTTGGCTGGGCGCAAGCTGCGCCGCCCGGACCTCACCATTGCCACAGAGGATCACAACACTCCTACCTTGGAGATCGACAAGCCCATTGCTGATCTGACCAGCCGTACGCAAATTCAAACCTTGCGTAACAACTGCGCCGAGTTCGGTGTGCGCCTGCACTCCTTGGGAGACGCGGAACAGGGCATTGTTCACGTGGTGGGTCCCCAGTTGGGGCTCACTCAGCCGGGTATGACGGTGGTCTGTGGTGACTCACATACTTCTACCCACGGAGCGTTCGGTGCGCTGGCAATGGGTATTGGTACATCTGAGGTGGAGCACGTGATGGCCACCCAGACACTATCGCTCAAGCCTTTCAAGACCATGGCTATCAATGTCGAAGGCACATTGCGTCCGGGCGTTACAGCCAAGGACATCATTTTGGCTGTTATCGCCAAGATCGGCACCGGCGGCGGTCAGGGATACGTGCTGGAATACCGCGGATCCGCCATTCGGGCGCTGTCCATGGAAGCTCGTATGACTATCTGCAACATGTCCATCGAAGCTGGTGCACGCGCAGGCATGGTGGCGCCTGACCAGACCACCTATGACTACGTCCAGGGCCGCCCGCACGCACCCGTTGGTGCTGAGTGGGATGCCGCAGTTGAATACTGGGACAGCTTGGCCACTGACGCGGACGCAGTCTTTGACGTTGAAGTGGACCTCGACGCGAACACACTGGAACCCTTTGTTACATGGGGTACCAACCCTGGCCAAGGTGTCTCGCTGTCCGAATCCGTTCCGGACCCCGAAGACTTTGGCGATGAGAACGCCAAAGCAGCGGCAGAGCGTGCTCTCCAATACATGGACTTGGCTCCTGGTACTCCCATGAAGTCGGTCCGTGTGGATACTGTCTTTTTGGGATCGTGCACCAACTCTCGTATTGAGGACCTGCGTGCGGCTGCGGATATTATTCGCGGGCGTGAAAAGGATCCCAACATTCGGATGCTGGTAGTGCCGGGTTCGGCGCGGGTTCGCCTCGAAGCAGAAGCCGAAGGCTTGGACCAAGTCTTCAAAGACTTCGGCGCTGAGTGGCGATTTGCCGGTTGCTCGATGTGTTTGGGTATGAACCCAGATCAGTTAGAACCAGGGGAGCGCTGCGCATCCACGTCCAACCGAAACTTTGAGGGCCGTCAAGGCAAGGGCGGCCGTACCCACTTGGTTTCTCCCGTGGTTGCTGCCGCTACCGCCATCCGCGGAACGCTCAGCTCGCCGTCGGACTTGGATCCCATCACGTCCGCTGCCAGCGCTGCGTCTCACGCCGCCTGAGACTTCCAGACACAGACCAGGAGTTCCCATGGAAAAGTTCACCACTCACACCGGCGTTGGCGTCCCGCTGCGCCAAAGCAACGTAGACACTGACCAGATCATCCCCGCCGTCTACCTCAAACGGATCACCCGCACCGGTTTTGAAGACGCCCTCTTTGCTGGCTGGCGTAAGGATGAAAACTTCATCCTCAACCGAGAGCCGTACACTACGGGATCAGTTCTTGTTGCTGGCCCCGACTTTGGAACAGGGTCCTCCCGCGAGCACGCAGTGTGGGCACTGAAGGACTATGGCTTCAAAGCCGTTTTGTCTTCCCGCTTTGCAGACATTTTCCGCGGCAACTCCGGAAAGCAAGGCCTACTGGCTGCAGAGTTGGACCAAGGGGACATCGAGCAGATCTGGAAAGAACTCGAGCATGCGCCGGGAACGGCAGTCAAAGTTGACTTGGTGTCCCAGACCGTGGAGTGCGGCAACATTGTTGCGCCCTTCAAAGTAGATGACTACACACGCTGGCGTTTGCTCGAAGGGTTGGATGACATCGGCCTGACCCTCCAACACGAGCCGGACATTACCGCCTTCGAAGCCACACGGCCTGATTTCAAACCGAAGACGCTGCCGGTCAAGAGCTAGCAGAGTACAGCAGGGCCCGGAATATGATTCCGGGCCCTGCTGTCACCATAGATGCTGAGTATTTGCTAGGGAGAGCCGCCAATTTCAATGGCCAAGGTTGGAGCCCTATCTAAGGTGCTGGGCGACGCAGGGCCGCGGTGTTTCGAATTGCCAACCCCAGCTTCTATGCTTGGTTGAGGCCTTAGCCCGTATGGGAGGCCATTGACTGTAAGGAACTGGTATCTATGAGTAGTGTTCTGACTATCCGCGGCGGCGTGCCGCTTTCCGGCAAAGTTTCCGTGCGTGGCGCGAAGAACTTAGTTCCTAAGGCGATGGTCGCGGCGCTACTCGGCAACGAGCCCTCCACTCTGCGCAACGTCCCAGAGATCAAGGATGTTGAAGTAGTTACCAGCCTCTTGCAGCTACACGGCGTTTCCGTAGTGAAGGACTCTGCCACAGGGGATCTCACTTTGGATCCCAAAAACGCCAAAACCGCCTCGACCTCAGCTATCGATGCTCACGCTGGCGATTCGCGAATCCCCATTCTTTTGTGCGGTCCCTTGATCCACGCCATTGGCGAGGCATTCATTCCTGACCTTGGCGGTTGCAAAATCGGTGACCGCCCTATCGATTACCACCTAAATGTGTTGCGCCAATTCGGCGCCGTGGTGGAGAAGCGCCCCGGTGGCATTCACATTTCCGCACCCAAAGGCCTGCACGGGACCAAGATCTCCTTGCCGTACCCCAGCGTCGGGGCAACCGAACAGGTGCTCCTGAGCGCCACGCGCGCCGAAGGCATCACTGAACTCAGCGGTGCAGCGACTGAGCCGGAAATCATCGATCTTATTGCTGTGCTTCAGAAGATGGGCGCGATTATTAGCGTCCAGACTGACCGCACCATCCGCATTGAGGGTGTCAAAGAACTCGGCGGTTACCAGCACAAAGCGCTCTCGGACCGCAACGAATCCGCGTCTTGGGCCTCCGCCGCGCTGGTTACCAAGGGTGACATCTATGTTGAGGGTGCCAACCAGCGGGACATGATGACCTTCCTGAACACCTACCGAAAAGTCGGCGGCGGAATGGACATCACCGATGATGGCATCCGGTTCTTCCACCCGGGCGGAAAGCTGTCCCCTCTAGTACTTGAGACGGACGTGCACCCAGGCTTTATGACGGACTGGCAGCAGCCTCTTGTAGTCGCGCTGACTCAGGCCGAGGGTGTGTCGATTGTTCACGAGACGGTATATGAGAACCGCTTTGGCTTTACCGATGCCCTGATTCGAATGGGCGCCAGCATCCAGCTGCACCGCGAATGCTTGGGCAGTGTTCCGTGCCGCTTTGGGCAGCGAAACTTCCTTCACTCAGCAGTGATCTCGGGTCCAGTCCAGCTCAAGGGCGCTGACATTGATATTCCCGATCTCCGAGGGGGATTCAGCCACCTAATCGCAGCGCTGGCCGCCACAGGAACATCTCGGGTGACCGGCATTGACATTATCAACCGAGGCTATGAGCACTTTACGGACAAGTTGGCTGCCTTGGGCGCCGACTTTGATCTGACCACCACAAAGTAGGGTTCTAAAACTGTGAGTGAAACTTTAACGGCCCGAGCAACTTTCGCATTTTTGGCTGGCGTCCTGCGCCCCATCATGAACGCGTTGATGAGCAAGGACTGGCGGGGCTTGGAGAAGCTACCGGAGGGTGGCTTCATCGCTGTGCCGAATCACTGCACCGAATTAGACCCAGTGGCGGTTGGTCACATGCTTTATAGCAACAAACGCCCACCTCACTTCCTAGCCAAGGCCGGTCTTTTTGATGTCCCGGTCTTTGGCAAGCTGTTGCGTAGTTGCAAGCAGATACCTGTCGAACGCACCGGGGTTGGAGCTAATGGTTCCTTAACGGTTGCCCAAGAAGTTGTTGATGGCGGCGGTTCCATTGTTATTTTTCCGGAGGGCACCCTCACCCGTGACCCCGATTTGTGGCCGATGAAAGGCAAGACCGGTGCCGCTCGGCTAGCGCTGCAGACTGGCGTTCCGGTGGTGCCGATCGCCCAATGGGGCGCCCATGAGGTGTTCCCGCGTTATGGCAAGCGTCTTCATGTCTTTCCGCGCAAGACTTCGCGCGTTTTGGTGGGTGACCCCGTAGATCTTAGCGAGTTCCAAGGCCGCCCCATGGACAAAGCCACGCTCACTGCGGCCACTGAAAAGATCATGGACGCTATCACAGTATTACTCGAGGAACTGCGCGGCGAAAAAGCACCGGAGGAACGCTGGGATCCGGCGCAGCACGGCCAAAGCGCCCACGGCAGGGTTGGTGATCGAGGCGAGAATCAACGCGCCACAAAGCCGGGAGCAACAGAATGAGCCCTGCACAGCCTGTGCAAGGAAACCACACAGTGGTGAACGACGGCGTAGCTAAAGTCGCGGTGCTTGGTGCCGGTTCCTGGGGAACTACCTTCGCGAAAGTTCTGGGTGATGCTGCACTCAGTGCCGGGGCCACTCGAGAAGTTCAGTTGTGGGCGCGACGGCCAGATATTGCCGCAGAGATTAACTCCGAACACACTAATCAGCAGTACCTCAAGGACACTCAACTCCCAAGCAACATCAGTGCCTCAGCTGATATTGCGGAGGTTCTTGATGGCGCGGGCATCGTTGTGCTGGCCGTCCCCGCTCAATCGTTGCGAGCTCAACTTCGGATCTGGAAACCGTTGTTAGCGCCCGGGGCCGTTGTAGTTTCCCTGATGAAGGGGCTGGAACGGGGGACTGATGCGCGAATGAGTGAAGTCATTGTTGACGAGCTTGGTATAGACGCTCAGCGTGTAGCAGTGATCTCCGGCCCAAATTTGGCTATGGAAATCGCCCGCTGTGAACCGACCGCCTCAGTGGTGGCTTGCGAGGACGAGAATCTGGCTCACCGGTTGGCGACGTTGTGCACTGCGCCATATTTCCGCCCGTACACCAGCACCGACGTGGTGGGTGTAGAAATTGGGGGAATCGTCAAAAACATCATTGCGCTTGCTGTTGGCATCTGCGAGGGCCGCCGCATGGGAGACAACACAAAGGCCTCCGTGATCACAAGAGGCTTGGCTGAGACATCACGACTTGCGCTGGCGCTGGGTGGCCACGCTCAAACCATGGCCGGCCTAGCCGGTTTGGGAGACTTGGTGGCAACCTGTTCCTCTCCACTTTCTCGGAACCACACCGCTGGCCGGCTGCTGGGCGAGGGACTTTCTCAAGATGAGCTTGCAGAGCAAATGACGCAAACCGCCGAGGGTACCAAGTCGGCTGAGGCCGTGTTTGAATTAGCGTTGAAACACGGCATTGACATGCCCATCACTGCAGCAGTGGTTGAAGTTCTTGCTGGCCGGTTGCCAGTAGAAGAGCTAGGCCCTCGGTTGCTGTCGAGGGAACTCAAATCAGAAGTCAGCCAGTAGTAGTGCCCGTGTTCGCTGAAAACATGAATGGAAATCTTGTGAGCAATCCCAACAAACCGCGCGTCGCTGTCCTCTTCGGAGGACGCTCAAGCGAACACGGCGTTAGCTGTGTCACGGCAGCGGGCGTACTCGGCGCCATTGACCGGGACAAGTACGACGTTGTGCCAATCGGCATCGCTAAGAGTGGGCAATGGGTACTTGTTAACGAGGACCTCAGCAGCATGTCACTGGCGGCTGGTGCGGCGCCCGAAGTTTTGGCATCAGACAAAACGGTGGCGCTGGCTGAAATTGGTGGAGAGCACCAACTTATTGTTGCCGCGCCCAATGAAGTCCCGGTTGAGCTGGGAACGGTGGACGTAGTTTTCCCGCTCCTTCATGGGCCCTTTGGTGAAGACGGAACAATTCAGGGACTTCTTGAGCTTTCGGACACACGCTACGTTGGCTCCGGTGTGCTGGCATCAGCTGTGGGTATGGACAAGCACTTTATGAAAGTGGTCTTCGAAGCAGCCGGTCTGAAGGTTGGACCTTATGTGGCCGTCACAGACCGTCAGTGGACCAACGATCCAGCAGCGGTTCGAGCTCAGGTTGAGGCGTTAGGTTTTCCGGTGTTTGTGAAGCCGGCTAGAGCCGGGTCAAGTATGGGAATTTCCAAAGTTGATTCACTTCAAGAGCTGGACCAGGCAATTGCACAGGCTCGGGAGCACGATCCCAAATTGGTCATTGAAGCCGGAATTGTGGGCCGTGAGATTGAGTGTGCAGTCCTAGAGGGCCGAGGAACTGACGCGCCACGAGCTTCCCTTCCGGGGGAAATTGCCGTTGCTACCGGCGCGCATAGCTTCTACGATTTTGAAGCAAAATACGTGGACAATGCAGCTGCCCTCAGCTGCCCTGCCGACTTGCCAGATGCTGCCATTGCACGCGTTCGCGAGCTCGCATCGCAGGCGTTCGACGCTGTAGGCGCTGAAGGGCTCAGCCGAGTGGACTTTTTCTATACCGAGGACGGGGAGTTCATCATCAATGAGATCAATACGATGCCCGGTTTTACTCCCAAGAGTATGTACCCGCAGATGTGGGCCGCTAGTGGAATGAATTACCCAGACCTCATTGATGAGCTCATTGCTTTGGCGCTAGAGCGCAAGACCGGCCTACGCTAGAGTTCCTACTGACCGGAGCACCTACTTAGTAGTGGGTAAGTTCTGAAGATCCTCTTGACCAACGCACTTGTTGCCTGCCGGAATCTTGGCCGCTGGTGCTGCTAACTCGGCCAAAACGGTAGCAGAACTGATCTTGTTCGGATCCATCAAAATCTCCGTCGCTGGAACGCGACCAAAAGTGGTGAGTGTCCATGCTGGGTTACCTTCTTTGATGACCCAATCCACGCCATTGACTGTTACACAACGATCAGTGGTGGGACCAGGGGGATTGACCCCACAGCGAAGAACAACCTGGGACGGATCACCCCAGGCAGCGGTCGCTTGCGCATTGGTAGCACGCAGCTTTTGATCCCCCAGTGTGTCCGGCAAGGCCACCATCATTTTGGCGCATTCGGGGTTGGCAGCATCTTTGGCAGCAGTAACGTTCACTGTTGGTGAGCAAGCCGATAGAGTCCCTGCCGCGAGCAGACTGCCTACAGCGAAAAGAGAAACAGTACGGGGGTAACGAGGAGAAGAAGACACCTAAACAGCCTACCGGGCCAATGCGATCCCACGCTTGCCGATAGTCGCCGTGCTACCTCGCACCGTACACGTTAGAATTTCAGCGTATGCAACCGTGGGGGTTGCCGAAACGAAGTGGGTTGTACAACATGTCAGGCAAGAAAGTTCTTGTGGTCGACGATGACGCGGACATCCGTGATTTGGTGGGAATCAAGCTCGAATCGGCAGGCTATCTCGTCACCTCGGCGCACGACGGTATTAGTGGACTGGAAAGCGCCTCCACAGGTGAGTTCGACGCCGTCGTTCTTGACGTGATGATGCCTGGAATGTCCGGAATCGACGTGCTGCGTGCCATGCGAAACGCAGAAATCACCACACCAGTTTTATTGCTGACGGCGCGTACTCAAGAACGTGACATTGAAGTGGGATTTGCTGTTGGTGCCGATGACTATGTAGCCAAACCATTCAGTCCACGTGAGTTGTTAGTCCGGGTAAACGCGCTGATAGCACGAAACTAAACGTGCAGACATTACTGGCCGGCCCCGTGGTCGTAGCGGTTTTGGTGGGAAGTACCGCAGCAACAGCAGCAGTGTTGCTGCTCCTTGTTCTCTTGCGAGTCACGCGAAAGTTGACCGCGCGGCGGGCTGCCGCGCTTGAGCAGCGGACGCGTTCGCTGATCTTGCAGGCAACGGTTGCTGAGCCGGACGAAGTTGAGTCCTTTGCTCGGGAGTTAAACTCCCACGGCAGGGCGGAAAGGGCTGCAGCAGAGAAAACGATTTTGGGACTTCTTGTGGAAGTCCAAGGCGAGGCCGCCGAGTCTCTGACCCAATTGCTTGAAGCCTGTGGAACCATCGACCGCGCCGTTAAGGACGCAGATGCTAGGGATGCGGTGGTACGTGCACGGGCCGCTGAAGTCTTGGGTCTAACAGCTGGGCCGCAAAGCCTTGCGCCGTTATTGGACCTTGCCGTAGACCCGGATGTTGAAGTTCGGATTGTGGCAGTCCGTGCTTTGGGCCGTACGGGAAACCCCAGTGCCGTTAGGCCGTTGCTGAACGCGCTTAGAAGCGATTCAGGTGTGCCAACCACAGTGGCCGCCTCGGCTCTGTTGAACCTCGCCGAGCACTCAGGAACAGCTATTGACGACGGCTTTACGGATCCAGACGCTGCCGTCCGGCGTACCACCGCCCAATTGGCTGGTTACTTGCAGAGCCCCGGTGCGTCCTCTCGGCTCATAACGCTGTTGGGTGACTCAGATGCATTGGTGCGTCAAGCCGCGGCCCGTTCGCTGGGGCAGTTACATGGCAGCGCAGCCATTCAGCCACTTTTTCACCGTGCGATGAACGATGCGGTTCCAGCAGTACGGCTGGCCGCGGCACATGCGCTCATGCAGCTTCCAGAGGCTTGGACTTTCAACGTCCGTACAGCCTTGGCTACCAGCACCGATCCTGAAGTGCGATACGCAACGGCGATTTGGCCGCAAAACACCGAAGTGAAAGCACAGTAATGGAAATTGCTCGCGGCATACTTACCACCATTTTTGCCATCGTTGCGTGGCCCATGTTGCTGTACTTTTTGGTGATCAACACCTCCTATCTAGTGCTGATTGGGCTCGCTTCAACGAACTTTGCCGCATACCTGCGCAGGACGTTTTTTAGCGGTGAGCGTGCTGTGGCAGGATCGCCGCTAAGTCTAGGTATATCGGTGGTGATGCCGGCTTACAACGAGGAAATGGTCATCACCACTTCCGTTCGTTCCGTGTTGGACCTCCGCTATCCGGACCATGAAGTCATTGTGGTCAACGACGGGAGTAAGGACGCCACTCTTCAGAAGCTGATTGAGACGTTTTCCTTGGAGTTGGACGCCCGTGAAGTCCCGGAACGCATTCCGGTCAGGGGTGCATTGAGGGGGGTTTGGCGATCTAACGATCCGGCAATTCCACTGACGGTGGTGGACAAGGAAAATTCGGGCCGCTCTGACAGTCTTAACGCAGGCATCAACATTTCGGCCAAAGATCTAGTGGTGATGGTGGATGCTGACTCACTGATTGACCCCGATGCGCTCCTCACCGTTTCCAAACCTTTTGCCGATGACCCAGAAAATGTGGTGGCCACTGGGGGAGTGGTGAGGGCGGTTAACGGTTGCCGCGTTTCTGCAGGTCGTGTTGTCCAGGTGGGTATGCCCAAGGAGATGGTGGCCCGAATCCAAGTAGTTGAGTACCTCCGGGCGTTCCTCTTGGGCCGAACTGGATGGTCACAGCTCAAAGCACTCATTCTGATTTCGGGCGCCTTTGGAATGTTCCGGCGCGACGTTTTGCTCGAAGCCGGCGGTCTGGACCCGGACTGCATTGGTGAAGATTTTGAACTTGTGATGCGCATCCACAAGAAAATGATCGACTCTAAACGGCGGTACCGGGTTGTGTTTGTTGCTGAGCCGGTGAGCTGGACTGAAGTGCCGCCAAATTTGACTGTCCTTGCGCGCCAACGCAGACGCTGGCACCGCGGTCTTTGGGAAGTTCTGTCACAGTACCGAGGCATGACACTGAATCCGCGGTACGGGCGGGTTGGCATGATTGCCCTGCCGTTTTATTGGCTCTTCGAGTTGATCGCACCAGCGTTGGAGCTCTCGGGACTCATCTTGGTTCCACTTGGTTTGTGGTTGGGGCTAGTGGATCCGCACTATGCGCTCTTGCTTTTGCTTGTGTCCTACGTGTACGCAATTTTTGTCAGCTTGGTAGCTCTGGTGGTGGAAGAAGCATCGTTCCACCGCTACACCAAGTGGCGGGATCTTTGGGCGTGTATTTTGGCTGCGGTAGTAGAGAACTTCGGCTACCGGCAGTTGACGGCCATTTGGCGCTTGCAAGGGTGGTGGGCAGCCCTGCGTGGATCCGCTGCTGAATGGGGAACCATGACCCGGACTGGTTTCAGCGATGAACGTGATGCTGCTGTTACTGCTGCGGAAGAACGACTCTCACGGTAGTTCCGCGTCCTTCAACACTGTGAAACTCAAGAGTTCCACAGTGGCCCTCCACGATTGATTTGCTAATGGCAAGCCCCAACCCTATTCCAGGAACGTTGGATTCAACGGCAGACGTCGCCCGGTAAAACCGGCTAAACAAGTGGCTTTGATCGCCTGTGGACACTCCAACGCCCGAGTCTTCAATCACTACCTCCAGAGTTTTAGTATCAGGAGAGGCCGTGGCCGAGATTGTGACGCTTCCGCCTGCTGGAGTGTACTTGACGGCGTTAGAAATGAGGTTCTCCAACACTTGGCCCATGCGCTGAACATCAAGAGTCGTTGGCAGCTCAGGGCCGTCTTGAACGGTGTAGTGAAGCCCCTTAGCGATGGCTTGAGAGAGGAATTGCTCCGCTGCGTGACGGACAATCGTTTGCAAATCGGCCGCTCTGGGACGTAGTTCTAGGCTTCCGCGCTGGAACTGTGCGGCCGTGAGGAGATCAGCCACAAGGACTTTTAGACGCCGCACGTTGCGCTCCATCGCCTCGAGGTACTTTGCGAATTTGGTATCGGTACCAGCGGTTTGGTCTTGAAGGAGCTCCAGATAACCTCCAATTGAGGTCAATGGTGTCCGGAGCTCGTGCGAGATCGAGGCAAGAAAGTCGTCCTTCGCCTGCAGGTTGTTCATGAATTCGGTGACGTCATCCAGCGCAACCACTGATCGAGTGAAGTTTCCCTTGTCATCCTCAATGGGTGTGGCCGAGATGCTGATTGCATAGCGGGCCCCGTCAGGACTTTGCATCCAGAAGACTCGTCCTCGTGAAGTTTCTCCGCGCACAGCAGCACTGACTGGGCCATGCCCAGGGGCAACTGCTGTAACTCCATCGGCGTCCAAAAACTGTTGCCGTAGTTCAAGTTCCATGGTTTGTTCATTCTTGCCAGCTAGTACTGGGTGGTTCCTCATGGCTGGATTGACTAGAACGTCCTTTCCGTTCTTGTCGATCACCAAGATGCCAATATTGACGGTGTCCAATACCTTTGCGAGCACTTCTTGCCCTTGCTTTTGCTCAGCCAGACTCTTAGCGAGCTCGCATTCTCGGGCAGCAATAAGTTTGCGGTGTTCGTCAAATTGGTGACGTTGCCCTTGGGCCACCAACGTGGAAACAATAATCAGCAGGGGAATCAGAGTATTGGCGGCCATAAACTGCGCGGTGGCATGATCCAACGTTTCCGCGATGCCCTGTTGGGGGATTTCTACGAGCGCAACAGCCACTGCTCCGCCCAAGCCTATCCACCAACCTTTTGTGATTGACCCAAGCCAGAAAGCGGGAATGACCGCTAGGTAGCCAAAGGCATAAACAGGTTCCAGAGGGCCGTTCCCATTGCGCAAAACTACGACGGCTGCCAAATCCAAAGCCGGAATCCCGGCGATCAACCAATTGCCGGCTGCGGATCCTAACCGTTGTGGCCTGAATGCAACTGTCCAGACGGTAGCCAGAGCCACCACGATGGCTGAAGAAATGAACGTGCCGGTAGCCAAAAGATTCGGCTCGCTCAGGCCCGTGACCAAGGAAACAGTTCCATATAGCCCCAAGAATGCGGCTTGACTCAGTAAGGATTCCAAACGAACGTTGCCAGCTTGGTAAAGCATGGTCGGCCAAGTTCTTTGGCTAATTTTCACGTGCAACCGCTCGTCTCTCTGTGATAGGCGAACGCGGGCTGGACCCCGCCGGAATCAGTGTTGTGATGGTCATGGTCAGTGTATGCCACACAAGGGGATGCCGAGTCTCAACTCTGTATCAATCGCTGAGCATCGCTGGCTGCTTGTCCTAAGCAACCAGATTGCTAGTACAATGAAGTGTTTCGCCTTCTCTGCGGCCAATTAGGGCACAAATCGGGAAGTTTCGTGTGTGGGGGGTTTCGCTTGAACAAGAAGTTGGCATCTGGCCTTTTGACCTTAGCTCTATTGCTCCTCCCTGCTGGCGCGGCAATAGCTGACGATGCATCTGTAACCACAGTGGATACAGTCAGTTCAGACCCGGCGACTGCTGGCGAGACTGCCCCCATGGACGGTGACCCGTTGGCAACACCTACCGCCGAACCGGTGCCCTCGGATATTCCGGCCCCTCCCGAGACACCGGTTGAATTGCCTGTGCCAGCACCCAGCGACTCTCCGCAGGCACCTGTAGAAACTCTTCCGGCTCCCGTGGATACGAATCCGTCGGAAACAGCGCCGTCAACCGGTGGGATAGTTCCAACCCCGCAACCATCGTCAACCAGTGGTGCTGTATCTGGTGGGCAAGTTTCGAACCCAGGTGCAGTGCAGCCTCCCGCTCAGACCATCCCCGGGGTGGCTACCCAGACTGATTTACCGGGGGCCGTCGCCGCTGATGTGGCCGCTGCGCTCGGTCCGGACCTTGCCCTCGCTCTGGACCCGTCCCTTGCAGATGGACAACCGGCCGAACTGGGTCCAGTTCTTTCTGACGCGGGGGCTGCTGCAGAGACGCTGGCCGCCAAGAAGTCTCAGGCAGTTGTGGACGCGGCTACGTCCAACAAGCAGAACGCTGTCCCGGCGCTGCCTTCTCTTGAAACCATCTCCACCCAGGCTGCCGCAGCAGTAACGTCGCCGCTCACACAGGGAATCGTTGTGGTGGTACTTATTGGTCTTGGGGTTCTGTACTTCCGGGCAATGAATTCCAAGGGAACTCGCGCACCCGGCTCACTGAGCAAGTAGGGGCATCTTGGAAGGCTTCACTGTAGGAGAACGTCCCGTCCAAATACGGCACGTAATGTTGCTTACTCACAGTTACTGGCCAGACCAAAGTCCCCCGCAACGGCGCTGGAGTTCCTTTGTCCGGGAGTTCCAAGCGGCCGGATGGCGAGTAGATGTAGTTACTCCCGTATCGCACTTCCCGAACGGCAAACGCACGGAACGGCGCGCAGACGCCGGATATCCTTGGGGTCATCAACGGGGCGAACATGGCGAACGCATTCGGCGAGTTCCGTATTTACGGCATGCTCAGACCCGCGTTGGCAGATTTATAGACAACCTGTACACGGCAGTGCTGAGCGTCCCAGCTGCCATGATGCAGCGACGCCCAGAAGTAGTTGTTGTCACTGCGCCTAGCTTGCCAATTCTGGCTGCCGGTCATGTGGTGGCCAAAATTTTCCGCGTCCCATTGGTAGTGGAAATGCGGGACGCTTGGCCGGACTTGGCACGCGACGCACGCCTAGTTCAAGGACAAGTGAAGTCTCTAGCAGAAAAAGCCGTGGAGTTTGTGCAAAACAAAGCAAACTTGGTTGTCACAGTCACTGAGGGTTTTGCTAAGACTCTTCTAGAACGTGGAGTTGCCGAAGTTGCGACTGTTCCCAACGGTCTGGACTTGAGATCCGTCCCTCTCCTTCCGGCACCAGTTGTGGACAAAGAACAGCTAGACGTGTTGTATCTGGGCAACCATGGTGAAAGCCAACGTTTGGAGCTGATGGTTCAGGCTGCTGCAAAGGTTGGTAGCCGTATGCACTTGCACATGGTGGGTTATGGAGTTGCCAGGCCAGGACTAATACAACTCGCTCGCGAGATCGGCGCTCCAGTCACCTTTCACCCCCCGGTAAAACGTGAGGCAGTTTTGGAAGCCTACAAGCTGGCGGACTCATGCATCGTGTCCCTACGAGATGACTGGAAGTCCTTCGAGACCACTATTCCCTCTAAAACGTACGAAGTTCTGGCCGTAGGGCGTCACGTTACAGCCTTGGTACGTGGCGAAGCGGCACGCATTATCTCTGATTCTGACGCCGGTGACGTAGTCCCGAGCACGGTTGAAGCCATTGCGCAGTTGTGGAATGACTTAGCGGACGATAGGAGCCGCTTAGACGTAGGTAGCAGGGGGCGCGACTGGGTGGAAGACCATGCGGAAATTCGTGCATCTGCCAAACACTATATGGAACTGATTGATGAACTTTTGGCACGAAGCTCCGGTGACAGGTGACCCTTTCCGCTAAGCCACAGCTGTTACAGAACCTTCGGCTAGCAGCCGCCACCGCGTCAGAACACCTTAATGACGATCCTGCAGTTCTAGCGATTCAGGTGATCCGGCGACTCCCGGGAGGGCTGGTGCGGAAAGTCATGCCAGCAGCTGGGAGATTCCTAGGGCGGAATTCCACCACATTTGCGGCGATATTGGCCAACTTCGCGTTGGGGAAGATCACTAGTGTGCAAAACGCGTTGGACACGGCCTTATCCAAATCAATTTCAGGGTCCTCGGCCGTTCGGCTCGCCGACTTGGCGCTCGCAGCCGGGTGCCTGGAGCAGGCTGACTCGCTAGCCCTCAACGGAGCCCAAGCGCCTAATCATGCTGCTTTTATCGCGCGGCGGTTTTGGTATGACGGCGCGATGACCGCCGCAGTTGAACACTTGAAGTTGGAAGAGGCGAAGCACGGCGGCAGCCGTAGTGCGAAGCGTCTCGCTTCTCAACGTCGGCGGCTTGAGTCAGAACTCAAGGTGTTCACCGGTTTCCTCCCGGTTCTGACCCCTAGAGAACATCAACCGAGAAAACGCACTGTAATGCACGTTCTCACCAATTCACTACCTCACACTGGAAGTGGCTACGCGCAGCGAACACACTCAATTCTGACCGCTCAGCGGGATTTGGGTTGGAACGTCTCGGCCGTCACAAGGCTGGGTTATCCGGTCCAAGTGGGGAAAGTTCTGGCCTCTGGTGCCGACTCGGTTGACGGTATTGATTATGTGAGAATAAACCCTGGACGGCTGAAAGAGGGTATGGCGGCGCGACTTCAACAGCAAGCGGAATTGGTAGCGGATGAAGCAGTCCGCCGCGGCGCGAGCGTCCTACACACAACAACTCACTTTACTAACGCTCTGGTTACGGCAGCCGCAGCGGATGCACTGGGTATTCCGTGGGTCTATGAAGTGCGGGGACAGCTCGCTGACACATGGGCGTCCACTCGTGGGCCGGAAGCCATTAGAAGTGAACGGTTCAGATTGTTTAGAGAACGAGAAGCCGATGTGATGAAGCGCGCGGACCTTGTAGTGACGCTAGGTGAAGCTATGAGAGCCAATATCGTGGATGCCGGGGTTGATTCGGCTAATATTTTGGTGGCGCCGAATGCTGTTGGTGGTGCATTTCTCGACGAACCGATGACTCAGCAGGATGCCCGCCGGCAGCTAGGCCTGGCTGAGGACGCTTTGATGATCGGAACGGTCAGCAGTCTTGTTGATTATGAGGGTTTGGACACACTACTGCGGGCTGCAGCGCTATTGATCCCGCGCTTCAGCAAATTGCGTGTCTTGATCGTCGGTGACGGCGTGTCCGCCCCCAGCCTCCGTGCCCTAGCACAAGAGTTGGGTATTTCTGCTCAAACGATTTTTACTGGCAGGGTACCTCGGAATCTCACCCCGATCTATCATGCTGCATTGGACGTGTTTGTGGTGCCTCGCATTGATTCTTCGGTCACCAGAGATGTAACTCCGCTGAAGCCAGTAGAGGCTATGGCTTCAGCGCGTCCGGTTGTGGCGAGCGACCTGCCAGCATTACGTGAACTTCTGGCCGAAGGCGAAACAGGTATGTTTGCACAGGCGGAAAATCCGGCGTCGCTTGCCAGTAGTATTGACCCTCTACTTGTTTCACCCCAAAAGCGTTACCAGCTTGGACGCCGAGCTCGGCAAGTGACTCTTTTGGATCGAACTTGGAAAGCGAACGCTAAGCGAGCGTTGTCTGCATACGACCGACTTACAAAGAATGGAGGCTGATGAAACAGACAGCTGGAGCGGTCGATGTACCCATTCCAACTTCGGTAAATATCAGGAAGTTGCGCCGAGTGGGGGCTCGACCAAATTTCCTAGATTATCTAGTGAGCCTATGGGACTACCGATTTTTCATATACTACGATTCACGCGCGCGTGTGCTGAGCGGCAACGCCAAAGATCGTTTAGGCGGTGCATGGCTGCTACTCAATCCATTGCTAAATGGCTTGGTTTTTTATTTAATTTTTGGTGTGATGCTCGGAACAGGAGCAGGCATTCCAAATTTTATTTCTTATCTCTTAATCGGGATTTTTCTATTCCAGTTCAGTACGCGGCCGATAACGACGTCGGCTCGATCGATGGTTTCCAATCAGAATATCCTTCAGGCTTTTAAGTTTCCGCGGGCGACGTTACCGATAGCTGTTAACGTCAGGGAAGCCATGGCTAGCGTTCCAACGATTTTGATCATGCTGATTCTCGTGATTCTGATCCCGCCAGCCGAGACCATTTCTGTGAAGTGGCTTTTCCTTTTGCCGACACTATTATTGCAAGTTATGTTTCACCTCGGGTTATCTCTATTTCTGGCTCGGATGGTCTCGGTCATTCCTGACCTGTCGTATTTGGTTGGTTTTGGACTTCGTGCATGGATGTACGTGTCAGCAGTCTTTTTCTCTGTCGATCGCTTTGCCGGCCATCCAGTGCTGATGAATCTGATGCATGCAAATCCGCTTTTTGCCGTTCTTGATATCGTCCGCGATTGTTTGCTCTATGACACGTGGCCGAGCATGACAAGGTGGCTTACACTTGCAATTTGGGCAGTGGCCAGTCTGACGGTCGGACTCATCTTCTTTTGGCGAGGGGAGGAAAGCTATGGACGTAGTTGATTATTCCGTTTCGTCACCAGCTGTTGTCTTGGACAATGTCAGCATGACTTATCGGGTGGGGAGTTCGGAGAACGTTTATGGACCCGATTCCGGGTTTGCACGGCGCGCGTTGTCTCGTGTGTGGAACCCCAAGAAGCGAGTCACCGTGCAGGCTCTTCGACCGATTTCATTGGTTGCCCAGCATGGGGAATCCATAGGTGTAATTGGTCGCAATGGATCCGGCAAGAGCACGTTGATGCGCTTGATCGGAGGACAAGAGACCAGCACTACGGGTAGTGTGCTAGCTACAAGTACTCCTATTTCCCTCGGCGTCAGCGCGGCGCTTGTTCCCGATTTGGCAGGCGATGCCAACATCATGTTGGGGTGTCTGGCTATGGGGATGAGCAAGAAAGAAATTCGGGAAAAATTTGATTCGATTGTCGAACTTTCTGCTCTGGAAAATTCCATCCATTTGCCTATGAAATCGTATTCTTCGGGTATGTCCGCTCGGCTGCGATTCGCGATCGCTGCGGCCATCGATCCTGAGATTCTAATTTTGGATGAGGCGCTCAATACTGGGGATGCAGAGTTTGGTGAGCGTACTCGCCGCCGAATGACCGAGTTGCGAGAAGGAGCGGGCTGCGTATTCTTGGTGAGCCATGGCATGCCCACAATTCGGGACCTCTGCACCAGAGCGATTTGGCTTGATCAGGGCGAAATGATTCAGGACGGTGAGGTGGATCGCGTCGTGGATCTTTATGAGAAATTCATTTGGCACCTTCGAAAAGGCGACAGCGCCTCAGCAGACCGTGTGAAACGAGCCGCGCGCAAGGAGACTCAGCGTGTGCAGGTTTTGGAGCGGGCAGCTGGACGTCGGAGGGTCGAATGACGCTTCGACGTAAGGTGCGAAACGCGAGAACTGCAGCTTGGCATTTTCGAACCGGAGGCGTCGATGGGTTCAAGCTTTGGCGACAACGTCAGATAGCCGAAAGCCGACAGCCGTCTGCTGTGGTTCGGGGACGATCAGGCTTCCTGAACTTCGGGTCGCGTGTAAAGAATCTACGCTTCGAACCAACAGTGCCACAGCGGCGTAGGGGCCCAGTGAGAGATTTGTCGGTCGCAGTCATTCTCGACGAATTTTCGCTTATGGCGTTTGGCTTTGAGTGGAACGCAATCACAGTCCAACCAGGTTCATGGAAGCAGACGCTCGAATCATGTCTCCCAGATCTGCTCTTTGTGGAGTCGGCGTGGGCAGGAAATTCTGGCGCGTGGCAATACAAATTGACAGGCAACAACGGCCCGAGCGAAGATCTCATTTCTCTCGTTGAGTGGTGCCAGCAGCAAGGGATTCCCACTGTTTTCTGGAACAAAGAGGACCCCCCACATTACGAGGACTTCTTAGGGGCTGCGCGACTCTTCGACGTTGTATTCACAAGCGATCAGAGGAAGATCCCAGACTATATTCGAGATCTTGGTCATGACCGTGTTGATGTTCTGCCATTTGCGGCCCAGCCAGCAGTTCACAACCCCGTTCGCCCCAGCCACGGTTGGCATGAACGGGGCATAGCGTTTGCGGGGATGTACTTTACGCATAAGTATCCAGAGCGACGCGCGCAACTTGACTACTTGCTATCCGGTGCCGTCGCGGGCTCGAAGGGGACAGGCTTCGGTCTCGAGATTTTTTCGCGGATGCTCGGTGGGGATCCACGATACCAATTTCCAGACCACTTCTCCGGATACGTTGTAGGTCAATTGCCTTACGAAGAGATGCTCACTGCATACAAATCGTACAAAGTTTTCCTCAATGTCAATTCAGTTACAGACTCGCCGAGCATGTGTGCGAGGCGGATTTTTGAGATTGAAGCTTCTGGAACTCCTGTCGTTACGGCGCCTAGTGCTGCTATCGGAGAGTTCTTTCCACCGGACGAAGTGTGGGTAGCTCGCAACGCGCTGGAGACCCAGCACTCGGTACGCGCACTCATTCGAAACGAAGACATTGGCGAGCGCGCAGCCCACCTCGCGCAACGTCGGATTTGGGCCCAACACACTTACACGCAGCGAGTGTCTACAATTTTGGAGACCGTAAAGCGGCGCGATGAGATTCGTTCGCCGTATGTTTCTTGCCTAGTTGCCACCAACCGCCCTTATCAACTCGACCACGTCTTTAGTCAGTTCGGACAACAAACTTACGAGAGCCGGCAGCTAGTCATTTTGACGCATGGGTTCGAGCCTGCAGCTCAGGAAATCAAAAACCTTCAGAGCCGTTATGCCATAGAGGAGATAAAGCTTATTCATGGTTTCGCCGACCGAACATTGGGCGAGTGTCTCAATGAGTTGATAGATGCTAGCGACGGCGACGTGCTGTCTAAAATGGACGACGACGATCTCTATGGTCCTCATTACTTACAGGACCTCGTCAACGCTTTAAGTTTCAGCGGTGCAGATGTAGTGGGCAAGGGTGCCCACTACATGAGAATTGAAGGGCTGGACGTCTTGCTACGTAGATTCGCTGACAAAGAGCATCGTTTCGCCAATCATGTCATGGGCCCGACAATCACGGCCCCGCGAAGTCTTTTTACTGACATCCGGTTTGCAGCATTGAAACAGGGCGAGGACACCGAATTCTTGTCCCGCGTGGTTGCTTCTGGAGCCTCGATATACGCGGCCGACCGGTTTAACTTTGTTCAGGTGCGCAAGAGTCATCAACACACATGGCGTCTCAGCGACTTGGAGGCTTTGTCGTTAGGGGACGTTGAAGTGCACGGCAATTTTGGGGAACACGTCTTCATATAGCTCGCCACATGGAATACGCGTAGCGAACGTGAGTCGGCGTTTATCAGGAAAGAGTGGATAGCTTTGATGGACAACATGAGAATCTCAGTCATTGGCCTGGGATACATTGGTCTGCCGACGGCCGCAGTTTTGGCGAGTCAAGGTTTCGACGTCGTCGGCGTTGACACTAAACAGCAGGTAGTTGACGCAGTCAACGCCGGACAAGTTCCATTTGTTGAGCCGGATTTGGACGTTTCTGTTGCTGGTGCGGTGAGTCGCGGTTGGTTACGAGCTCAGTCAACTATTCCAGCGTCTGATGTGTTCATCATCGCCGTCCCTACGCCTTTCAGCCACGATCGCCTTCCGGACCTCTCGTACGTCGAAGCGGCAGCCTCGTCAATTGCCACAGTCCTGACTGGGGGAGAGCTTGTGATTCTCGAGTCCACCTCACCTCCAGGAACAACGCGTAGGATTGCTGAACTAGTTTCGACGTTGAGACCGGATATCGAGGTTGCACTAAACGATCAGCACAGCGAGCGGGCAGTGCATTTCGCTCACTGTCCCGAGCGAGTACTACCGGGTCGAATCATGATCGAAATGATCCAAAACGATCGTATTGTAGGAGGGCTATCCGGGGCGTCGACTATTCGAGCGGCTGCCCTCTACAACACTTTCTGTAAAGGACAGTTGCTGACGACAAACGCCACGACTGCGGAGACGGCCAAATTGGTTGAGAATGCTTACCGGGACGTCAATATTGCGTTGGCAAATGAAATTGCTAAGGTAGCCGACTCGCTGGGCATCGACGGATGGGAATTGATCGATCTAGCCAACCACCATCCACGGGTGAACATTTTGAAGCCGGGACCTGGCGTAGGCGGACACTGCATTGCCGTTGACCCATGGTTTCTCATTAGCGCTGCTCCAGACGAGACATTACTAATGCGGCAAGCCCGTCAGATCAACGATTCCAAACCAGCCGAGGTGACAGGAACGATACGGTCGATGGTGATTGATTCCGGCGCTAGGTCGGTGACAGTCATGGGGCTGGCATACAAGCCAGACATAGATGACCTGCGCGAATCGCCTGCCGTGGCCATCGTTGGTGAGCTTGCTGAGACCATGCCGGATCTTGCAATCAGCGTCGTTGAGCCCCACGTTAAGACGCTGCCGCAGAAACTCGCAGCATTTCAAAATGTCACGTTGGGAAGCGTGGAATCTGCAAAAACCGAAGCAGGCGTCGTATGCGTGCTTGTCGAGCACACGGCTTTTCGCGCTTATTGTCGAGAGGACTTCGCGGCACTGCGAATTCTTGATACTTGCGGACTGTGGTCGAAACAAGCTGCGTCGGCTCCAATCGCGGCAGTCCAGGCAAACTAATGCAAGTCTTAATCTATGGCAGCTGTGTATCGCGAGACGCTATGGAACTTTCGCCTCAACCCGGAGTCGAGCTCGCAGGATACTTTGCTAGATCTTCGATTATCTCTGCATTTGGTCGAAGAAAGACGGACCTCGGCACGGCCCCGGCTTTGGTCAGGTCAAGTTTCCAACGAAGGATGCTAGAGGCCGATGCGTCCAAGTCGCTTGTCGAAAATTTGCGGACACAACAATTTGACCTACTTCTCCTCGACATTATCGACGAACGATTTCACGTTCTCGTTAGAGGAGAGGAACGAATCACTGACTCGTCCGCATTCCGAGAAAGCCAGTTCTTAACCGCGAAGCCAGGGTCCTGGCGCAAGATAGCTAGCGGCAGTGATGAGCATTTCGCTGAGTGGACTATTGCCGTGGACAAACTACTGAAACTAGTAGCTGAGTTGCCTCGGAGAGTGGAGGTAGCGTTTATAGATGCTGACTGGGCGTCGACCATCGCTGGCCCGGAACTAGACAGCAAGCTAGTACATGCTGGCATGAAGCCGTCCGAGGCAAACGAACTCTATGAACGATATCGAGAATTCTTGCGTAGCAAATTGTCGGAAGCGAATCTAATTCGGCCTCCAGCCGCTGTGACGATCAGTGATCCGCAGCAGAAATGGGGTCTTGCGCCGTTCCACTATGTTCAGGAATTCTACGATTTTGTGGGAAGGAGGCTCTCTGAACTCGCTGCCACGTCTTCTAGATAAAATTTTTCATCTTCGTTGGACGTTTGAGAAGCACTGATTCATAGAACCGAATCGCTCGGTCGAAATTGAGCTCGAATTCAGCGGCGGTCGGGGGACCATGGCGCAGCAGCTCAGAGTCTGACAAATAGAAGTATTTGGTTCCGTCTACGCTTTCCCCCTCCGCTTCTGTAACGCCGTGGATGCGTTTGAAAGGCTTATAGTGGTCGCGAATATGGGTGGGATCATTCAAATTCTGGAGATAGTAAACGACGTTGAGACCGGCATTGACACGATATAGTGAAGCCAAATCGAAGCGCTGCGGGGAGGACATCGCCACATCGGTTTTGTTTTGCCCCCAAACTGAGCCGAAGTAGGCCTCCACCGCAGCCGGCAGGTAGCGAGTAACAACTGTTTGGGGCGATTGAACATAGGCCAACGACCCAGGGAAACGGATGCTGGCTCTGAGTGCCGCGAAGCCGCCGCCAGAACCGCCGACGAATATCACTCTATTTGCTCCAGAGACTGTCATAGCTTCTTTGATGACTAGCTCGATTGGGTCCAGCGCGTCCCATTCAGGGCCGCCTAGGAACCACGAAATTGCCAGCTTGTGGTTCAAATGCCACGTTGGATCTGCAAAGGACAAGTAAGTGGAAGTACGTCGTCGGAGCGACTCGGCTCGTTCAAAACGAGGATATAGATCGACTCCTGGTCGCATTGCTCCATGGAATGCCACGAAAAGTGTTTCCGAGGGTGCCAAAGAGCAGAGAAAATCGAGGTCGACGGATGGCCCCAGTCGAACGCGTTCTACGGCTGGTTCTGGAGTTAGACGAAGTGAACCAAGACTTCGGCTGAGGTGTAAGGGAAGTGCGTAGTATTCTTCTGGGTGAGAGCGTTCAGCCATTGGAGCTCAACCAATCTTTTATGACTTGGGCGGCGTCTTCGCCCGAATCAATATCAGAGCGGACGGACGATTCTAAGGATTTGCGAAATGTCTGCAGCTCAGAATCGGTTAGCATCCGGCTAAGCGCCGAAATAATTTCTTGCCTAGTTATAGCCGCCAGTCCGTAACCGAGTCGCTCAAACTCGCTGGCCCTAAGAGATTGATTATCGGTCAGCGTTTCCAAGTTGGGGATCACGATTGCCGGTGTGGTGAAGCGGACGGACTCGTGGACGGAGTTATAACCAGCGGCGATGACCATAAAATCAAAGGCTTGGAGGTAGTCGGCGATCGGATATTTGCGAAGGACGTGCACACGCAGTCGCACATCCTCGTAGTCCGGACTCAGAGGCGACAAGCCGAGAACAATGTCTACTTCCGGAGACCTCTTGAGGACCTCGGAGATGACAAGTTCCCTGAGATCATTAATGTCGTTGATGACACCTGCACCAAGCTGGACTAGTACATACCTGCGTCGGGGGTCCAGTCCCAGGTCTTGGATTGCGCGATCTCGGTCAGTGCTGTCGGCGGGCGTCGTAAGAGTTGCGGCGTTAACCTGGGTTCCTTCGCTCCTCGAAACGGGCCCGGTGTCGGCTTCAGCGGCAATGTCAAAGGGGACGAGCAAATGATCAACGATCGACTTACTGTCTTTGATTTGGGCCGTACTGGCGCCGTCATGCCAGAGGCCTCTTCTCAGCCAAATCATTTTGATCCCATGCCGGCGCGCGGATTCGTGAATGCCCCGATAAATCCAAGTCCCGTCGAAAACTATGGCGTCAGGTCGGTTGGCTCTGCAGACAGCGTCAAAAAATTCTGAAAATCTATCGTTCCATTCACGATGCGATATCCCGCTAGACGCCTTTTGGCTGGGAAACTTGAGAACCTCGAAACCTAAAGAGTTCACGATTGCTGCCGAGGAGGCCAGCGATACAAAGTGCGACTGAAAAGACTCCCGACCACTGCGTGCAATGGCCATACAGCGTGTCAGATGCCCCATGCCTGCGCCGTTGCTGGTCACGAATAAGACACGCGGAAGCTTCGATGACTCGTCGAACGATAGGCGTAGCGTTTCGTCTAAGGGCAAATGATCGCCGACTAGTCCCTCGGCCAGCGCGCGTAGACGGACCAAAGTCAACGACACTTCCTGTTGTTCGCGGCTTCGATGATAGTCGTGGCGGGACTCCGCTTCTTTCATCAGAGAAAGCTGCCGCATGGCTTTGTTCAGCCCGGAGGTTTGGTGGCGAACCAAAAAGGCACAAGACAGAGCAAGGTAAATCAGGAGACTTATGATGACGCTAGCTAGAAGGGGACCACGCTGCCCCGTGGGTGCAACGTTAATCAGAGATACCACGACAACCCCACTGATTACGCTACCTGCAGCTGCACTTAGTCCGATGCGTAGCAGTCGTTTCATCCAACGCTTCCTGAAGGTGTTGTGCCTGATTCCTGAGCTATCGAAAATTTGGAGATTCTCTGCAATAAAGCGCTCCGCGAGAACCGAGCTTCAACGACTGCTTGAGCTTTCGCTGATTGGGCTAAATAGAGGTCGGAGTTCCGCGAAAATTTAGATACCAGTTCGCTGACTTCGTCCGGCGAGCAGTATACGGCGCCGTTAGCGAACGTTTTCTCCATGTAGGCGGGCAAGAAGACAACCTTGCCTGCCGCCATGGCCTCTGCCGCGGCCATTCCAAAGGACTCTGTAAGTTGGTCGTCATGGAAGTAAGCCCAAAAGTGAACTCCTGTCAGAAACTGTGAAACGTTCATCGAGCCGAATGGGTGGACCTTGATGCCGGCAATGGCACTGGGCCCGAATTTTTTGATGAGGCTGTCTGCACCGCCAAGAATCGACGTAGAGAATTCACCGTTTTTCGACTTGTATGCTGCTTCAAAATCTTCGATCCGAGACGGCCACTTGAGCCCGTGGTCCCGGGAATGTCTTCCGAGGATCGCCGAGCTTTCTGAAGGGAGAGCCGGTGAACTTAGAACAACGTCAATTACGCCTGGCCATGTGTCCTCAGACAACCGGCTACTCTCCACGAGCCCAACGCATAACTCTCGCGTCAACTTCGACTCAGCCAAAACCATAGCGGCGACGTTGAACAAGGAATCGAGATTGAGAAGGCAGGAGCGAAGATCAAAGACCATCCCAGACCCGTCCCTGAGGAATGGCGGGTTGTTGACGATGAGCACGCATGAGCCGACCACGAGGTTGCTTTTTGCACCGTCCAAGAATGTGACCACAGAGGGATGACGGACAACGAGCAAAGCGACATTTGCTCGATCGTTCAGTCCTAAGATGTCGACATTGGGAACGTTTGTGACCTCAAAGAGCCCCGAAGCGATAGGAGACGAGAATGAGTTGAGGGGAGAATCGATCTGAATTACACCGACTCGAAGCCCCGATGACGACGCCAGTCGAATTTCAGTGAGAGTCAGCGCCGTAGTTCCACCTGGGAATTTGAAATCCGTTGCGAAGACAACGTCGTAGTCGCCAAGGTGTCCGTTCCTGGGACCGGGTTGCATGTTCCGTGGGATCACAAAGGGTCTCGATGGCTCGTTGTTGATCGCAAAGGATCCTGAGTTCTCGGCACGCTCATGCCACGCTTGATATGCGAACATGTATAGCAATCGGGATGGGTCAACGTATCCACGAGAGAGTTCGCCTGCGGTTAGGGATCCTGTCCGAGTTCTGGTGAATGACAGAGGGACTTGACCGACAACTGGAACTGCCTGACCCGTGAACTTGACCAATCTGTCACGGAATTCTGCGTCTGCGCCGCGATTAACTGCGTCCCACCCACCCAGTTGCTCCAAAATCGAGCGTCGTACCATAAGGGATGAGAAATTCGGTTGGGTAAACTGGGGATTGTTGTTGATGCGTAAGAAATTGATTTCAGGTGTGCATCGAACATGCTGACTCATATTGGCCGCTACCGCAGGCGTTTCCAGTAGAGCTTGAACTTGCAGCTCGATTTTCTGAGCGTGAGACCAATCGTCGTCGTCATGGATGGTCACGAATTCTCCCCTCGCCACGCTCAGACCAAGATTTCGCGCGCAATAAGGTCCAAGATTTGATGATTGTCTCTTCAGCACAATTCGAGGGTCAACGGCGCATGCCTGCTGCAGCCGCGCAAATTGCTCCTCATCCGAGTGATCATCGACGACGATAATCTCCAAGTTTCGCCACGTCTGACCAGTCAGAGAACTTAGCGCGGTATCAATCAGGTCGGCCCCGTTATATGTCGGCACTATGACGGTTACTAAGGGTCCGTCAATTGTCGCCTGGTCAATGTTCGTTCGAAGGGTATCAATTGAGGGTACTTGGGGATTAACCATCGCTACCGGAGCCAGTGCATGTCCCTCGATCAATTCATTGAGACGCTCGAGCCAAACATTCGTGGTCGCTTGGTCCTTCAGACCTATGGCGTTCAGGGATAACAGCGAAGCTTGGACAGGGAAATTGGACTTAGTTCTAAATCGAGATAAGGCATCGTGTAATGTCCGATCCGCACCGAGAATACCCAATGCCTCGAGGTAGATAAAGCGGTCAGTTCGTCCAAGTTCTTGGGTACCGAACTGTTTTTCCACGAGTTTGAACAATCGCGCGGCGTCCTCAACATCGGTTCTTAGCGACTGTTGGTTGACTAGAATCCGGGCGAGCGAAAGCATAGCCTCGGGGCGCCAGGTGGGAACCGTCTCCGAAAATACTGAGGAACCGCCGCCTACGTCGAAGACTGCAACCTGGCGCATCAAATCAGCGAACCGGGATTGTCCGTTAGTGGCCCGACGAGCAAATGCATTTCGGATGTCTTGGCTACGGGATCGTAGGGCGAATGTCTCAAGCTGCGATTGGGCTGAGTCCATTCGCGAGGCGTACTCAAATTCCGGGCCTATGCCATGCTCAGCCCTCTGAAGGCGTACTGGTGAGTCGGATTTCTTGGCTGCCTCGTTGGAATCTGGCCTTTTGTCCCGCTTCTCAAGGCGGGCCAGCGCAGATTTAATCTGTTTGGTTCGAAGATTTGACGTCCGACCGTTGGTGACAATTATGGCCAGCGCGGCCCAAGAGAACAGAGCGAAACCAGCTACCACCAGAATGCGGAGATCGAGAATCGAGCCGACGACGGTGGCCAGCAGTCCTGCACTCGCAATAAGACCGCCGACTGCCTGCCATTTACCTATGCCTTTGAGCACTCGCACTCGCAAATTCTAAAGACGGTCCGCTGAATCGGACTTTGTCGCGCCGCGAGTGTCGAAGAAGATCTTTGCGCGTGAGCTCAGATCCTCGACGTCGTACGCCGTGTGGTTCTGAAGAAGCACAACGACGTCGGCGTCCGAAACGGCATCGCCAAGGTCCTTAATCGACTCGTAGGTCCGACCTGCAGCCGTCCACGTAGATACTTTCGGGTCGTGGTAGGAGATTTCTGCTCCGCGTGCCGCTAGTACTTCGGCGACATCCATAGCGGGTGATTCGCGCTGATCTGCGATGTCTGACTTGTATGTAACGCCTAAGAGAAGGACGCGGGAGCCGCGAAGGGGTTTCAAGGTATCGTTCAGCAGCGACTGTACTCGGTCCACGACATAGCGGGGCATGGAGTTGTTAATTTCTTCAGCCAGTTCCACGAAGCGGAACGGGTATCCCAGGGCGCTGCGAACCTGGTAGCTCAAGTAATTCGGATCGATTGGGATGCAGTGGCCCCCTACGCCCGGGCCCGGGTAAAACGCTTGGAATCCGAAGGGCTTAGTTTTGGCGGCGTCGATGACGTCCCAGAGATCAATGCCCAGCTCGTGGCAGAACTTAGACATTTCGTTGACGAGGGCAATATTGATGTGACGATAGGTGTTTTCGAGGAGCTTCGCCGTTTCGGCTTCCTTGGCACCCTTGACTGGAACGACGGTGTCAACGAACTTGCTGTAGAAATCCGTGGCCAATCGAGTCGATTCTGAGGTGACACCACCGACTACTTTCGGCGTGTTTTTAAGCTTGTAGACCTTGTTTCCGGGGTCGATTCGCTCGGGGGAGAAGGCTAGGTAGAAATCAGAATCGATCTTGTGGCCTTCAGCTTCAAGGATGGGTTGGCAAAGATCCTCGGTGGTGCCGGGGTAAGTGGTTGACTCTAGGACCACAAGAGTTCCCTTTGTGAGGTGTGCCGCAATAGTGGTGGTAGCGGAAGTAACTGCTCGCAAATCGGGGCTTCCTGCTTCACCCAACGGCGTGGGCACGCAGATGACTACGACGTCTGCATCTTTGATCACGGATGGGTCGGATGAAGCGTTGTAGCCGCCATCGATCATGGCTTGGATTTCGGAATTGCTGAGGTCATCGACATGCGACACGGCATTGTTCAGGTTGTCGACGACAGCTTGGTTTAGCTCTAGGCCGGTCACGCTTAGTCCGGCAGACACTGCGCCTTGCGCCAATGGCAATCCGACGTAACCTTGACCAATAACAACGAGATTTTTCAACCGTTCATCCTTCTTCAACGTTGCCCTAATGGAAAATGTCGGTTCATACCGAATTTGTCGGGAGGATCTCTCCAGCTGGAGTTTTGTGACCGATCCCGACAAATGCAATCCCCGATGACCCCTTGGATGGGATGTCAGTGAGCCGTGCCAAAAGACGGCGCGATCCCCAAGTCTGATGATCATACCGTCTTGACGATCGATGCCTCATATCGACAGCATAATTTTAGGGCTCGATTGTCAGCGATTTACTAGGTAAAAAGTGGCGCGTTACATCTTGCATAGATGGTTCGGCCCATGGCAGTCGGATTTCAGCGGAAAATCGGGCCCACTAACTCTTTTTTCCAATTGTTTAGGTACTGCATGGTGTCGTGGCGATTCAGGGGAAAGTGCCCTCCGCGAATCTTGCTCCAAGCACTGTAGATCTCCATTCGACTCCGACTGCGCGCCCAGGAATGCTTCATTTGAAGCTCGGCGAGACGGGTAACGAACGGCACGTACTGAGACATTAGATGACTCTGATCTCGATTATTTTGCAGGTACAGGAAATCCGGTACGTGCTGCTCGTGAACGAAGCGTTCGATGACGTCGATTCGGTGCAGGTAGTCCGCATCTACGTGCTCAATTGACTCGAATCCCAAGCCGGCCTTGGCCGCGTGGTCGACGGCCTTTCGGACGTGGTAGAGCCGTAGGTTTGTTTGTGGAATATCTGCGATCACACTTGAGCCGGGGAGGCAAGCCGCCATATGGAAAGACGCGAACCCGCCAGCCGATCCGCCATAGAAAATGACGTCTTCGTTGCTGAGTCCCAACGACGAAGCCGTTTTCGCCACTATTGCCGACATCTCACGTGCGTAATCTCGCTCTCTTGTGCCGATCCACCAACCTGCATCGAGCGCGTCATCAAGATAGAGGGTGGGATCATTCAGGACGAGCGCCGAACCATCGAGGTCAGCAGTCCAGCTCCAGCGATGGAAGAGCGGCAAATTCACTTGGCTTCGAGTCAGTGCGCTCTGGCCAATTACGACCAACTTACGGGATCTCGAACGCAAATCTGAAAGCATGTCGAACTTGACTCCATCGAGATCGACGCTCAGCGTGTGCACTTCATCGACAACGGGACTGTAGGAATCAATCCCAACGTAGTCATATCGAGTGGTTGGGAAAGGAACCGATGGAGGGTTGAATGGAGATCCTTCTGGTTGGGCCCGGATGAGCCGTGACATATGACCGCCAATTTTCAGGGCGAACTCCTTCGGTAGATCCACTGTGCAACCTTGGACGAAGATTTGAGGAAACTCAGACTTTTGATAATTGCGCACGAACGCCAGCACATGAACGTTTGGGGAAAGGGCTTTATTCAGGGCAACATAATCGATGCTGGGCGCTCCACTAGGCGCCGATACCAGTGCCACCACACGTTGGTCTTGAATGCCAGTCGAGCGCCAATAGGTCATGAATGATTCGAGGTTGGCGGTCCTAGACTGGCCCCGCTGGAAGTTTGATGTCAGATCTCGGTGATGTAGCTGCATAGATTCAATGTAGGAATCAATCGTGCCGCCTGGAGCATCTAAATTCACAAGCCAATCGATGACAGCCGGATCTTGGTCGAACATATGGTTAAGTCTCCTGGAGGACAGCACCGGTCGCAGCGGCTTTAGTAGAGGTCGCCACATTCTACATGTTCGTGCAAGCGCGTTGCGATCGAATGCGAAAACTAACTAGTTGCAGACAGGACTTGCGCGCCAGACGAGGGTGATTCAGCATTGGAAACTTTGCCAGGCGGCTGGCAGCTACCGGATTGGAGGGGCAACATGAGACAGTAATGAAAGTACATAGGCGCAGGCGGTTTACCTGTGCTTGAACTTAGGAGAACGGACTCATATTTTGGCGGTCGAGGTGTCAGGGCGGTTTGACTGGATTGTAAATTTGGACGCTCCGGGGGGCGTAATAGATGCCGCCTTAGAGCACCTTCAATACGAGCATTTCCTAGCGGATCGGACTGCCGTTCGCAACGCGATCCCGCTGGAAAACGCGCGATCGCTGGCTGCCGCGATGGACAGAACTCACGTATTGGGCCTTGCGGTTTTCGAAGCTCCTGTCACTGTGGACCACTTGATTGAGATCTTAGACGCACTGCCGGAGGCATCGCAGCTTATGGTGTTTTTGCGCCACTATGTCGACACAGGCCACCCAAGCATCGTTTCCCGTCTGGTAGCGGCCGAAACGGATGACGAGTTCAAGCTGAAAGTGACTGGGCATATTCACCGCCTCGTTAGCAATCAGCCTTCCGGGTCTAAATACAATCCCAAGAATGACGAATTCCCCACAGAAACGGAAAAATTCGCGTCCATTGCTGATTACGCCCCCACCGTCGGAAAGCGAACCGTAGTCGAGGTCAATGAAGGCGGCGTCAGGTTCGAGTTCATTAGCGAGCTTAAGGCAAATTCGAAGAAGCTCGTTGTCTTCGGTCAGGACGCATTGAACCGACAAGTTGTCGGATTGCCTCACTTTTATAGGTGGTCTTGGGCTCGTGAGATCGATGCCTCGGCTTTATTCCTGAATGACCCTTCTATCTATGCCGACGAAAGGCTACTGGCCGGATGGTGGGTAGGAACTAGGGAACGTGACTACATCGAGGAAATGGTTTCGATTATTCGCAAGATCATGGCTGAACAGGGCATCTTGGCGGAAAATGTGACATTTTTCGGAGCATCCGCAGGGGGGTATTCATCGTTCCAAATGGCTGCTGTCCTCCACGGTTCCCGAGCCATTGTTGATATTCCCCAAGTTGATTTAACCAAGTACTTTGCCCGCTCCGCATCGGATGCAACCATCGCCGCCGGACTCGGCTACAAAACGGCCGAAGACGTCGAACCCGAATTTCGCCACCGCATTGACGTCGTGGAACGCTTCAGACGCGAAAAGTACGTTCCGGACTTCCTCTACCTGCAGAACAACCGAGACAGCCAGCATGTGGCGAAGCAAATGGGGGCGTTCTTGTACAAAATCAGCGAACTCATGGAAGAACACGACTGGGCGCACGCGCAATTCAGTGTTGAAACGTATAGCGCGTGGCATCTCAAAAAGGGAGGGCATTTCCCTCTGTCCCGTGCAGATTCAATTGCCCGCATCAACGCCTATATTAATTCGCCCAGACAACGGATCCGTGCCGTTCCTTCCCCCGCGGCGCGCACCAAATCGTAAAGGTCTGTCAAATGAGTGATGTCCAAATTCCATCCAGTCTCACCAACGCGAAGATTGTAATAGTCTTCGGGGCGTTTCGTTCAGGGGTTCGTGGGGGAATGCTGTCGGTCCTGTGGAGAGCTCGGCGATTCGTAGAATACGGTCTGAGCGCGCAAATATTGACATTTGATTACCATCTGGATTATCCGCTTATTCGAGAGCAATTAGTTCAATCCGGACGTATGAACGATCAAGTTGATCTTGTAAACATCCACGAATACCTAAAGTCCGATGCGTTAGATAGCCTACCGGTTATTGATGCGAAACCTGTGGGCGATGATTTCGAAGAATCAGAGGCCGATGTTCTTCGTTATAAGTTGATCATTCGCTCTCGAAGTTGGCCGATAGGGGAAGACAAGCACTTCGTTGAGTATTTCCGTGACAACGGTTCGATTTATATGCGTGCGACCGTAATCGGGGATCGCTCCATGTGGAAGGGTGCCCAAGATATTCAACTCCTAGGTTCCGACGGTCAAGTTCGCGCCGAGCTGGCATCGACACGTGATCTATGGGCGTTCTGGTTGCAACAGATTGCCGGGGATGATGAGGTGTTCGTCATTCAGGACTTCCAATACATGTCTCAGTCTGGCGACGAGATCTTCTTTGATTTGATCAGCGGTAGCAATGTCTACAATTATCGTGTTGCCCACGGCGCAACGCTGGCTGCCCCGATCACTCCCACTACACACTTGGTTCCCGGATGGGCTGCTGCTGATCGATATAACGCAGAGTCCGATGGGCTGGTGTTTCTTACGGACCAACAGCTGGAGCATTGGTCGGATCGCTTCGGCCAAAATCCCAACCAATTTTCGATCCCGCACGAATGCATGGTCGACAGTTTCGAGCAGTCGAACCAAGATGGAGAACGCTGCATCCTGATTGCCTCTTTGACACCGCTTAAACGTGTTGGCGACGCGATTTTGGCTTTCAGTGGAGTCCTCAAGAAGCGGCCAGGCGCAACACTAGAGGTATTTGGCGAGGGGCCATCGCGTGACGACTTGCTCAAACTGATTGCTGAGTTAGGAGTCGAACACGCTGTGGTGCTCCACGGGTATAGCGCCGGTGCTGCCCAGGCCTGCGCGGGCGCGGCTTTGTCATTGCTGACGAGCACACGAGAAGCATTCGGCATGACCATTCTGGAGTCCATGTCGCGGGGCTGCCCGGTAGTCGCATATGACATTGACTATGGTCCCCGAACCATGATCTCTCATGGAAAAGACGGCTATCTGGTCGAATCGGGAGATATAGCGGAGCTGGAACGAGCAATGCTCCGGGTCCTCGAAGCGGATTCAGCTTCAAGAGACCGTATGAGGGCAGCGGCTTTGGAAAAGGCGAAGACCTACAGCGGGCCAGCAGTAATTCAACGTTGGATTGACATGTTTGAATCGTCGCAGATTCGCCGTGGCGTAACCGCGGCTCGTCGCGAATCGCTCTAACAAGTGCCTGTCTTATTGGCTTCGGGCTTGTAGATAGAGAGAGCAGGCCCTGCGATTTATCGGCTGGCCTGCTCTCTTTATTTTTGGTGTAAACCGGCTCTTCGGAATCAAGGGTGTAGCGAGGGTCTGAAACCTCCGGCCTCGAGCAGGCTCCTGGCTGTGTAGTTCGCGAGGTTGCGGAAGCCGAGCGCGGAGCCGCGGAGGTGCTCGAGTCGGCCGTTGATCGCCTCTGTCGGACCGTTGCTCGTGCCGGGCAGGTCGAAGAACGCGAGGACGTCCGCGGCGCGCTGCTTCAACGTCCGACCGAGCCGGCGAATCTCGGCCAGCATCGCGGGGACGCCGCTGCTGACGGAATCGATCACCGACCGCATCATCTCCTTCGCCTTCTTCTTGTCGGGTTCGCGGTAGGCGGCGACGATGCGCTGGTAGATGCCCCAGGTCGCTTCGACCTCGACGTGCTCCTCGACCGCGAACACCGCGTCCAGCCGTGCGGTCTGCTTCTCGGTGAGGAAGCTCACGCCGGTGTGGAGGGTGCGGCGGACCCCGTAGAGCGGGTCCCCGGCGTGACCGCGGTGCCCGAGAGTGTCCTGCTGAACCCTCTGCCGGGTCCGGTCCAGGGCGTCACCGGCGAGCCGGACGACATGGAACGGATCCATCACCGGGACCGCGTCGGGGAGTTCCTCGGACGCGGCGGTCTTGAACCCACTGAACCCATCCATCGCGACCACTTCGATCTGCTTCGACCACTCCTTGGGCCGGGCGGCGAGCCACTGCTTGAACACCGCCTTCGACCGACCCTCGACCATGTCCAGCAGCCGTGCGGGACCTGTCTTGTTGCGGGCGGGCGTGAGGTCGATGATCACGGTCACGTACTTGTCACCGAACCGGGTGTGACGCCAGACGTGCTCGTCGACGCCGATCGTGGTGACGCCGTCGAACCTGGCCGGATCGTCGATCAGCCGCCGCTTGCCCTCGGCGAGGATCGCGGTGTTCGCGGTGTGCCACGACACACCCAGGCCTGCCGCGGCGCGGGAGACGGTGAGGTGGTCGACCACGATCGCCTTCAGCGCCCACCCGACCCCGCCGCGGGAGATCTTCGCCCGCGGCGCCGCCGCGTTCGTCGTGTCCTGCCGCCAGGTGCGGCGGCAGTGGCCGCACCGGTAGCGGCGCACCCGCACCAGCAGCGTCGTGGGCCGGTGCCCGAACGGCTCGTGCGCGAGCGGACGCGTCACGGTGTCGCGCGGCACGCCCTCGGCGCCGCACTTCCGACACCACGGGTCATCGTCAACGACGCGGCACTCGAGTACCGCCCGGTCGGGCTCGATCAACTGGCCGATGGCTTCGAGGCCGAGCTCATCGAGACGGCAGAACGTGGTGAGGTCAGGGGTCGCGAACGTAGGGTGGTGCAAGTCGAGGTCTTCCGGCAGATGGGCAGTGTGAGAACTTCCATCCTGGAAGACCTCGACGTCTATCCACGAACCAGCCGCCGACCCTCGACTACACCCTCAACTGCGAAGAGCC
>NZ_JBNPEN010000009.1:0-102994 GCF_050490295.1 Pseudarthrobacter sp. J1763 | reverse complement strand
TCCCGGTGCCGAATCGTTGTGGGCGTATCGATAGCATCCCTCCAGCGGTAATACGAGGACCGTGGAACACCGAGTTTCCGGCACATGAACGCGATCTTCTCTCCAGCGTTCTCCTCCTGCTGAACAAGGCGGTAGAAGTCTTCTACCGTTGCTCTTTGGCGATAGATGCGCTGAAACTTTTTTTAGGAATTCGTTCTCCCGTTCCACTTCACGTAACCGGATTTCCATCGCCTTGTACTTCGCTGCATCAACCGGGGTGTCCGGTGTTCGGGCGCCGCCAGTCTCGCCTTCACGGTCGAGCCTGATCCAGCGTTTGAGAGCGGTCAGGGAAACGCCAAGCTCAACGGCTACCAGAGCTAATGGCCGGCCAGAGGAACTAGCCAACGCAACAGCATCAGCCTTGAACTCATCAGAATAGGTGGGTCGAGAAGACATGAGAACAATCCTTTCAAAGACTGTCTCAGATCAGTAGTACACCTCAGCAACCCCAGCCCTGACAAAAGACCAGCCGCACTTCCGCGCCCGTATGGACCGAGTCGACGCATCAGGAACCGTCAGCCTGCGCTACGGAGGTCACCTCCTTCACCTCGGCATCGGGCGAGCATACAAATACGACAAGGTCCGGTTGCTAGTACACGACACCGAAGTCATAGTCATCCATCACGACACAGCAGAAATCATCGCCGAATACATCCTCGACGACACCAAGGACTACCAGGCAAAAAAGAAACACCCCGGTCCGAAGACCGAGGTGTAACTATATTCATCCCCACAAAAAGTGGGAACGATGTCCCGAGACATAGTGAGAACTATGACCCGAGACATCACAATTGTGCCCGAGGTGGGATTCGAACCCACACACCTTTCGATACTGCATTTTGAGTGCAGCGCGTCTGCCGTTCCGCCACTCGGGCGCGGAAACACTAGAGTCAAGTAACCTTTTGGTTCCCTCCGCGACTCAGTGCGCGAAACTACTCTACATGCATATAGGCTAAAACCAACAATCGAGCATTGGCGGCAAGGGTGGCGTCATCGCGACTAAACTTTAAGCGTCCCACTACCCCGCTCTCGAGGAGATCCTGTGTCAGAACAGACGGATTCAACCAGCCCCGCCCAGCCCGCGCGCCGCGTGGTGGTAGCCGAGGATGAAACACTTATCCGCTTGGATATTATTGAGATTCTCCGCGGTGAGGGCTACGACGTCGTTGGCGAAGCCGACAATGGCGAAAAGGCTGTTCAGCTAGCCGAAGAACTCAAGCCGGATCTGGTCCTGATGGACGTCAAGATGCCGGTCATGGACGGCATCACCGCTGCGGAAAAGATCGTCAAAGCCCGCATTGCCCCGGTGGTTCTCCTCACTGCTTTCAGCCAGAAAGAACTTGTGGAGCGCGCACGGGACGCCGGCGCCATGGCCTACGTGGTGAAGCCGTTTACCCCGGCCGATCTCATCCCCGCGTTGGAAATCGCTCTTTCTCGCCACGAAGAGATCAAAGCCCTCGAAAATGAGGTCTCTGACCTGCAGGAACAGTTCGCCACTCGCAAGCTTGTAGAGCGCGCTAAGAGCCTTTTGACCACCAAGATGGGCCTCACTGAGCCGGAAGCTTTCCGCTGGATCCAGAAGACCTCCATGGACCGCCGACTGAGCATGCGCGAAGTTGCCGAGACCATCATTAACCAGGTCAACTAGTTCGCAACTAAATACTCAAAAAATAAGGAAGGCTCCCACCTCGGTGGGAGCCTTCCTTATGTGCAACTAGATCTTGCCGTTGCTCTTTTTCTTCTTTTCAGGCCACGGGCCAAGCTTTTCCTTGTTAACCGGAACACCGTCAGACTTCTTGGTGTCTGCCAAGTCGCCCACACGGTGAACCTTCAAGGAGTTCGTGGAGCCAGCTTGTCCGGGAGGGGAACCGGCAGCGATAACCACCAGGTCACCATCTTCTACCAAGCCACTCTCGAGCAGGCTACGGTCCACCTGCGCCGTCATGTCATCAGTGTGGTCCACCATCGGCACCAGTAACGGCGTAATGCCCCAAGTTAGTGCCAACTGGTTCCAGACCTGCTCCACAGGAGTGAAAGCGAAGACCTGCTTGATTGGACGCAAACGGGACAGACGACGCGCAGAATCACCGGACTGCGTGAAAGTACAGATGTACTTCGCGTCAATTTGGTCAGCGATTTCGACGGCGGCGCGAGTGATTGCTCCACCGCGAGTCTTGGGCTTGGTACCCAATGGGGGGACGCGCTCGAGGCCGTGCTCTTCAGTGGACTCAATGATCCGAGCCATGGTCTTAACGGTCTCGATGGGGTACTTACCAACACTGGTTTCGCCCGAAAGCATGACAGCGTCAGCACCATCCAGAACGGCGTTCGCGCAGTCAGATGCTTCAGCGCGAGTAGGACGCGGGTTATCGATCATGGACTCAAGAACCTGAGTTGCCACAATAACCGGCTTGGCCCAGCGGCGAGCCAATTCAACGGCGCGCTTCTGAACGATCGGTACCTCTTCAAGCGGCAGCTCCACACCGAGGTCACCACGAGCCACCATGATCGCGTCAAACGCATCAATGATCTCAGACAACTGCTCAACGGCCTGCGGCTTCTCGATCTTGGCGATCACCGGCACACGGCGGCCCTCTTCGTCCATGATTTCGTGAACGCGGACAATGTCCGAGGCATCACGGACGAAGGACAAAGCCACCATGTCAACGCCACGCTGCATAGCCCAGCGCAGGTCGGTCTCGTCTTTTTCACTCAGTGCAGGTACGTTGACCGCAACTCCAGGCAAGTTGATGCCCTTGTTGTTGGACACAACACCACCAACAGTTACCTCTGCGACTACCTTGACGGCGTCCACCTCAATGGCACGCAAGGCGACTTTACCGTCGTCGATCAGCAGGGCGTCACCAACCTTGACGTCCTCGGTCAGGCTCTTGAGGGTGGTGGAGCAAATGTCCTTGGTACCTGGAACATCCTCGGTGGTGATGGTGAAGATGTCACCCACGGCAAGGGCATGAGGACCATCAACAAAGCGGCCAAGACGAATCTTGGGGCCCTGGAGGTCAGCCATGATCGCAACAGCCTTACCCAATTGGGCGGATGCCTTGCGAACGTTCTCGTAGGTGTTGTCATGTACTCCATGGTCACCATGGCTCATGTTCATGCGGGCCACATCTACGCCGGCTTCCAACACGGCAAGCGTGTTTTCAAAGCTGGCGATGGCCGGGCCGAAAGTGGCCACAATTTTTGCGCGTCTCATATACCTACCCTAGTTCTTACAACTACTCATTAGATTTCTAACGTCTGAATTTCTGGCGACTAAAGAACGGAGATCGCCTTATCGGTGGGTGCCACCGGTGCCGGAAGGATGGTACTACCCATCAAGAATTGATCAACGGCTGCAGCGGCGGCCCGGCCCTCGGCTATGGCCCAGACAATCAGGGACTGTCCGCGGCCAGCATCGCCGGCCACAAAAATGCCTTCAGTGTTGGTCATGTAGTAGCCATCGCGTGCCACGTTGCCGCGGCCATCGAATTCTGCTTTTACCTGTTCCTGGATGCCAGCTGGCTCAGCGCCGGTGAAACCCAGTGCCAAGAAAACCAGGTCAGCAGGGATCACACGCTCCGTACCGGCCTTGGGCAGTCGCTTGCCGTCTACAAATTCTGTCTCGGCAACTTTCACGCCGGTCAGTTTGCCGTCTTGACCCACAAATTCAACGGTGGACGCCAAGTAGCTGCGCTCACCGCCTTCTTCATGGGCGCTAGCAACTTCAAACAGCGTGGGGAAGGTTGGCCATGGCTGGTGAGCTGCACGCTCTTCCGGCGGCTGCTGACCAATAGCCAATGTAGTCACTGATGCCGCTTGGTGGCGGTGGGCGGTACCCAAGCAGTCAGCCCCAGTATCGCCACCGCCCAAGATCACTACGTGCTTGTCCTTGGCGTGAATCTGAGATTCCAGGGACTCCCCTGCCACCGCGCGGTTGGAGGGAACCAAGTAATCCATGGCGAAGTGAACGCCGTCCAGTTCGCGGCCGGGAATCGGCAAATCGCGCGGCACGGTGGCGCCGGTGCAAATAACGACGGCGTCATAGCGGCGTCGCAATTGTTCCCAGCTAACGTCGGTGCCCACCGAAACTCCGGTACGGAAGCGGGTCCCCTCCGCCTTCATCTGCTCGAGACGACGGTCCAGGTGTTCTTTTTCCATCTTGAAGTCGGGGATGCCGTAGCGGAGCAAGCCACCGATCTTGTCGTCACGTTCGTAGACGGCAACGGTGTGCCCCACGCGGGTGAGCTGCTGGGCAGCAGCCAAACCTGCGGGGCCAGAGCCAACCACAGCCACTGTTTTGCCGGTCAAACGGGTAGGTGGCAAAGGCTCAACCCAACCGTTTTCGAAAGCTTCATCAATGATAGAAACCTCTACCTGCTTGATGGTTACGGCTGGCTGGTTGATGCCCAAGACACATGAGGACTCGCACGGTGCCGGGCACAAACGTCCCGTGAACTCCGGGAAGTTGTTGGTGGCGTGCAAACGCTCAATTGCTTCCTGACCCTGGCCACGCCACGTAAGGTCATTCCACTCCGGAATGAGGTTACCTAGCGGGCATCCCTGGTGGCAGAACGGCACACCACAGTCCATGCACCGCCCGGCTTGGGCCTTGAGGACACCCTTTTCCTGAGCCTCGTACACTTCTTTCCAGTCCATAATACGAACCGGAACGGGGCGGCGGGGCTGCGTCTCGCGCTGGCGTACTTTCAAAAATCCGCGTGGATCAGCCACCGGTTACCTCCATGATTCGAGACCAGACTTCTTCGCCATCGGGGTCAAGGCCCTCTTCGATAGCATCTAGGCGTGTCTGCAGCACTGCTGCGTAATCGCGCGGGAGCACCTTAGTGATACGCGCTGCTGTGTCGTCAAAGTTCTCGAGTAAACGAGTACCGTGAAGCGATTCTGTTTCCTCAACGTGCTTCTGCAGGAGACCGTGAACAATGTCCCGATCCTCAGCATCAAGCGGCATGAGTTTCAGTTCGCCAGATTCCACAGCTTCTTTGTTGACCCGTTCAGGACGCAAGTCCAAAACGTAGGCCGTTCCACCGGACATACCAGCGCCGAAGTTGCGGCCTGTGCGTCCTAGGATCAGCGCTTGTCCACCGGTCATGTACTCACAACCGTGATCGCCAATACCTTCAACCACTGCTGTGGCGCCTGAGTTGCGGACCATAAAGCGTTCGCCCACTTGGCCGCGCAAGAAAATCTCTCCGCTGGTGGCACCGTAACCGATCACGTTGCCGGCAATCACGTTGCGTTCGGCGGCGAAAACGTTTGTGCGGTCCGGACGGACAATAATACGTCCGCCGGAAAGGCCCTTACCCACGTAGTCATTTGAATCGCCAAAGAGCCGCAAGGTAATACCGGCTGGCAAGAAAGCACCCAATGACTGCCCGGCAGTACCGGTGAGCGTGACATCAATGGTGTCCGTGGCAAGCGTTTCAACACCAAACTTCTTGGTTACCTCATGGCCAAGCATGGTGCCCACAGACCGGTCCGTGTTGATGACCTCAAGGGAGATCTTCACCGGGCTGCGATCCGTAAGCGCCTCTGCGGACATGGTGATCAGTTGCTGGTCAAAGTGCTTATCCAACTCGTGGTTCTGAGTGGTGAGATTGCGCAAAGGAGCGTCATCGTCAAATTCCAGACCGTGCAGGATCGGATCCAGGTCAAGACCCTCGGCCTTCCAGTGGTTGATCGCATCCCGAGTGTCCAACACCTCAGAGTGGCCAATGGCCTCTTCCAAGCTGCGGAAACCAAGCTCTGCCAGGATTTCGCGAACTTCTTCAGCCAAGAATTCGAAGAAGTTGATCACAAACTCGGGCTTGCCACTGAAACGTGCACGCAGCTCAGGGTTCTGTGTTGCCACGCCCACCGGGCAAGTATCCAAGTGGCAAACACGCATCATGATGCAGCCCGAAACCACCAGCGGGGCCGTAGCAAAACCAAATTCTTCGCCACCCAGGAGCGCGGCAATGACCACGTCCCGGCCAGTCTTGAGCTGACCATCAACCTGAACCACAACACGGTCACGGAGCCCGTTGAGCATCAGTGTCTGCTGAGTCTCTGCCAAGCCCAACTCCCACGGAACACCAGCGTGCTTGAGCGAGTTCAGCGGCGAGGCGCCGGTACCGCCGTCGTGCCCTGAAACAAGTACGACGTCGGCCTTAGCCTTTGTCACACCGGCGGCCACTGTGCCAATACCCACCTCAGAGACGAGCTTGACGTGAACACGAGCCGAGGGGTTAGCGCGCTTGGCATCGTAGATGAGCTGCGCGAGGTCCTCGATCGAGTAAATGTCGTGGTGCGGGGGCGGCG
This sequence comes from Pseudarthrobacter sp. J1763, assembly GCF_050490295.1. Taxonomy (NCBI): domain Bacteria; kingdom Bacillati; phylum Actinomycetota; class Actinomycetes; order Micrococcales; family Micrococcaceae; genus Pseudarthrobacter; species Pseudarthrobacter sp. J1763. Next base: position 96,634 of record NZ_JBNPEN010000009.1, on the reverse strand, counting down.
AAATGAGCCCAACACCCGGCGTTGAGTGACGCGTGCGGGCCACCCACGGGTAAACCTTCTGGGCCATCAACTGGCCACCCTCGCCAGGCTTTGCGCCCTGGGCCATCTTGATCTGAATGTCTTGGGCGTTCGTCAGGTACAAACTCGTGACACCAAAACGGCCAGAGGCAATCTGCTTGATCGCCGAACGGCGCTCGGGATCCAAAAGACGCTCAACGTCTTCGCCACCTTCACCCGTGTTGGACTTACCGCCCAAACGGTTCATGGCAATAGCAAGCGTCTCGTGAGCCTCTTGAGAAATGGAACCGTAGCTCATGGCACCGGTAGAGAAGCGCTTCACAATCGAAGAAACCGGCTCCACCTCTTCCAGCGGAACTGGCGGGCGGACTCCGTTCTTGAACTTGAGCAACCCACGCAAGGTCATCAAGTTGGTTGACTGATCGTCAACACCGTTGGTGTACGCCTTGAAAATGTCGTAGCGGCGTTCGCGTGTTGCATGCTGTAAACGGAAAACCGTCTCAGGGTTGAACAAGTGTGGTTCGCCGTCGCGGCGCCACTGGTACTCGCCTCCACCCACCAGCGGGCTGTGCGGCTTCTCGATGCCCTCTTCCGGGTAGGCGAAGCCGTGGCGAGCGGAAACTTCTGCCGCGATCACGTCCAAGCCAACGCCGCCGAGCTGCGAACGAGTTCCAGAGAAGTATTCATCCACAAGCTCTTGAGACAATCCAAGTGCTTCGAAGGTTTGCGCACCACAGTATGAACCCACGGTGGAGATGCCCATCTTGGACATAATCTTCAAGACGCCCTTGCCCAGGCCCTTGATGAGGTTGTAAACGCCAGCTTCAGGCGTAACCCCCACAACATCGCCGGAGCGGATGAGCTCTTCAACGGTTTCCATGGCCAAATACGGGTTCACTGCCGAGGCTCCGTAGCCCACCAGAACTGCAACGTGGTGGACTTCGCGCACATCGCCAGCTTCTACCAACAGCGCTGTTTTGGTGCGGTTGGCACTACGCAGCAAGTGGTGGTGAACCGCGCTGAGAAGCAGCAAGGAAGGAATCGGCGCCCACTGGGCGTTCGAGTCGCGGTCAGAAAGGACCACATATTGAACACCACGGTTGATGGCACCGGAAACCTGCTCACAAATTTCGGTCAAACGGGCCCGCAGTGCTGCTTCGCCGCCTTCGGGGCGATACAAGCCGCGCACCTTGATGGCTACGCGATCGCCGTCGGCGTTTTCCAAGTTTGCAATCTTAGCCAGCTGATCGTTGTTGATCACCGGGAACGGCAGCGAGATTTGCGGCTGACGGACCTGTGAGGTGTCCAGCAAGTTACCGTTGGGACCAACAGCGCAACGCAGCGAGGTAACCAGTTCCTCGCGGATAGCATCCAGCGGCGGGTTAGTGACCTGCGCGAAGGACTGAACAAAGTAGTCGAACAGCAAGCGAGGACGCTTGGAGAGCACAGCTACCGGAGTGTCCGATCCCATGGCACCGAGTGGCTCAGCACCCTTGCTTGCCATGGGGCCCAAAAGGATCTTGAGTTCTTCAGTGGTGTAGCCAAAGGTGCGCTGGCGAATGTTGACCGAGGCGCGGGTGTGAACCACGTGCTCACGCTCAGGCAGATCCTCGAGGTTGATCAGGTTGTCCTTGACCCAGTCAGCCCACGGGTTCGCTGCAGCGATCTCCGCTTTAACCTCTTCGTCAGCAATGATGCGTCCGGCTTCGGTGTCCACCAAGAACATCTTCCCCGGCGAAACACGGCCCTTTTTGACCACGTTGGACGGCTCAATATCAAGCACACCAACTTCTGAGGCGAAGACGATCAGACCCTCTTCGGTGATCCAGTAACGTCCCGGACGCAGGCCATTGCGGTCCAAAGTTGCGCCAACCAAATTACCGTCGGTAAAGGATACTGCTGCAGGGCCGTCCCACGGCTCCATCAACATGGAGTGGTACTCGTAGAACGCACGGCGAGCCGGATCCATCGTGGCGTGGTTTTCCCAGGCCTCGGGGATCATCATCATGATCGAGTGAGTGATGGGGCGGCCGGAGAGCCACAAGAGCTCAGCTACCTCGTCAAAGGAGGCTGAGTCAGAAGCGCCCGGGGTGCAGATGGGGTACAACTCTTCAGGCGAATCACCCAAAAGCGGGCTCTGCAACTGGGATTGGCGTGCACGCATCCAGTTACGGTTTCCCTTGACCGTGTTGATTTCACCGTTGTGGGCAATGGTGCGGAACGGCTGAGCCAGCGGCCATGACGGGAACGTGTTGGTGGAGAATCGGGAGTGAACAATAGCCAGTTTGGTCTTAAACCGCTGGTCTGAAAGGTCAGGGTAGAACGGTTCCAGCTGAGCTGTGGTCAGCATTCCCTTGTAGACAATCGTCCGTGAGGACAGCGACGGGAAGTACACACCGAACTTGTTTTGGGCACGCTTGCGGATACGCCAAGCACGAGAATCGAGCTCGTTGCGGTCCAGCACTTCGCCGTTTTCGGTAGCGAAGAACGGCTGCGAGAAGTAGGGCATACATGCTCGTGCCATGGCACCTACAAGATCGGCCACAATCGGCACTTCACGCCAACCAAGAACCTTAAGCCCTTCGTCTTCAGCGAGAGCTTCAATGCCAGCTTTGGCCGTCTCAGCTTCGCGATCCACCGCAGGCAAAAACGCTGTACCTACGGCGTATTGTCCGGCTGGCGGCAAATCGAAGTCGGTGACCGCGCGGAAGAACTCGTCAGGGACCTGCATCAGGAGGCCGGCCCCGTCGCCGGTACCTTCGTCTGCGCCCACAGCGCCGCGGTGCTCGAGGTTGCGTAGCGCAGTCAGGGCCTTGGCCACAATGTCATAGCCTGGCTCGCCGCGCAGGGTGGCAATAATGGCCAAACCACATGCGTCACGCTCTTGGTCAGGACTGTAGAGTCCCTGAGCTGCAGGCATATTAGCGAAACGCTTGAACGGGGACTCAACGCCACTGGGGGCCGTTGGTGTGCTCCCGTTAGGGATTTGAAGCTCTCGAGTCATGACTGAACGTCCTTCCTCCTGGTCGTGCCTACGGAGGGGACAACACTGGCCCCACGATGTTGCCCGTGTGACGGGCGCAACAAGGCGATACTTACTGAGAATTGTAAGGCAGATGCTCTACGTTAACGAATGGTTACGTACTTCTGACCACTAGCTGGACAAGTACGCTGCCGCAACGCCACGTTGAGCCCTCATCTGCCTGAACGAGCGTCCACTGAAGGGTGTTTCAGTCTTGCTTGTTTGCGGGTCCGGATTCAGTATCTGATGCGCCTGTTTCCGGGGCACTTTGTTGGCGATCGGTACCGGTCTTAGTACCTAGATCGCCGTGAGTTGCTGCGAGACTATCACGTTGTTCACTCTTTGAGACGGTGGTGTCCGAATCACGGACAACCGTGGCGCCGTCGTTATTCTCATCCTTGCTGATTTCTTCCGCAGCAACCAGCTCAGGCTCCCCACCACGCAAGTACACTGTGTCCGGGTTTGGACGTGCGCGCAGCGACAGGGCAATGAATACGATCAGTGCCAGAACAAAAACGGCAATGCTTGTCCAGACATTCAAACGTGTGGTGATGCCAAAGAAAGTGATGTGCTGGGCATCATCAATACGAAGGTATTCGATCCAGACGCGACCCAGGGTGTAGTACATCGCGTAGAGCCAGAAGAGGCGGCCGCGTCGGAACTTAAAGCGTCGGTCTAGAACCAACAAGATGACAACGCCAACTACGTTCCACACGAATTCGTACAGGAATGTGGGGTGGAAAAGGGTTCCGGGAGCCATACCAGCCGGGAAATTTGGGCTAGCCGAATCAATCTGCAGGCCCCAGGGCAAGGTGGTGGGCGCTCCGAAGAGTTCTTGATTGAACCAGTTGCCCCAACGGCCAAGAGCCTGGGCCAACAAGAGGCCGGGAGCTGCTGCGTCAAGGAATGCTGGCAACTTCACGCCTGCGCGGCGGCAACCAATCCAAGCACCAAAGGTTCCTAGGACCACGGCACCCCAAATACCCAAACCACCTCGCCAAATCTGCGGGATAAGGCTCAAATCCCCGGTGCCGTCAAAATGCGGCCCAAAGTAGGCGTCAGGCGAGGAAACCACGTGGTACAAACGCCCGCCGATGATCCCAAATGGAATGGCCCAAATGGCAATGTCCCAAAGGCTGCCCTCCGGCGCCCCGCGGCGTTTCCACCGAGCTCCAGTGAGCGCCAAGCCCGCAACAATTCCAGCCAAGATGCACAATGCATAAGCGTGAATCGTGATGGGGCCTATGGAAAAACCCGACCAATTGGGGCTGGGGATGGACGCTGCAACGTGAACCGCAGCGTTGACCGGAGCTGAAACGATCATCGACATAAAAACTAGTCCTGTTCTACTGGGACAAGCCCAGAGCTGAGGGTTCTGGTGAGCTCAGCGACCGCCGGAACGCCGCCATCACGAATAGCGGCAACCAACGCGGTTCCTACGATCACACCGTCAGCGTAGGCTGCTATCTCGCGCACATGATCAGCATTTGAAACACCCAACCCCACACAAACGCGTTCGGCGCCAGCAGCATGCGTGTCATCAACAAGTTTCTGAGCTGTCCCGCTCACGGCGGAGCGCGCACCTGTGACACCCATAATTGACACCGCGTACACAAAACCGCGGCTCGCTTCAACCGTTGCGGTGAGCCGTTCAGGTGTGGACGAGGGCGCAACCAAAAACACTCGGTCTAGTCCGTACTTGTCCGAAGCCACAAACCATTCGCCAGCCTCTTCGGGGATGAGATCAGGAGTGATGAGCCCGGCTCCCCCAGCCTCGGCCAAGCGACGGGAAAATTCATCCACGCCCATCCGGACCACAGGGTTCCAATACGTCATGACCAAAACGGCAGCATCTGTCTTGGCCGTGATACCAGCCACTACGTCAAAAACGCTCGCTACCCTAAAACCATTGGCAATGGCTTCGGTGGTAGCTGCTTGAATCACAGAACCGTCCATCACCGGATCGGAGTACGGAATACCAATCTCAATGATGTCGGCGCCGTTCTGCGCCATGGCAATTCCGGCGTCGATCGTTGCCTGAACATCGGGGTAGCCGGCTGGCAAGTACGTTACTAAAGCGGAACGTCCTTGGGCCTTGGCTTTATCAATGGCTGTGGCTGATTTGCTCACGAATTCCTGGCTCATGCCGGACCTACCTCACTGGCCTTCTGCTGCGATCCCTTGGCACTACGTGTGGACAGGTTGGTGCCTTTGACGCTTCCATCTTCGTCCAAAAGGTCAAAGTACTCAGCTGCCGTCTCCACATCTTTGTCTCCACGGCCGGAGAGGTTCACAATTACAACCTTTTTGGCGGCGTCCTCGTGTTCCTGGGCAAGCCGTTGTCCCACCTTGATCGCGCCGGCCAAAGCGTGTGCCGATTCGATCGCGGGGATGATTCCCTCGGTTTGGCACAGAAGCCGGAACGCATCCATAGCCTCAGCATCAGTAATCGGCTCGTAGCTAACACGGCCAATGTCCGCCAAATAGGAATGCTCCGGGCCAACGCCTGGGTAGTCCAATCCTGCTGAAATGGAGTGCGATTCGATGGTTTGACCGTCTTCATCCTGCATCAGGTAAGAACGTGCTCCGTGCAGCACGCCTGGACGGCCTAAGGTAATGGTGGCTGCGTGGCGACCGGATTCAACGCCCTCGCCACCGGCTTCGAAACCGTAGATCTTCACTGACGGATCATCCAAGAAACCGTGGAAGATGCCGATGGCGTTTGAACCGCCACCGATGCACGCACACACTGCATCCGGCAAGCTGCCGGTTTGTTCAATAATCTGAGCGCGCGCTTCCTCACCAATAACCTCGTGGAAAAAGCGGACCATGGCTGGGAAAGGGTGCGCTCCAGCAGCAGTGCCCAAAACGTAGTGAGTATTCTCAACGTTGGCTACCCAGTCACGAAGCGCATCGTTAATGGCGTCCTTGAGCGTCTGTGAACCATTCGTCACCGGAACAACCGTGGCACCGAGCAACTGCATTCGAGCAACGTTTAGTGCCTGACGCCGGCAATCTTCAGCGCCCATGTACACAACACATTCCAGCCCCAACAAAGCGGCAGCTGTGGCACTTGCTACACCGTGCTGACCTGCGCCAGTCTCGGCAATCAAACGGGTTTTACCCATCCGTTTTGCCAACAGTGCCTGACCCAGGACGTTGTTGATCTTGTGTGAGCCCGTGTGGTTGAGGTCCTCACGCTTGAGGAAGATTCGGACTCCCCCAGCATGCTCAGAGAAGCGCTTGGCCTCAGTCAAAAGGCTGGGGCGGCCTGAATAGTTTTTGTTGAGTTCGGCAATTTGGTCCAAAAACTCAGGGTCAACTTTGGCCTTCTCAAAAGTTTCCTCGAGCTGATCCAACGCTGCAATCAACGATTCGGGCATCCAGCGTCCACCGTAGGAACCAAAGTATGGTCCAGCGGCGTGGCGCAAGGACGGCTCCCCCGCAAGAAATGAGTCAACCGGCGAATCGCCGTTAGTGTCTTGGGGGTCAGAGGTGGTTGAGTCAACCATCGCAGTCACCGTCCTGTTCGCATTTGGTTCAATGGTTTGAGTTGACTTGATCGCTAGCTTTAGCGGGAAGTCATAGCTTGGGCGCCGATTGCGCGAAACTCTGCGATCCGTTGCGCCGGTTTGCCGTCGCTGACCAGAGCTTCGCCAACCAGTACCGCGTGAGCGCCGTGGCTCGCGTAGTCGGCTACATCTTGTGCACTGCGCACACCGGATTCGGCAACAACAATCGCAGAGGCCGGAATGCGGTGAGCAAGGCTGGCGAATATACCGCGATCAACATCAAGAGTTTTGAGATTGCGCACGTTCACACCAATGATCTTGGCACCCAGCGCCACAGCGCGGTCAATTTCATCCTCGGTATGCGTCTCCACGAGCGCGTTCATACCCAGGCTGTGAGTCAGATCCAAGAATTCGCGCAATTTGGCGTCGCTAAGGGCAGCCACAATAAGCAGAATGAGGTCAGCCCCGTGTGCGCGGGCTTCCCAGATTTGGTACTCGTCAACTGTGAAGTCCTTACGCAGCAAAGGGATGCTGACACGTTCGCGGACGGCATCCAGATCTGACAGGCTGCCACCAAAGCGGCGCTGTTCAGTCAGAACACTGATCACCGACGCACCACCGTCTTGGTACTGCTCAGCTAGAGCTGCCGGGTCTGAAATACCAGCCAATGCACCTTTAGAGGGGCTCTTGCGCTTAATCTCAGCGATCACCCGCATCTGCTCACGCGGCAACTCATCGCCACCCAAGGCGGCGTAAGCATCGCGTGCAGCTGGCGCGGACAGCGCAATTGCCTTCAGGTCCTCTAAGGCGAGGTCCCGACGTCGTACGTCTAGGTCTTCAGTGACGCCAACAATAATGTCCTCGAGGACGGTCACGCTTAGTGGCCGTTGCTTTTCAGCTTGCTGCCGCCCACACCGTAGCCGGCTTTGCGCATGCCAAAACCAACCAGCAAACCAATAAGCATGACCACAATGCCACCCCAGAAAATGGGGGCGCTGGCGATCACGTAAGCGATGCTAGAAACCAGGGCACCAAACAACATGATGAACACGGTGGTCCAAGCGGCCGGGCTGTTGCCGTGGCCCAAATCTGCGCCATGCAACGGCAAATCAACGTCGCTCTCGTGTGTGGAAGTGGAAGCGGTTGCTTTGCTCATGTCTATCTCCTCAGGGTGAATACTGCTTACATTCTGCCATTATTTGACCCCATCTGAGGCCTTCGCGTTACGTTGGGTCTTCTCCGCGGGAGAGGCTGTCCCAACTGTCGATTTCGTCCAAGTCCTCAGATGCCTCATGCTCGGCGTTGGTCCCCTCGCCGGTGCCTGAAGCGGCAGCCGCTGCGGCGGACTTATATCGTGTGTTCTGCTTCCAGTGCCGACCAGCCAAAAGAAGGACGACGGCGGATAGCGCCAAGAGCACCCCCGCCACCATCGCGATCACAGGAAACACTGTGGTTTGTACGTCTGCGTTCCCCTCTGCAATGCCGGTGGCCGAAGCGATGGCGCTCTGTGCAGCACTGAGCGGATCCGCCAAGACCGTGGCGCCTGCAGAAACAATTCCTGCTGCGGAGATCACAATCATCACGGCAATAATCCAGCGAGCAACGCGGCCCGCAATGGAAGCGGCCAGCGCGCCAGCCAAGGACACTAACGCCAAGGCAGTCACAGCTGTAGCGGCTTTGGACCCAGCAACTTTCAAGGGTGCCACGCGTACCTCGCTGGGATCCAGCGTGACGTTGAGCCACGTTTGGGTGGTGGTACCAAAGACCACCAAGGCCAAGGCTACCGTCAGGAGGACTACCGTGCCCTTACGGGCCCAACGCGGCGTGGTGGCCGAGCGCGAGACTGTAGTTTCGGTTATTTTTCCCCTCGAAGTATCAGATGCAGTGGGCTCTGCCTCCGAACCAGTCACTTTGCAGCCTCAGTTTCCGGGTTGGGTTGGGCATTTGTGTGCACCGGGGATTTAGTCTCCTCAGCCAGCACACTGACATCCACGTCCTTGAGAGAGGCTGCGGCATGCACTGCGCGCAACGGCGCTGCCGCCTTGTTCACGGTTTCCAACGCTTCTGATGGTTTATGTGAATCGGCAACAATGCCGCCACCGGCCTGAACGTAGGCATTGCCATGACGTAACAAGGCTGTGCGGATGGCAATGGCCATGTCCATGTCACCAGCGAAGTCAAGGTAACCGATAACACCGCCGTAAACTCCACGGCGGTATGGCTCCAGCTCGTCAAGCAAACGCAAAGCGCGTGGCTTCGGCGCGCCGGACAACGTACCTGCAGGAAAGGTTGCTGCCAAAACGTCGTATGCGGTGGCGTTGGGGGAAAGCTTTCCCACCACAGTGGACACGAGGTGCATGATGTGGCTGAAGCGCTCCACCTCCATAAATTGGCTGACGTCCACTGTCCCTGCAACACAGACCTTGGAAAGATCGTTGCGGGAAAGATCAACTAGCATCAAGTGCTCGGCGCGTTCCTTCTGATCGGCCAAAAGCTCTTGAGCCAGCGCCTTGTCCTGTTCCACTGTTGCACCGCGCGGCCGGGAGCCAGCAATCGGGTGGGTGATGACCTCATCGCCGGTCACCGTTACCAGAGCTTCAGGGGATGAACCCACAATTGTGTATGGCTCCCCCTCGGCGTCATCAAAGCTGAACAAGTACATATACGGGCTGGGGTTCGTGTTGCGCAGAACGCGGTACACATCCAGCGCCGAGGACTTAGCTTCCATTTCGAAGCGCCGCGAAATCACCACTTGGAAGACTTCGCCGTCCACAATGGCCTCTTTGCCACGGTCAATGGCGGCCATGTAGTCAGCTTCAGGCCAGCGTTCCTTAACACTCTCGGAGAACTCTTGCTCAGCCACATCCATAACCGAGATCGCTTGACTCATCGGCTGGGAAACACGCTTTAGCATTGCCTCCAGCCGTTGGACAGCTGAATGCCAGGCCTCGTCCACTCGCTCGGTGGTGTTGTTGTAATTGATGGCATTGGCGATCAACAGAACAGTGCCGTCCATGTTGTCATGCACAGCCATATCACTGATGAGGTTCATAGCGATTTCTGGCAGCGCCAAATCATCCTCGGGGCCCGCGCTCAGTTTCTCCCAATGGCGCACAGACTCCCAACCGACAAAACCGACCATGCCGGAAGTGAAGGGAGGCAGCCCCTCAAATCGCTCAGTTTTCAGCGCATCAATGGTTGCCCGGAGGGCTTCCACCGGGTTCCCGTCAACGGGAACATCGGCAGGCGGTTCACCAATCCAATGAGCCCCGCCGTTTTTGCTGGTAAGAGTCGCCGCCGAGTTAGCGCCAATAAAGGAGTAGCGGGACCAAGCTCCGCCTACAGCTGCTGATTCCATCAGGAAGGTGCCTGGCTGGCCGTCAGCGAGTTTGCGGTACAAACCGATGGGGGTTTCCGCATCTGCCAGAACTTTAAAAGTTACCGGGATAACGCGCCGGGTACGGGCTAATTCCCTGAACTCTTCCAAGCTCGGGCTAATCATTCCTAGATCTTTCATATTTACGCTGCTCCACCTTGGACACTTTGAATGTGGTCTACGTTGTTCCCCTGAGCCGGCACTTGCGCGGCGCCGTATGCGGGCGGGGTTCCCACCACGGCGCCCAGATCGCGTCCATCGAAGCATGTACGGGTGCCGGTGTGGCAGGCCGCACCGATCTGCTCAACACGCACTAGGAGGGCGTCGCCGTCGCAATCCAAGGCCACCGATTTGACCCACTGCTGGTGGCCAGAGGTGTCCCCCTTGCGCCAGTACTCCTGGCGTGACCTCGAATAAAACGTCACCCGGCCGGTGGTTAAAGTGCGCCGAAGGGCTTCGTCATCCATCCAGCCAAGCATCAAAACCTCGTGGGAATCGTGCTGCTGGATAATCGCTGCTACCAGTCCTGCAGGGTCCCTTTTGAGACGCTCGGCGACCTCGGGAGACAGGACGGCTACGCCAGTTTGGTCTTGGGGGCTTAGTGGTTCAGACATCGGCTCAATTCTAGTGCCTCAGCTTCGCGTCAAAAACTGCTTGTCCTTCTGCCCCCAAAGGGCTCTACCGTGCTAGTTTCACAAGTGATGCATTTTGTAGATCCTTCCCGCGAAGTCCTGGCCGAGACGCTGCTCGCCGCCGGCCCACACTCAGCCACGCTCTGCGAAGGCTGGACCACTAAGGAATTGGCCGCTCACTTGTATTTGCGTGAGCACAAGCCGGTAGTGGGATTGGGCCTGATCTTGCGTTCGCTCGCCAAGAATTCAGATAAAGCCACAACCAAGCTGGCAGCGACTTTGACTGAAGATGACGCATACAACAAGCTCGTGGATCGCTTCCGGGCGGGCCCGCCAGCACTGTCACCGATGAAAATTCGCGCCTTCGATGAGAGCTCGAATCTCATCGAGTACTTTGTTCACACCGAAGATATCCGCCGCGCAGCTGACCGTTGGGCACCGCGGGCGCTGGACAATGAATACTCTGACGCGCTGTGGGACGAACTGATCAAGCGCGCAGCATTCTTGTACCGAGGGGTGGACCTTGGGATTGTGTTGGTTCATCCTTCAGGCCCTCGGCATGTGGCCAAACGAGCACCAGTATCCGTGGCGATTGTTGGCGAACCCGGCGAGTTGTTGATGCACGCTCACGGGCGCACAAAGCACGCCCTCGTCACTTTCGAAGGTCAGCCGGACGCCGTCGCACTTTTGCAGTCGGCGCACGTCGGGCTCTAAGCCATCAAGCGCCAGCTCTCGCCCGGTTAGCAGCGCGCCTGCTTAGCGGACTTCGAACCCAGCTTCGCGGATGGCGGATTTGACCTGACTGATCATGCTGTCCGGGCCAAAGTGAAACACTGAAGCCGCCAGCACTGCGTCGGCGCCTGCCTGCACGGCTGGCGGGAAGTGTGCAGGGATGCCAGCACCGCCTGACGCAATAATCGGAATGTTCACTGCTGCGCGGACCAAACGAATCAGCTCCAGATCGAATCCATCTTTGGTGCCGTCTGCGTCGATCGAGTTAAGCAATATCTCACCCACACCACGATCTGCAGCTTCCTTCGCCCAGGCAATAGCGTCAATCCCGGTGCCTTGCCGCCCGCCGTGGGTGGTGACTTCGAAGCCCGACGGCGTCTTCCGTGCGTCGTTCTCCCCCACCGTTCGGCGAGCGTCCACGGAGAGGACTAAAACCTGAGAGCCAAAGTGACGGGTGATCTCATCAATCACGGCGGGCCGGGCAACAGCAGCCGTGTTGATGGATGCTTTATCCGCACCGAAGCGCAGCAGCTTGTCCACCTCGGCGACACCACGTACCCCACCACCGACTGTCAGCGGGATAAAGACTTCTTCCGCGGTTCTTTTGACTACGTCAAACGTGGTCTCCCGGTTTCCTGATGATGCTGTAACGTCCAAAAAAGTGAGTTCATCAGCGCCTGCAAGGTCGTAACGGTGAGCGAGCTGAACCGGATCTCCGGCATCGCGAAGACCTTTGAAGTTAACTCCCTTAACCACGCGCCCAGCATCAACATCGAGGCACGGAATCACACGAATGGCGACTGTCACGGTTACTCCTGAAGTACAGGGCGGAAACTATCCGCCAACGAGTGTGGGGGCTAGATGCGGCACGCGTGAATGCTGCTGACCAAAATAGCTCGCGCACCCAGATCGTAGAGTTCGTCCATCACTTGGTTTGTGGCTTTTTTGGGCACCATCGAGCGCACAGCTACCCATTCAGAATCGCGCAAAGGAGAGACTGTGGGAGATTCAAGGCCAGGAGTCAACGCTGCGGCCTGCTCAACCAGGTCTTTGCGGATGTCATAATCCATCAGGACGTATTGACGGGCCACCAAAACGCCTTGCAGGCGGCGGATGAGAACCTCAGCAGCAGGGAGTCGTTCACCCTTACGGCCAATCAATACAGCTTCAGAGCGCAGGATCGGCTCCCCGAAAATTTCCATTCCGGCTGCCTTGAGCGTGTTGCCGGTTTCTACAACGTCGGCAATAGCGTCAGCTACACCCAAGCGGACGGACGACTCCACGGCACCGTCAAGCCGAACCACGCTTGCCTTGATCCCGCGCTCAGCAAGGTAAACCTTGAGTAGTCCGTCATAGCTGGTGGCTAGGCGCTTGCCTTCGAGCTGCTCAACAGAAGTGAAGTTACCCACCGGTCCGGCAAATCGGAAAGTGGAGGCAGCAAAGCCCAGCTCCAAGAGCTCCTCTGCTTCAACCTCAGCGTCCAAGAGCAAGTCCCGGCCGGTGATTCCAACATCGAGTGTTCCTTGGCCTACGTAAACAGCAATGTCACGCGGGCGCAGAAAAAAGAACTCAATGTCGTTATCAGGGTCAACCATCACTAGTTCACGGGTATCTCGACGCTGACGGTACCCAGCTTCGCTGAGCATCGACGATGCGGCCTCGGACAAGGAACCTTTATTGGGAACAGCAACACGCAACATAATTGGGAAACTTTCGGTGAGAGGAAGTACTGAGCAAACAAGACACTTTCAGGCCACAGACCGGCGAACGCCAGTCAGTTTGTGGCTATAGATGCTTGTAGACGTCTTCCAGGCTCAAGCCTTTGGCGAGCATCAACACCTGCAAGTGGTAGAGCAGCTGAGAGATTTCCTCCGCTGCTTCCTCGTCCGATTCGTATTCGGCAGCCATCCACACTTCGGCTGCTTCTTCTACGACTTTTTTGCCAATGCCATGGACACCGGATTCAAGTTCGGCCACGGTGCGCGATCCGGCCGGCCGTAGCCGGGCCTTTTCGCTGAGTTCTTCGAACAGGGTCTCGAAATTCTTCACGTATCCAGCCTACTTGTTAGTTCGTGCTGCAGATGAGCCGCACCCGCATATGACGGGCAGAAGGTGAGCGAACCCACAAATGCCAACGATTATGCGGCGTTGAGGACCAAAGCGGTGGCCACGGCCGCAGTCACTGCCTCATGTCCCTTGTCCTCGGACGAACCGTGAAGTCCAGCCCGGTCTAGACCTTGCTCCTCCGTGTCACAGGTAAGAACACCAAAACCAACCGGAACACCGGTTCGCACGCTTACCTCGGTGAGACCAACTGTTGCGGCTTGGCAAACGTACTCGAAGTGCGGGGTGCCACCACGAATCACTACACCCAGCGCCACCACTGCGTCGTAGTCCTTAGCCAAACGCGCCGCAGCAACGGGCAATTCAAAAGTACCCGGAACGCGAATCACGCGAGGCGATTGAACGCCAGCTTCCTCGGCAGCGCGCAACGCCCCAGCGAGGAGACCGTCCATAATCTCGGTGTGCCAGCTGGCCGCAACAATCGCTAGTTTCAGTGATGCTGCTCCTGATTCGTTGATGGACTTGACGTCAATGACTGGTGCGCCGTGGCCGCTCATAGTGTTTCCGTTCCTGTGTTTGAAGTGTTGCTGGGTGTTGAAAGGGTGGCTGGATCTGCGCTGGGCACAGCAGGCGTGTTCTGGTCCAGAATCAGCCGGTGCTCCATTCGGTCTTTTTTGGTTTGCAAGTAGCGGATGTTCTCTGTTCGTGAAGGAACCTCGGTGGGCACCATTTCAACGACTCGTACACCGGCTTGGGCTAGACGGTTCTGTTTGTCTGGGTTGTTGCTCAGCAAACGAATCTCCGTTAGGCCCATGTCCGCCAGGATTTGCGCAGCAGCCTTGTAGCAACGCGCATCTACGGGCAAACCGAGTTGCTCGTTAGCTTCCACGGTGTCAAAACCGACCTCTTGAAGCGCATAGGCCTTGATCTTATTTGCCAGCCCAATGCCTCGGCCTTCCTGACCACGCAAGTAGAGCAAGGTGCCGCCATGCTCGTGAATCATTTCGAGGGCGAAGGCCAGCTGCTCGCCACAATCACACCGGTACGAACCAAAGACGTCCCCGGTCAGGCATTCAGAGTGCAAACGAACCAACGGCGGTTTTCCGTCAGATGGCGGCTGTGCTGAACTCACCGCGAGATGTTCAACTCCCGTAGCGTCGTCAGTGAATGCTTGAGCTACAAACTCCCCAAAAGCGGTGGGCAGCTTGACGATCGGCCCCGCGGTAACAGGGTGTTTGGTGTGTTCAACGGCGTCACCCGCCCCTGCTTCAACATTTGTTCCCGTGCTCATCAGTACTCCTTTGTAACGGTGCCGCTGGCCCTATGGTCGCTCGACGTGTGTGTCTCCCGGACAAACTCCACCAAGTCGGCAATCGAAATCAACGCGCAATGATGCTCATCTGCAAAAGTACGAAGTTCCGGAAGACGCATCATCTCTCCGTCATCTCGCACCACTTCGGCGATCACACCAACCTCGGCCAAACCAGTCAATTTACACAGTTCAACCGCTGCCTCAGTATGGCCCGGTCTTTCCTGCACTCCGCCGTCAACTGCCCGCAGCGGAAAAATATGCCCCGGCCGAGTCACAGACGTCGCCGTGGATGACGGATCCGCCAAAACACGAGCTGTCAGCGCCCGGTCAGTAGCGGAAATTCCAGTGCTCACACCGAGCGCCGCATCGCAACTAACCGTATAGGCAGTCTCCTTTGCGTCTTGATTCACAGCCGTCATGGGAGGCAAATCAAGAGCCAAAGCCCGTTCAGCGGATAAGGGAACACAAATAACGCCCGAGGTGTATCGAATGGTCCAGCCCATTAGTTCGGGGGTAGCAAATTGTGCGGCAAAAATAATGTCACCTTCGTTTTCGCGGTCCTCATTATCTACTACGACGACGGCACGTCCGGCGGCAAAAGCCGCCAGAGCGGTGGGAATAGGGTCCAAAACGATCTCCGGCGCGCTCACTGATGTGCCGCCGTCGCACTGTTTGCCGCCGTAGTACCGTTTGCGGCTGGAGTGGTGGCCGGCCCGAAGCTCAACAGACGCTCGGTGTATTTAGCCAGTACGTCCACTTCAAGGTTGACCTCGCCGCCGATGGTTTTGGCGCCGAGCCCGGTTTCGGCCAACGTGATCGGGATGAGCCCTACTTCAAACCAGGGCTCCGTGGACGTTGCTTCGCTGACGGCCGTCACGGTGAGGGATACGCCGTCGATGGCGATGGAACCTTTTTCGGCAATGTACCGTGCTAAATTTTGCGGAACCGAAAAGCGCAAGCGATCCCACGGTCCTTGTGATTCGCGCTCCAGAAGAGCACCAACTCCGTCCACGTGGCCCTGAACCACGTGGCCGTCGAGGCGGTCACCAGCCTGGACGCAGCGTTCCAAATTTACTTTTTGGCCCATCTCTAGTGACCCGATGGTGCTGCGACGCAAGGTCTCCCCCATCACGTCCACAAAAAATTCGGTGCCATTATTTTCAACAGCGGTCAGGCAAACCCCGTTGACGGCAATCGAACCGCCGAGCCCAAGATCAGCTGCCAGCGTCGGTGCTGACAATCGCAATCGTGCGGAGCTGTCCCCTTCGCGTTCTAGCCCAACAACTGTGCCTTGTTCAGCAATAATTCCAGTAAACACGGTGGTTCCTTTCTAAACTTTCGGTGCCGCGGAAGGAGTAAGCCGCAAGCGAAGATCGCTGCCCAGTACGGTTACGGCCGCGGAGCTGGCTTGGTCCCATTGCCACTTTTGAGCTTGGGCGAGGGTGGTGATTCCTAAGTCAGCGATGGACGCGGTCCCCGAGCCAAGCAATGTGGGGGCCAAGTACATAATGAGCTCGTCCACTAGACCGGCTTGAAGGAAGGCACCAATGATCCCGGCACCGCCTTCCACCATCAGGTGCCGAACACCCATTCCGAAGAGGGCCGCCAACGCTTCGGCTGGATCCCTCGTGGGGAGGTGTACAAAGCGACCATCGGTGCCACGAATGTTCGCGTCGGCCGCCACTGGGGTCAGACCCATCACTGCCCGCACGGGTTGTTGGGGCGCGGGGCTGCCATCGGCCAAGCGGGCGTTGAGCCGGGGATTATCGACTGCAACGGTGTTACTTCCCACCAAGATCGCGTCAATCAGCTGGCGGGTTTGGTGGTTATCGCGTAGCGATTCAGGGCTGGAGATCCATTGACTTGTTCCGTCCGCCGCCGCAATACGCCCGTCCAGTGTTTGGGCAATGTGGAGCGTGACAAAGGGCCTGTGCTCGGCAACGGATTGGAACCAGCGCCGGTTCAGTTCCTTGCCTTCTTGGGCGTAAAGGCCTTGTACGACGTCGATCCCCGCGTTGCGGAGAGTTTGGGCACCTCCTGCAGCGGGATCGTGAGGATCGGCGACTGCGAAGATCACCCGGCCAATGCCAGCATCGATAATCGCTTGAGCGCAGGGTCCGGTGCGGCCTTGGTGGTTGCACGGCTCAAGCGTGACCACCATGGTGCTTCCCTGCAGGTCAATACCGGCCTGGCGGGCTTGGTTAATGGCGTCAGCCTCTGCATGGGCTGTCCCGGCACCACGGTGAAAACCAGTCACCAAGTTTTTACCGGATGCATCTAACACCACTGCGCCCACTAAGGGATTGGCGCCGCGGGGACCCTGCCCGGCTGCCGCCAATGCGGAAAGCATTCCTTGCTGTTCAGCATCGCTGACTGCGCCGTCCGTGAGTGATTCTTGGGAAGGACTCACGGATGGCCTACTGGATCCGTGAGTAGCGGTTCATGGGCAATTGCTGTGGCTGACTTGCGTTGCGCGCGCCACCAGACAAAGAACCCAATGAGGGTAAAGGCACCGTAGAACAGGTACATAAAGGCGCTTGCGTAGTAGCCGGCACTAAATAGCAGCGGCACACCCACTATGTCCACAGCCACCCAAATCAGCCAGAACTCGGTCCAGCCCTTGGCCATGCCATACGTCGCCAGAAGTGAACCCATAAACGTCCACGCATCAGCCCAAACCGGTGGGTACGAACCAAGCCGATCAAAAAGAGGGGTCAGTGCAGCGGTTCCAATGATCATGGCAGCCACAAGAATCCAACGGGTTTTGACGGTTGCCCAGCGTGGCACAAAGGCAGCTGCTTGGTGGCCGGTCTGGCTGTTAGCTTCGGCGGCTGCCGTTTGTGATTGGCGCCAGCGTTGCCAGCCATAAACCGAGACGGCGATAAACATCATCTGCCTGCCTGCTTGGCCCCAAAGAGTGGCTGGGGCAGCTGCACCAAAAACATTGCCAAGGAAGACAGTGAGGAGGATCAGGTTGCCAACAATGCCCGCTGGCCAAGCCCAGACTTTACGGCGCATTCCGCCGAGGGCACTAGCCAGCCCAAAAACGTTTCCAAGCACTTCGCGAAGCAGTAATGCCGATCCCCCAACGGGAATTTGCGCTTCGAAGAGCCACCGCAGAATTTCCATGTCGTTCCTTCCTAAGCCGCGGCGGCTCCGGGGGTTAACGACAGCACAACGCGCAACGCCTAATTGCCCTAAGGCAATGCGTTGCACAGCTGCTGTACGTGCTTCTCCCATCCAGACTTTAACTGTCGGTACTGGAATTTCACCAGTTCAACCGGCGCATCTCCCCTCAGCAGAGCTGTGAAGTGACGCGCACGGGTCGCGGACTATAACCGCCGGTTCGGACTTACACCGACCCCGGAGCACGTAAATTGTGTATTGCTATTTTTGCACAACAGTCAACGGGGTCAGGCTATTCCCGCTGACAGCGTCAAATTATTGCGTTGCTCTGACCGCGATTGCTCGCAAGGCGTCTATGGCCGCAGCTGGATCCTGTGCACCGTAGACCGCAGACCCGGCCACAAAAACGTCAGCGCCTGCTTCTGCCGCGCGAATAATTGTCTCTTCGGTGATTCCGCCGTCCACCTGCAGGGCAATGCGCGCACCAGAGGAATCAATGGCTTGACGCGCCCGGCGGATTTTTGGCAGAACAACGTCCAAGAATTTTTGCCCACCAAAACCTGGCTCAACGGTCATCAGCAGCAACATGTCCAGCTCGCTGAGCATGTCCACATAGGGTTCAAGTGGGGTTGCCGGTCGCAAGGCCATGCCCGCTTTAGCGCCAAGCGTGCGCAATTCCCTGGCCAATTTGATCGGTGCCGTTGCCGCTTCGGCATGAAACGTCACCGATGCGGCACCGGCTTGAGCGTACTGCGGCGCCCAGCGATCGGCGTCGGAAATCATCAAGTGCACGTCCAAAGGCACAGGACTGACCGCCTGAATGCGCTCAACAATCGGCAAGCCCAGCGTCAGGTTGGGAACAAAATGGTTGTCCATCACGTCCACGTGGACTGAGTCCGCGTTGGCAATCGCTGTGAGCTCGGATTCAAGATTCACAAAGTCAGCGGACAAAATACTCGGGTTAATGCAGTAAGCACTCATGGTCAATCCTTAATCGTTTGAACCGATCTGGGTGTTCGTTTAGTCGCTAGGCGTTTTTGCGGATCAGCGCCAAAAACATAGCGTCAGTGCCATGGACATGTGGCCACAACTGAGCGCTCATGTTATGGCCAGCATCAAGTTCGCCGGTCAGGCTCACACTATCCAAAATGTTGCCCGAGTTGAGCAACTCAAATCCTTCACGTTTACGCAAGGCGTCTGTCACCACTGCCGTGGTTTCTGCCGGATGCGGTGAGCAGGTTACGTACGCAACCACACCACCGGGACGGACGGCATCCAAAGCCGAGGCCAACAATTCTCGCTGCAACGGGGCTAGGGAAGCTAGGTCTGCGGGCGTACGGCGCCACCGTGATTCAGGACGACGGCGGAGTGCACCCAGACCGCTGCAGGGCGCGTCAACAAGTACCCGGTCAAATCTTTCCGGTTGCTGGGCGCCAACTTCACGACCGTCGCCAACACGGACCTGCCATGCAGAACCTTCAACGGCGTTGAGCGCTTGGCGGACCAATTTGGCGCGGTGTGGCGCGGGTTCGTTGGCAAGTAGGGTTCCGCCATCTTCGGCAGCAAGAGCTGCCAACAACGCAGCCTTTCCACCAGGTCCCGCACAAAGATCCAGCCATTTCTCACCATTGGACTCTTTGGCTTTGGCAGCTTCGCCCGTCAACGGCGCGTTGGCTAGTGCGCGCGCCACCAGTTGAGAGCCAACGTCTTGGACACGCAGGCTACCGTTTCGAATACCGTCGATTCGACCTAGATCTCCACCGCTGGAGTAGGCGGATCCTTCCACCAAATCGCCAGGCTGAGCTCCGGCATCAAAAGCCTCGGTAATGTCGCCGATACCCGGCAGCGCAACGAGGTTAACCACTGGTGCCGCATTGTCAGCTTCAAGCAAGTCGTCGAGCTCGCTCGCTTGCCGGCCGTGCATCACTAAGGCTTGACGTAGTGCCCGGACAATCCATTCGGGGTGCGCGTGGCGAATCGAAGCAACCTTTGTTGCATCTTCGATGCCATCGGTGAGTTCAACAAGCCACTCGTCAAGCGTTTTTGCGGAAACTTTGCGTAGAACGGCGTTCACTAATCCGGACGGACCAGCGCCAATGACAGCCCTAGCAAGACCAACCGTTTGATCCAATGCAGCGTGGACCGGCACGCGCATGGCAAGCAGCTGATGTACGCCCAGGCGCAGGGCATCAAGTACGGCAGGGTCCAGTTCTTCCAGGGGCCGGTCTACGCAGCGGGTCAGGATGGCATCGTAGGTTCCGCGTGATCGCAAGGCTCCGTAGCTGAGTTCGGTGGCAAATCCGGCGTCGCGTTTGTCCAAATTATGGTGCCGAATCCGGGACGGCAATACCAGGTTGGCGTAGGCGTCCTCACCAGAGACAGCACGCAGTACTTCAAAAGCTACTAGACGAGCAGGGTCAGCTTTACGGGTCCGCTGCGCAGGCGCCTGCTGGGTGAAGTTTCGCGAAGCGGAGCGGTTACGCTCACGGCCCTTAGCATCACGACGGGAGTTTCCTCGAGCTCCGTTTGTACCAGATTCGCTCACAGGAACACCACACTTTCCGGCGCCGGGAGTCCCCGGGCCCAATCGGCCGCAGCCATCATTTTTTTGCCGGCAGGCTGCAATTGGGCAATTTCCAACCCGTGCGATCCCGTACCGATTACTACCTTGCGCCCAACGATCTGCAGCCGGCCGGGTTCAAGGTCCCGCACGTCTGGCCGCATCACAAGAGCTCCAATCTTAATTGTTTTCTCTTCCCACGTGGTCCAAGCGCCAGGCTCAGGGGTGACTGCACGGCATCGTCGATCAATGGCCAATGCTGGCTGTTTCCAGTCCAGCCGGGCATCATCGATGGTGATTTTCGGCGCCAGCGTTATGTCACCACTTTGTGGAACACCGAACGCCTCGCCTGCGTCAATGGCAGCCAGGGTTTGCGTCAACAACACCGCACCGCTGCGCGAAAGCCGCTCTAGCAACTCGCCACTGGTATCTGTTCGCCGGATTTCTTCAGTCAGAGTCCCGTACACGGGCCCGGTGTCTAGACCTGATTCGAGGAGGAATGTGGAGGCACCGGTAATGTCATCGCCGTTCATCACGGAGTGCTGCACCGGTGCCGCACCACGCCATGCGGGCAGCAAGGAGAAATGTAGGTTAATCCAGCCGTGCTGAGGGATTGTCAGCGCTGCCGCTGGAACTAGGCCACCGTAGGCAACAATCGCTGCAATATCTGGAGCGAGCGCGGCAATTTCTTGACTCACTTCGGCAGTGATTTTGGCTGCTTTGATGACCGGAATACCAAGCTCCTGAGCCCTAGCAGCCACGGGAGAGGGCGTGATAACACGCTTACGTCCAAGGGCTGCGTCCGGGCGGGTCAGCACCCCAACAATGTCAAAGCCAGCACTCCGGAGCGCGTCCAGCGAAGGAACTGCAACTTCAGGGGTTCCTGCGAAAAGTACCCGCACGCTTAGTTGTCCACGCTCTGGCCGAAACTGCCAACAGCTGAACTAGCCCCACCAAAACTTGAACCTACAGTCTTAGCCCGCTTCGCCGTCGTACGTTCTGCGTGCTTGTTGTAGGTAGCGTCCCGCATGGCGCGCAATGCAGCTTTGCGGTTTTCGCCCTCTAGCCGATCCGTAAAGAGGACACCGTCGAGGTGATCTGTTTCGTGCTGGAAGCAGCGGGCCAACATACCTTCGGCATCAACTACTACCGGGTTGCCATGTATGTCCACGCCAGTGGCCCGGGTGGTTTTCCGCCGGCGCACGGGGAAGCTAATACCGGGGATGGACAGGCAACCTTCTACAACGTCGTCCTGAAAATCATCACTGTTCTCCAGCACGGGGTTGATGATGTGTCCCTCAACACCGTCAATTCGGTAGGTGAATACTCGTTGGCTCACGCCGACCTGCGGCGCCGCCAAACCTGCGCCATCAACGTCTTCCATGGTTTCAGTCATGTCAGCCACCAGCCGGGCCAGTTCTGGCCCAAATTCGGTGACCGGATCGGCAACAGTCCGCAGTACTGGGTCACCAATAATGCGAATGTTCAGAATTGCCATGCCTGTAATGTCCTAACGTTGTGTTCCTGCATCGTGCCGTAGCCAGCTTTCGCAGAGGGGCCTGCTCAATCGCCCACTCAGGTGGCCTCTACCTAGTTTAGTCGCCGCACTCGAATCCGCGGACTGGCTTAGACAGCACAACTATCGCGGTGGCGCGAGCGGCAGTAGCGCCGCACCAGCGGCTTGAGAATCCCCTGAGGCTTCCCACACTCGCCGCAATGCGCAAAACTTCCACCAGTGATGTTTCAACACCTCAGGATTGGCGCGCTGTGGCCGAACTTCGGTCTCGCCAATAGCCACGGCCAGGAGTAGCGGCGATTCTCCGTACTGCCAAGATTCCCACTCCCCTGCTGCGCCGTCTACCAGGCTCTCTTCCGCCTTCATACCGGCCACCAGCTGCATTACAACCTTGTCATCAAGAGCTTTGACGGCGCCGTCGCGGGTGGTGCCCTTAGTTTTGTAGTCGATCAAACAAATTCTGCCGTTGATCTTTGCTACCAAATCAAGGGTCCCGGCGTAACCCACACTCTGATTCCACACGGTGATCTCAGGAGCCAACGGTTCTACTTGATACTGCTCCCACCATTGATCAAAACGGGCAGCGAAAGCTTCTTCTCCGTTGGCCGCGAGCAACTCGCGGCTTTCTGGCAAGGTATGCGGCCGGCCCAAGGTACGCAGTGCGTATTGCTCACAATAGTTATGGACGCGATCACCACGTGCTGCAGCAGCGTCACGATATTCAACGGCAGCATTCGAGGCCCGTTGAACAGCTTGCCGAAGCTTTCCAGGACTTGCTAATGCTCCACCCAATGCAGGGTCTTTGGATAGGGCACTCGCTCCCATATAGCTGAACCAACCATCCAAACCGTGTGGTTGTTGAGAGATCACGGTGGTGATTGACGGAACAATTGCCTGCTCCGAGGTGGAGCGGGCATACATTCTGCCGCGTTCAGTTGCATGAGCTAGAAGTGGTGCAGTCATAGATAGAACTCTTCCACAAGCCACTGACAAATCTGGAGGCTCACCATTCGTTGGCCCCGCATTTACCATGCTCCACCGTCGTGGTGGTTATACAAGACGGGTATACAAAAAACCCGCCAGCTCCACGTTTTCTGTGTGCTGACGGGTTTCCTCAGGGTGGGCGATACTGGGTTCGAACCAGTGACCTCTTCGGTGTGAACGAAGCGCGCTACCACTGCGCCAATCGCCCCTGCTGTACCCCAAGGATCGTCGTTCCTCTCGGCGAGGTTCGCAATGAACTTTGGTGCATATGAATGCTAACCGGACTTTGGCCAGCTGACCAATCCTAGGGCGCCTGGACGGTTCCAAAATTACATGGATGTAAGTCACACCCGGTTGCCCCGCGTTCGATTTGGACTTTCCTTGAACCTCCTATAGAGTTTTTACTCGTTGGAGCGCGGGTAACGCACTTGAAAGAGTGAAGAACATCGACTCCATCTGCGGACGTAGCTCAGCTGGTAGAGCACCACCTTGCCAAGGTGGATGTCGCGAGTTCGAATCTCGTCGTCCGCTCGCAGGACACTGTCACAGTAATCTCACTGAGAATTACTAACACGGTGGGTTGGCCGAGAGGCGAGGCAGCGGCCTGCAAAGCCGTATACACGGGTTCGAATCCCGTACCCACCTCGGTGAAAACCCTGGTCTTGTGACTGTAAAAGGTCAGCAAGAACATAGGGGCGATTGGCGCAGCGGTAGCGCGCTTCCCTGACACGGAAGAGGTCACTGGTTCGATCCCAGTATCGCCCACTCAAGTGCGCAAGCACTTGTAACGGATGGATTTCCATCCGTGCGGACGTAGCTCAGCTGGTAGAGCACCACCTTGCCAAGGTGGATGTCGCGAGTTCGAATCTCGTCGTCCGCTCTCTTTTTTTGTTAAAACGAGCATAAAACTAAAGGAGTCAGCCCCTAGGGTTGGCTCCTTTTACGTCTCCCCAAAACCTCCCGCTGTGAACCGCGAAGAACGCCAGCAACCGATTACGCCCACAGAAAAAACCTTGGCAGTTGCTTTTCACAGCGCTAGGCTCTTCGACAGAGGAGCGAACTGGCTCCGCAATTGAAGGGAGGTGCCCGTGTCTGTATTTGACGATCTAAAGGGCAAGGCGCAGGAACTGATCAACAGCAATTCGGAGGCCATCAAGGATGGCATCGAAAAAGCTGGTGATTTTGTCGACGAAAAAACCGGCGGCAAGTTCGCAGGTCAGGTAGACGCAGTCCAAAAGGGTGCCTCCGACTTCGTTGAAAAGAACGACAACGACGGAACTCCGGCAGCCTAAATACCTGTCGCCGTAGGGTCCTCTACACTGCTCGAAAGAGCACGTGAACAAGGTTCCTAGGCCCAAAGAATGTCAAAGAGGCGTCGGTCCTGCCGTGAGGTGGCACCGACGCCTTTGGCGTTTAACGATGTGAGCTAGGACGGCTCGTGATTCTGCCCCTCGCGAGCCAAAGCTGTCAGTCGCGAAACGGCGCGGAAATACTTTTTCATATACCCGCCAGCCATCATTTCTTCGGTGAACAGCTTGTCAAAAGGGACGCCACTAGCCAAGATCGGCACATCTTTGTCATATAGGCGGTCCGCAAGAACTACAAAACGCAGGGCCACTGCTTGCTCGGTGATGGTGGTGACGTTTTTCCACACCACACCATCTATGCCGTCAATCAGTTGGCGGTAGCGGCTGGGGTGAACTCCGGCGAGGTGCGCCAAGAGGGTAGAAAATTCGTCAACTGCCACCGTTTTTGAGCCGAATTCGGCATCCATATGATGTTGAAGTTCGTCGTTGCGCAATGGTGCCGGAGCTGCCGGCAGTCCACGGTGACGGAAATCTTCGCCGTCGATCTTGATGACATCAAATTGATCGGCCAGGACTTGAATTTCGCGTTTGAAGTCCACAGCAGCGAACCGCCCCTCCCCCAAGGAACCGGGCAAGGTGTTGGATGTTGCAGCAAGCTTTACACCGGCGTCTGCCAATTCACGCATCAATCGGGACATCAGAACCGTGTCCCCCGGGTCGTCTAGCTCAAATTCGTCGATGCAGACTAGGGTGTATCCGCTCAGCGCTTCAACGGTTTTACGGAATGAAAGTGCGCCCACCAGGTTGGTGTACTCCACAAAGGTGCCGAAGGCTTTAGGTCCGGGAACTAAGTGCCATAGTGAAGCCAACAAGTGGGTTTTTCCCACACCGAATCCGCCGTCTAGATAGATGCCAGCCTTGGCAACGCTCTTTTTACCGAACAGGCGAGAAAACAAACCTCCGGAAGTGTTGCCCACACCCGCAGCGAACTCCTGCAAAGCCTTTACCGCGGCAGCCTGGGATGGCTGGGAAGGGTCCGGGCGGTAACTCTCAAAAGAAACTTCGCCAAAACGAGTTGAGGGGTGGAATCCGTTGAGGATCTGCTCGGCCGAGACTGACGGCGTTCGGGCAGCCAGTTGTTCGATCTGTACCAAAAGGATTCCATTCTCTTTGTTACTTGCGTGCCCCGGGCTTGTTGTTGGTGCAGAGCCAGAATACCGCCCGTCACCGCACACAGTAGAACCGGGACCAAGCGAGATGGCCCTGGCCCGCACGTTGCGCAGTGTTAATCATCCGGAAGATTTCAGGGCTCCACGTGGTTAGTGTTAGATGCACACGTACGCCATTGCTTCAGCTGAATTCGTTTGAAATGAACTATCAGCATGAATGGCGTCCAAGCCCCACACATGAAAGGCCACCCTCATGAGCTATGAAGTGGACTCCAACGACAAGTTTGCTGGCTATGCCCATCCCGAACGTTTAGTGTCAACGCAGTGGCTGGCAGATCAAGTTGCGGCAGGCGCCTTGAATAACGGCGAACTGGTTCTTCTTGAGTCTGACGAAGACGTTCTGCTCTATGAAGTTGGCCACATTCCGGGAGCACTCAAGATAGATTGGCACACCGATCTCAATGATGAAGTCACGCGTGACTACATCAGCGGCGAGGCATTCGCCCAGCTTGCCTCACGCTTAGGAATCTCGCGCGAAACCACCGTGGTCATCTACGGAGACAAGTCCAACTGGTGGGCTTCCTACGCGCTCTGGGTCTTTACCCTTTTTGGTCACGAGGACGTTCGTTTGGTGGACGGTGGCCGTGACAAGTGGATTGCCGAAGGTCGCGAACTCAGCACTGACAAACCGGTAGTCACCCCAGGCGAATACCCCATTGTGGAACGCAATGATGCTCCCATCCGAGCCTTCCGCGAAGACGTCCTGGCCCACTTCGGCAAGCCGTTGATCGACGTTCGTTCCGCGGATGAATACACCGGGGCGCGCACTCACATGCCCGCCTATCCAGAAGAAGGCGCTTTGCGAGGTGGACACATTCCGACCGCAGCATCTATCCCGTGGGCACGCGCTGCTGCCGAAGACGGTACCTACCGGAGCCGTGAAGAACTTGAGGCTTTGTACTTGGGTGAGGCCGGACTGGCCGCTGGGGATGACATAGTTGCCTACTGCCGCATTGGTGAGCGCTCCAGCCACACGTGGTTTGCGCTCAAGTACCTCTTGGGCTTCGATTCGGTACGCAATTATGACGGTTCGTGGACTGAATGGGGAAACGCAGTCCGTGTTCCCATCGTCAAGGGTGCTGAGCGCGGCTCGGTTCCTGCCAACGCTTAGGGCACCGGTAGAGTTGAACGCATGACCAGCACTAATCTCCCGGCGGCTTTGGCCGAAATTGTTGACGATTTCCAGGCACTCGAAGAGCGTGACCGGCTGACATTGTTGCTCGAGTTTTCAAAAGAATTGCCCGACCTGCCCGAGCGGCTCGTGGATCATCCCGAGCTGCTCGAGCAGGTAGTGGAATGTCAGTCCCCTTTGTTCCTGACCTTGGAGATGAACGGCAACCAGCCCGAAAGCACTGTGGACTTGTTCTTCAAGGCACCGGCAGAGGCACCCACCACTCGAGGATTTGCAAGCGTACTCCACGAAGGTCTTGACGGTCTCAGTGCTGCCGAGATCCTGGCCGTTCCGGATGATATGCCCGAACTTCTTGGACTAACGCGGATCATCACTCCCCTACGGATGCGCGGAATGACGGCGATGCTTGGACGGATCAAGCGGCAAGTACAAGCGCGGATTAGCTAGAGATTGGCTAAAACATCACGCGCCGCCAAAGGCGGTGAAGGGACACGTGCGACGGCGGTGCTCGCGGCTGCTGGTATTAGCTTCACCGTGCATAAATATCACCACAGCGCAGACAATACCGCTTATGGGCTTGAGGCGGCGACGGAACTCGCCATTGACCCGGCCCGGGTCTTCAAAACATTGATGGTGGACCTCGGCGGTTCCGTTGCTGTGGCGGTGGTTCCGGTCAGCGGAACACTAAACCTCAAAGCTATCGCGAGCGTTTTGGGACAGAAAAAGGCCGTGATGGCCGATCCCACCCTTGCTACTCGCCGCAGCGGATACGTTCTGGGCGGCATCTCCCCCTTTGGTCAACGGCAGAGTTCCCCAACAGTTCTGGACGCCTCAGCTATGGACTTCAGCACTATTCTGGTCTCTGGTGGTCAACGTGGAATAGACATTGAAGTGAACCCTCAGGACCTGCTGGACTTCTTAGGAGCCGTGTCCGCGGACATCCGCGATCACTCCTAAGCGGCATCCAGCTCAGTCTCCGGTGCGGGAGCTGCCGGGGTTATTTTTGGGCTTAAGCTCACGTAGCAACCAGCTACTGACTGTCTCGTCCCATTTTTGAGGATCAACATTCCACTCTTTGGTGTGGCGAGCCGTTTCAAAGGGCACAAAGGTCACGATTTCCGGGTTCTTCTGCGCAAGATGTGCTGATGGACCGTAGGGGACGTATTCGTCGTCCACACTATGCAGAATCAAGGTGGGCGTCCTTAGCTCGACGGCTCGCGCCACCCAGTCCATCGACTTCAAGTTAACTGGTGCTGCCAAGCCAGTAAGCCGCCTACCCACAGGATGGGTGAGGATCATCTGGCCGTAGCGTCCAACAAGGGACGGAATACGGTTCAGCTGGGCGTGGTGAGCCAAGACGGTAACCCAATTGATGACCGGAGCATCCAAGACCATGGCCCGAATGTGGCCACGGTTCCGGGACAGATCCGCCGTCTGCAAAGCGATGGCACCACCCATGGACCAGCCGAACAACACGACTTCTTTGGCTCCGCTACTCAGCGCAAAAGCAATGGCAGCTTCCACGTCTTCCCACTCAGTTGACCCCAGACCATAGCGACCGTCCTGCGCAAGGGGCGCTTCGCCGTCGTTCCGGTAAGAAATTAGCAACGAAGTTAAGCCCAGTTCCCTTGCCACCTTGAGCGAACGCAGACCCTCTAAGCGGCTAGCTCCGCGCCCGTGAATCATAATCGCCCAAATATCCGGTTGCTGCCGAGCGTCAGCGGCTGGCTCGACTAACCAAGCCGGAGCTTGACCGCCGGTAACGTCCAAAAGAACTTCCTGCGCCGGATAGCCCAACGTTTGCGGGTTGGGGTAAGTGGCTCCGCTCCAATACCCCCGCCGCGCTTGTTTGAGATCACCGCTATAAACCTCCTGCACCTCACGCGATACTGTCCCCTCCGCCGGAGCATAGGACAGGATTCTTCCGATCCTGGCGTGACCACGTCCTTGGTCGAAAAACAGACTGTAAGTCCCGGGCACTGTGACATCGTCATTGGCTTTGAGGATCACTTCGAGAGAATTTTTTCCTTGCACCACGGCAAGGATTTCTTGATCCTCCACACGGATCGCTGTGGGCGTAATAACCCTTCGGGCAAAGTAGGTGGCCAGCGCCGAGCTTCCGGCTGCCACGAGTGCAGCCGCCCCTACGCCAATCCCCGTACCGGCCAAAGTCCACCGTAAGACTTTGTGGTCGCTTGAGAGCGAAGAAGCTGTATTGGACGCGAGCGGTGCCTGGGCGCACTGAGGATTGGCCATAGAACCATTCTTACAAGTTCTTGGAATTCGTGTAGTCAGCAACGCGCGTGGGCTTAGTGTTGTTCCATGAGCGAGCCAATCATCATCATGACCGAAGAAGTCCTCGGCGCCGAGGATCGAGCCAACATATCCGAACTCCTAGACGGTACTGACGCTCCCCTGCATCTTCTGGTGCCGGCGGACACCGAACGCCACTTGCTTGTGGACTTCCTGGACCACCTCTCCCTCTTGGAATTTGCTGAGGCCTTCCGCGAACTGAGCGCCAAGGCGCCCAACCCTGCTGAAGTGCACGCAAGTGCTCAAGGAATTCTGGACAGGTCCCTCACGGCACTTGCTGGTCTGGGCTCAGAGGTGAGCGGGGAAGTTTCGGACGGCGACCCGGTCGATGCTTTGGTGGCTAAAGTCCGCGAGCTTGGGGCCAGCCAGGCTGTGGTGATTACTCGCCCACACGCAGTTGCCGATACATTCCGGACTGACTGGGCCAACCGTGCCCAGCAAGCCTTGGGCCTACCCGTACTGCACCTCTACGCTGGCTCGGGATTTATTGGCGACTCCTAAACGTTGTAGGAGTGGGGACAAAGCATTAGATCTAGGCAGTGGAGGACCAACATGACTTCAGAAACCCAAGCAAGCAGCACCGGAGCTAACGCAAAAACAGAAGAACAGTGGCGCGAGGAACTCACCCCGGAGGAATACCAAGTTCTCCGTCAGGCTGGCACTGAACGTCCCTACACCGGCGAGTACTGGGATTCTCACGATCAGGGCGAGTACGCATGCCGGGCGTGTGGTGCCACCCTCTTTACGAGCGCGGAAAAGTTTGATTCCCACTGTGGCTGGCCCTCGTTTTGGGCTCCGCTTGCCGAAGGTGCAGTGCGTTATATCCATGACCGGACTATGGGAATGGAAAGGATCGAAGTGCGCTGCGCCTCGTGTGATTCGCACCTGGGCCATGTTTTTGAGGGCGAAGGCTACGAAACCCCCACAGACCAGCGCTTCTGCATCAACTCAATTTCCTTGCGCCTTGTGCCCTCCGGAGATGCCTGAGCATAACTCTTTCTTTGGCTCAGTCCATTTTTCGATTAGTAACTCTTAGGTCTTGCTAGGCTCACAGCAGACCCGAGCATTACCAACATCGAGGACCGAGCACCAAGGAAAGCGAGCCAACCATGACCGCAGCAGCACTGACCACCAACAACGGCATAACCGCCGACAATGAATACTGGTTGGCCATCAAGTCTGCGGCCATGGTGCTCCAAGGCATGCAAACCCAGAACGGTGCCATCGAGGACCCAGCTCATCATGCTCAAGCCGGTGCCGCCGTTGACATCCTGGTAACTGCGGTGGCGGAACTCGCTCCCCATTTTGAGCACGACGCCGAATACCTGACTGCAGTTCAGGCCGACCTTAAGGCGTGGGCTAAGGGCGGATTTGCAGAACCCGATTTCCTGGATTCCCTTCTGGCATTCCAACCTCAGCTGCAGCGGACTAACGGACTGCAGCACCTTGTTCTGTTCCCGATGTACACCCAAAATGGCAGCACCAACCGCTGGGTAGAAGCTGTGCTGATTGAGGTCATTTGGCCCGACTTCATCAACGAACTCGAGTCCGGCGACTACTCCAACAAGTTGTTTGTTCCCATCAGCTTTATTGACTTCACCCCCGGCTACAACACCAACTCTGCTGTGTTGTTCCCCGAAACCGTTGCCGTCCGCGAGACGCCCTCCTTCACGTGGGGAGCCATCTTTGCCGATCGTGAAGCCGCTCGCTTCCGCCGAGTCCTAGAAGCAGCTGCAGAGACCACCCGCCTTGAGCTCCCTGCCGGTGCCGCGGAAATGCTTGATGATCAGCAACTCACCCAAGAGACCTTTGTGATGTGGGACCTGATTCACGACCGCACCCACATGCGCGGCGATCTCCCCTTTGATCCTTTTATGATCAAACAACGGATGCCGTTTTTCCTCTACTCCCTTGAAGAGCTCCGCTGTGACCTCACCGCCTTCCGCGAAGCTGTCCGGATCCAGAGCGACGAAGAAGCCTCAGAGCAAGCTCGCCGCCACGCTGAGCTTGTTCAATACGCCGTGATTTTTGACCGCATTTTCCGCTTTGCTATCACCGGTAGCCGAGTGCGCAACTACGACGGCCTCGGTGGCCAGCTGCTTTTCGCTTGGATGCACCAACACCACGTTCTGCACTGGACGGACAGCCGCCTGAGCATCGATTGGGCCGAGGTCCCTGAAGTTGTTATTGCTCTAGGCGAAAGCATCGAAGAGTTGTATTGGCGCTCCATCGACCGGCCCAAAACCGCTCACTGGCTTGCCGCCTATGAACTCATCTCCAACACCTTGACGCCCAACCCTGCATCAACTTGGGCCAAGGGGCCCGAAGCCTTGCCACTGGACGGCCCGCCGCGCGGGCTCACTGACCAAGTTCTCGACGACGAGTTCCCGCTCTCGATGTTCTACGAGGCGCTCGAAAAGAAAATGCACACCGTGATCGAATCAACCGCCGGCATCACCGGGGCCACGGCATTGCACACCAACACAACAACGGAGTGATGGTTATGAGCCCGGCTACAAAGCGAACAATTGTTGTCGCTGGAGGCAGCTCCGCCTCCGGCATCAACACCGCCGCGGCCTTTAGCCAGGCTGGCTTTAAGGTCTACACAGTTGGCTCCAACAGAGACCGCATTGCTGCGGCTGCCAGTCAGGCAGGCGCTGAGGTAGTTGCAAAAACATGCGACCTCAGCGACTTCGCAGCCGTGCAAAAACTCGGCGCCGAAATTTTGGCTGAGGCTGGGCGCATTGATGGGCTGATGCACCTGGTTGGCGGCTGGCGCGGCGGCAAAACACTTGCTGAGCAAAGCGATGAAGACTGGGACTTTTTACACCGGCAATGCGTGGGCACTTTGCGCAACACCAGCAGAGCCTTTTATTCAGCCTTGGTGGACACTGGTGGACGCTTTGCCATCATCAGCTCCACAGCCCTTGAGACACCAACGGCCGGCGGCGCCAACTACAACGCCGCAAAAGCTGCCGCAGAGGTGTGGACTCAGGGTGTTGCCCAAGGTTTCGGCCAAGAAGCCGGAGGCCAAGACCATGGGCAAGCCGCCGCAACGATTTTCCGAGTCAAGGCCCTACTGGACAATGACATGATCGCCGCACATCCAGAACGCAAATTCCCGGGTTTCACCCACGTCGCCCAAGTAGCCCAATCCGCCGTCGGACTTTTTGATCAGGCTGCCGAGGACGTCAACGGCCGCACCATAACCCTTCCCGCACACACTGACCTTTCCCCGCACTAAGCTGAAAGCGTGAACGATTCTGTGACTGATACCGCTCTATCCCCTGCTGCAACACGCTTGCACAACCCCAACTCCCGGGGTTTTGCCTCAGACAATTACTCCGGCGTACACCCGGAAGTCTTGGCTGCTCTTGCTGCAGCCAATGATGGGCACCAAGTGGCGTACGGCGAAGACGTGTACACCCAACGGCTCCTAGAAGTGATGGAAGGCTTGTTCGGCGCTGGCATCGAGATTTTTCCAGTCTTTAACGGCACCGGCGCAAACGTCCTGAGTTTGCAGTCGCTCTTGCCACGCTGGGGTGCTGTGGTGTGCGCCAGCACCGCCCACATCAACATGGACGAGAACGGTGCGCCGGAGCGCATTGGTGGAATGAAGCTGCTGCAAGTTCCCACCAGTGACGGCAAATTGACACCGGAATTGATCGACCGCGAAGCGTGGGGCTTTGGCGACGAACACCGTGCCCAGCCGCTGGCAGTATCCATCACCCAGACCACCGAGCTCGGCACGTGCTACACAGCAGAAGAAGTGAAAGCCATTGCTGATCATGTCCATTCCAAGGGGATGAAATTGCATATGGATGGCGCCCGCTTAGCGAACGCTGCAGCTCATCTTGGAATCCCGGTGCGGGAGTTTACCCGCGATGCTGGCGTGGACATTTTGTCCTTCGGCGGCACCAAAAACGGGCTGGTCTTTGGCGAAGTGATTGTTGTGATGAATCCTGAAGCCGCCCCGGGACTGACGTACCTCCGCAAAATGAACATGCAGCTTGGTTCAAAGATGCGTTTTATGTCAGCACAATTTATTGCCCTGCTAGAAAATGATCTCTGGTTACGTTCAGCAGGACACGCCAATGCCATGGCCACCCGACTTCGTAGCGCCGTGGAGAGCATCCCCGGCATCGCTGTTACCCAGAGCACCGAGTCGAACGGCGTTTTTGCCATCTTGCCCGCCGCAGCGGCCAACAAAGTACGCGAACAGTTCCGCTTTTACGATTGGGACGAGGCCCGCTCAGAGGTCCGTTGGATGTGCTCATTCGACACCACCGAGGCGGACGTTGATGCCTTAGCAGCAGCACTGCGTCAAGAGCTCATCACCGAATAGTTAGGAGTGTCACCGGTGCTGTGCGGCGTGCCTCGCGCTCCGTATGGCACCGGGGGCATATTCTGCTGTGGTGAGCGCCATAGCACAACTGCCCTCAGAATTCCTGAGCGCCCTGGGATCCTTGCGAAAAGCCCAGTGCCGTCCTGAATTGCGCCTAGACGAGATTCCGGCACCGGCACGCCTAGCCCCCTACGCGGTAGCAATGGGTGCCGAAGTAATCGGCGATGCCTTCCCTGCCGGTGTCACACCCTTGCACGGCCCGGCCGCACTGGCCGCAAGCGACGAAGACGCGCCCGAGCTCGCAACCGGGCGATTTATCCTGCTCCACGATCCCCATGGGTCAACCGTATGGGGTGGGCAGTTCCGGATCGTCACCTACATCCGTGCCCAGCTTGAAGCAGACATGGGCAATGACGAGATGCTCAGTTCAGTAGCCTGGACTTGGCTTCTAGACGCCCTTGCCGCCCACAACGCAGACTTCCATGCAGCCGGCGGCACTGCGACAAGGATTCTCTCAGAAAGCTTTGGAAGTTTAGCCGAGCGCCCTGCCGCCATTGATATTGAGCTGCGCGCGTCATGGACACCCGGCAGTGCTGACATTCAAGCTCACCTCGAAGCCTGGTCAGAAATGGTCTGCACTTTCGCAGGCCTTCCCCCTCTCCCGGAAGGAGTCGCGGCCTTGCCGCACCGGCGTCGCAACTGAAGTCGCTAAACTTAGTGCCACCATGACCCCAAAGAATCTGGACATTACCGCGGCCGGCGCTCCGACCGCTGAATCCGAAACCACCATCAGTGTGGAAGGTTTCGACGGTGGAGTCCCCGCCGTCGTCGAACTTGATACACCACGCGAAGGCGTCCCCTCAGTGGTGGCCACCCCTGAAGCCCTGGAACGTTGCGCAGCGGCGCTTGCTGCGGGCACCGGACCAGCCGGTGTTGACGCCGAACGGGCAAGCGGTTTTCGCTACGGACAACGTGCCTTTTTGGTGCAAATCCGCCGCGAAGGAGCCGGTACGTGGTTGATTGACCCAGAACCGTTTGATGATCTGAAAATCATCGATGATGCACTCGCAGGCACCGAATGGATTCTGCACGCAGCTAGCCAAGACCTACCGTGTTTGTCCGAACTAGGCATGTGGCCGTCACGGTTGTTTGACACCGAGTTGGCAGCTCGCATTGCTGGCCTGCCGCGAGTGGGGTTGGCCGCTGTGATTGAACAACTGCTTGGTTTCTCGCTCGCGAAGGAACACTCCGCTGCCGACTGGTCCACTCGCCCCTTGCCGGATCCGTGGTTGAAGTATGCGGCACTTGACGTTGAAGTTCTCAGTGAATTGCGCGACGAGTTGGTTGAGCTTTTGGAGCGCGACGGGAAACTCGGCTACGCCCTGGAGGAATTCCAGGCGATTCTTGATGCCGGGATCCCAGCCCCCAAGCCGGAACAGTGGCGCAGGACCTCGGGTTTGCACCAGATTCGAGACCGAACCCAACTCGCAGCGGTCCACGAGTTGTGGATGGAGCGAGATCAACTGGCACGGAAGCGAGACGTTGCCCCCGGCCGGCTTATCCCCGACGCAGCCCTTGTGGCTGCTGCGAAGGCCATGCCAACCACTGTTCCGCAGCTCCTGAGCACCAAGGGCTTCCACGGTAGGGCTGCCCAAAGGGAAGCGCCACGCTGGTTGCGCTGCATTCAAGCTGCACGGTCACTCGAAGAGCTGCCGCCGCTTCACGTACCAACCAATGCTCCGCCGCCGCCACGCGTTTGGGCAGATCGGGACCCCGTAGCCGCAGCACGCTTGACGACAGCGCGGGCGGCTCTCCAAGAGCTCTCCATTGAACTCAATATGCCCATAGAAAACTTGCTAACCCCTGATACGTTACGACGCTTGGCGTGGTGGCCACCGATAGAGATCACCGCCGAGTCCATCAAGGCACAAATGGCCGAATTAGGGGCCAGAGCTTGGCAGATCTCGTTGACCGCTGAACCGATTCTGAACGCTTTCCTCAACCCGGATCCACTGCAAGAAAAGTAGCATTCGCGCGCCGTGTTGCAGGCTAAGTTACTCGCAAGTAACATTGCAGATATTGTTGCCGGATCAAAGTATCCGGAGCCACTATCTCAACGAGGAGTAGCACGTGAGCCAAGAATCAGGGATCCGGCGCAACCGGGCTGTTCGAGACGTTGTTTTTGTTGACGGTGTCCGCACGCCTTTTGGTAAAGCAGGCGAGAAAGGCATCTACGCAGGTACACGCGCAGATGATTTGGTGGTGAAGTGCATTCGGGAACTGATCCGCCGCAATCCTTCACTCCCACCTGAGCGAATCGACGAAGTTGCCATCGCTGCCACCACGCAGACCGGCGATCAGGGGCTCACCATTGGCCGCACCGCCGCTCTTTTGGCCGGGCTCCCCCGCACCGTCCCCGGGTTCGCCATCGACCGTATGTGTGCTGGTGCGATGACTGCAGTTACCACCACCGCATCCGGCATCGGCTTTGGTGCCTACGATGTAGTGATTGCTGGCGGCGTGGAACACATGGGAAACCACCCCATGGGTGCCGGCGCAGACCCCAACCCCCGCTTCGCCGCGGAGCGTTTGGTTGACCCAGCTGCTCTGAACATGGGCAACACGGCAGAGAACCTTCACGACCGATTCCCGGCCATCACCAAAGAGCGCACCGACGCCTATGCCGTTCAGTCCCAGAACAAGCTCGCTGCAGCCTACGAAGCCGGCAACATCCAGCCCGATCTGGTCCCCGTTGCCACCATCAAACCGGGTCAAGGCTGGACGCTCAACTCCGTGGACGAGCCGCCCCGGCCAGGAACCACCACTGAAGATTTGGCTGGACTGCGCACCCCATTCCGGGCTCACGGCCGCGTCACGGCTGGTAACGCAGCAGGTTTGAACGACGGTGCAACTGCCGCAATCCTGGCCTCCTCCGACGCTGCAGAAGAGCTCGGTTTGAACGTCAAAATGCGTTTGGTGAGCTACGCCTTCGCGGGCGTTGAACCAGAGGTGATGGGCATTGGACCCGTCCCGGCCACGGAGAAGGCACTGAAAAATGCTGGCCTTTCCATCGATGACATTGGGCTTTTTGAAATCAATGAAGCCTTCGCCGTACAAGTCCTCAGCTTCTTGGACCACTTTGGGATTTCCGACGACGACCCGCGCGTCAACCGTTACGGTGGCGCAATCGCTGTTGGTCACCCGCTGGCCTCGTCCGGTGTGCGGTTAATGAACCAGCTGGCACGCCAATTTGAGGCTGATCCTTCCGTTCGTTACGGCATCACCACGATGTGCATCGGGCTTGGTATGGGCGCGACTGTCATCTGGGAAAACCCGCACCACGCTGACTACAACACCGATTCAATTGCCGCAGGAGCCGCAGCATGAGCACCACAACCTTCTCTCAGCTCGCAGAACTCGTTCCAAACGAAACCATTACCCACTCCTACGTCAAAGACATCCCCCTTCCCGGCGTCGACGGCGGCAAGAGCCCGGGCATACTGGCTTTGGTCACGCTCGACAACGATCTTGACCACCGCAAGCCCACAACACTGGGACCGAACACTTTGCTGGAACTCCAAGGCGTCTTGGAGCAGTTGGGCGACCGTGCCAAGCGCGGCGAGATTGCCGCCGTCGGAATCACCGGTAAGCCCTACTTCTTGGTAGCTGGCGCTGACCTGTCCGCAGTCAAGAGTCTCCGAACCCGCGACCAGGGTTTGGCTATGGCTAAATTGGGCCACAGCGTGTACTCCACCCTCTCTGGCTTGGACGTACCCACGTTCTGCTTTATCAACGGTCTCTCACTCGGTGGCGGACTCGAGATCGCGCTGCAGTCCGATTACCGAACGATCTCCACTGGTGCCGGTGCGGTTGCTCTGCCCGAAGCATTTTTGGGGCTTGTCCCCGGGTGGGGCGGCGTGTACCTTCTGCCGCGCTTGATCGGCCCAGAAAACGCCGTCAAGGTCATGATCGAGAACGCGCTGAACAACAACCGGCCACTCTCCGGGCCTCAGGCGTTCGAACTGGGAATCGCTGACGCCATTTTTGAACCAGCCGACTTCATTGAGCAGTCCATTATCTGGGCTGCCGGTGTCCTCGCCGGCAAAACTACCCCCGCGCGCGCTAACGCTGTTGACCCCACTGACCCAGCGGTGGCAGAGCGCTGGGCCAAGGCTGTAGCCGCTGGACGTGCCGTAGTGGAGGCTAAGACCTCAGGTGCAGCACCTGCTCCCGGCAAGGTCTTAGACGTACTGGAAGCAAACCGTACTCTGAGCCAGAGCGAATCTGCGGAGCTGGAATGCGATGCGCTAGCGGAGCTGATGCAGACAGACGAATTCAAGTCCACCGTTTACGCTTTCTTGGACCTAGTCCAGCGACGCTCCAAGCGCCCGGCCGGTGCACCAGACAAGTCGCTGGCACGCCCCATCACCAAAGTTGGTGTTGTGGGTGCCGGGCTGATGGCTGGTCAACTGGCGCTGCTGTTTGCAAAGCAGCTTAAGGTGCCGGTGGTGTTGACTGACATCGACCAGGCACGCGTAGACAAGGGTGTTGCTTACATCCACGGCGAGATCGATAAGCTCTTGGCCAAAAAGCGGATTAAGCCCGACGCCGCAAACCGCACTAAAGCGTTGATCACCGGCTCCGTGTCAAAAGAGGTATTCGCCGACGCCGACTTTGTGATTGAGGCAGTCTTCGAAGAGCTCAACGTCAAGAAGTCAGTGTTTGCTGAAGTCGAGGCAATCGTCTCCCCCGAGTGCATTCTGGCCACCAACACCTCTTCCTTGTCCGTAACGGAGATGGCGAAGGACCTGAAAAACCCAGAGCGTTTGGTGGGCTTCCACTTCTTCAACCCTGTTGCAGTGATGCCGCTGGTTGAAATTGTGCGCGCGCCAAAAACCGATGACGCAGTTCTTGCCACCGCCTTTGTGCTGGCTAAGAACCTCAAGAAGACGGCCGTGTTAGTCAAGGACGCAGCTGCATTTGTAGT
This sequence comes from Pseudarthrobacter sp. J1763, assembly GCF_050490295.1. NCBI lineage: Bacteria > Bacillati > Actinomycetota > Actinomycetes > Micrococcales > Micrococcaceae > Pseudarthrobacter > Pseudarthrobacter sp. J1763. Next base: position 58,467 of record NZ_JBNPEN010000009.1, on the reverse strand, counting down.
CAACCGGGTACTTTTGCGTTTGATGGGCGAGGTTATTGCAGCATTCGATGAAGGCACTGATCCCGCCGTGGCTGACAACGCTTTGCGCCCCATGGGCTTGCCAATGACTCCGTTTACCCTCGGCGCCATGGTTGGTCTGCCGGTGGCTCAGCACGTTCAGGAGTCCTTGCACGCGGCGTTCGGTGATCGCTTTGCGGTTTCCGAGAATCTGCAGAAGCTGATCGACAACGGCATCAAAACCATCTGGGCTCCAGGCGCTGACGGCAAGCAGGAAATCCCGGCGGAGACCCTTGCTCTCTTGAGCTTTGGAAACTCACCGTCTACTTCCGAACAAGTGCTCACCCGCGTTCAAGATGCACTGGCCGAAGAAATTGGCCTGATGCTCAAGGAAGGCGTTGTGGCAGGTCCCGAGGACATTGACCTTTGTATGATTACGGGCGCCGGCTGGCCTTTGTTCTTGGGCGGTGTTACACCGTATCTGGACCGTGTAGGTGCTTCCGAGCGGATCAACGGCCAGCGTTTCCACAGTGAGGACGCCAACGCCTAAGTGGCGAGCTAGCAGTTGTACAGCACAAAACTAATGGGTGGTTGAGCTCCAGATGCGGAGCTCAACCACCCATTACTTTTATGCAGGTTATTGGGCTGCTGTTCTTCTAAGCCTTCGAAATCAGCGACTCAGAACAAAGCGACCTTTGGTGTTTTGGGGAAGATTTGGTCCAGCTCTTCAAGATCCTCATCTGAGAGGTACCAGCCGGCTGCCTCTGAGTTCTCTACAACTTGCTCAGGGCGAGTGGCCCCGGCAATTACACTGGCAACTGACGGCTGCGCAGCGAGCCAAGAGAACGCCAACTGCACTTCAGTAATGTCACGGGCGCGAGCAAATTCGCCGAAGGCACGCAGTTGCTCAAAGTCCGCTTTCTCCAAGAGGTTGCTTCGGCTGTGGGACAGGCGCGAGCCTTCCGGAGCCTTGCCGGAAGAGTATTTGCCGGTCAACAAACCATTGGCCAACGGGAAGTACGGAAGCACACCCAAACCATAGGCTTCAGCTGCCGGGGTTACTTCCAGCTCTGCGCGTCGGTCCAAAAGGTTGTAGTGATTCTGCGAAGAAATGAAACGTTCAGTACCCAGTGCCCGTGCAGTGAATTCAGCCTCGGCGATCTGCCAGCCTGCCCGGTTCGAGTGCCCAATGTAGCGGACCTTTCCTGAACGCACTAAGTCATCAAGAGCGCTGAGCGTCTCTTCAATGGGCGTTAGCGGGTCTGGCGTATGGAACTGGTACAAGTCGATCCACTCGGTTCCGAGTCGACGCAGAGAGGCTTCTACAGACGCCACGATGTAACGGCGCGAGCCACGAGCACCGAAGTCGTTGCCGTTAGCCCCTTCCATGTCCATACCGAACTTGGTGGCCACAACAACGTCATTACGCCGACCCTGCAGGGCTTTGCCCAGCATAGTTTCACTCAAACCTTTTTCACGCCCGTAGACGTCAGCAACGTCGAACAGTGTGATGCCAGCATCAATCGCAGCATGGACGACGGCGTCAGTGCCGGATTGTGATTCGGTGACAGTTCCCGGCCGGCCTAGGTTGTTACAACCCAGCCCTACGGTAGAGACAGTCAGTCCAGAAGTACCTACACGGCGATATTCAGTCATAAAAGTTACCCTAACGAGAAAGTCTTGGCAGCGGCTGGAAGGTGCTTCGCCTTGATGTTTTCGATGTCGTTGTACGGGGCCACACCAATACTCAATTTGGTGAAGTCCAAGTTTGCTTCACGCAAGCAAACCTTGAGGCCTTGGACGGCCCTCGTGGCATCCGGGACGATGCAAAAAATGTTCAACTTACCGTTGCTCATCTCGGTACGGTCCACGATGCCAATACCCCGCCAGGCGAAGTATTCAATGATGGTTCGTTCTGCTTTGTCCTGAAGGTATTTATCCCGGTCTGTGCCCGTTGGTGATTTGAGGGAGTACTGCGCCACCGCCCAGAATTGCTCTTCAAGTGGCACATCCACAAAATCATCTGCTTCGCATTGCGCCGCAAATGCGGTCAACAAAGCGTCTGCTGCTTCGGTGGATTCAACGTCAGTCTCTTCAGTTTTGCTCTGATGCCCCACCGTGCCAAAGTTCACCACCACTTGTTCGGTGACTTCGTCATACCATGCCTCGCGGAACTGGAGGATTCCCTCGTCGTCGCGTTTGTAAACCCGGATGATTCCGCTCATTAAAGTTCTGCTCTCTTTCCTGCGACGCTCTCAGCCACCGGCTCGGCGTCAAATAGTGCATAAAGCTTTTCAAACCATGCAGCCGCCGAACCGTCAAAGGGGCCGGTGCTCTGCTCAAGGTGTTCAAAGAGTTGGTCTGCTGCGTTACGAGTTGCAGCAATCAGCTCTTGGGGGTAGCCAAAAATCTCTTGGTGCTCAAGGAATTCGTCTTCATCGTCGATGTAGTCACCTCGGGTGGTGGAACGAACCACGTCTAGGTCCATATCAATCGCCGAAATTTCCCAGCCGGCAGGCCGCATGGGGGTCCACTTGGAGTGGCTAACGATGTCCGCATAAACGCGGAAATCGCCGGGATGTTGATGGTCAAAGAACTCCACCATGTATTCAGCACCAGAGTTAGCCGTGAGCCGAGGAATCAATAACAACACCGGCGAACGCGAATACAGGCCCACACCTGGCCTGCTCAAAAGCGTCCCCGCTGGCCTAGCCAGCCACACCCCGTGATGGTCCTGCCCTAAAGCTTCGCTCGCATACAGCCAGTGGGCACCGCCGTTATATTTGCGGTGACGAACCACCACAAGGTCACCCACTTGAGGCCCCTCGGAGTCTGTGCCGAACTCGCTAAAGCTCATAATGTTGGCATGCTCCCGGTGGTGGGGTGCGCTTGGCCCGGGAGTGGACGGGCAAACGGTACTTTGGTTCCCAGAACTTGAGCGACGACGTCGTGCGTGATCTGCTGCGCCGTCAGGCCAACCCGTGCAAGGACTTGTGAACGCGAACCGTGATCGAGGAATTCAGCCGGCAGGCCCACCTCGTTGAGGGCAGTGTCTACACCTGCCGCGCGCATTTCCTGGCGGATACGCGAACCAACACCACCTGTGCGGACACCATCTTCAATGCACACCACAAGCCGGTGCCGTGCGGCCAAGGCAATCACTGAGCGGGGCACAGGCAGCACCCACCGCGGGTCCACCACGGTTGAGCTGATCCCCTGATCTCCCAGGCGGCTGGCAACGTCAAGAGCTAGCTCGGCCATGGCACCGACACTAATAATCAGCACATCGTTTTCTGAACTGTCTGCGGGGCGACGAGCCAGTACGTCCACACCGTCGGAAAGACGCTCAAGTGCATCAATCTCCGCACGAACTTCGCCTTTAGAGAATCTGACAACGCTCGGAGCGTTTTCGATTTCCACGGCCTCGCGCAGTTCCTCACGCAACCTCGTGGCGTCTCGCGGCGCACTCAGGTGCAGTCCGGGGATACTCTGCACCAGCGCCATGTCCCACATTCCGTGGTGGCTTGCGCCGTCCGGTCCAGTGACCCCGGCGCGGTCCAAAACGATGGTGACACCGGCCTTGTGTAAGGCCACGTCCATCAAAAGCTGATCGTAGGCCCGGTTCAAAAAAGTTGCGTAGATGGCAACTACCGGGTGCAAACCACCAAAGGCGAGGCCAGCCGCGGCCGTGAGGGCGTGCTGTTCTGCGATGCCAACGTCGATCACTCGTTCGGGGTGATTCTTGGCGAACTTGTGCAAACCAACCGGAATCAGCATTGCACCGGTAAGCCCAACAACGTCCTCACGTTCATCGGCAATAGCGGCGATTTCATCAGCAAACACGCTGGTCCAGGAAGCGTTGCCTGATGCTTCGGTGGGCTGCCCTGTTTCCGGGTCAATCACACCAACAGCATGGAACTGGTCAGCCTCGTGCGCGCGGGCTGGCGCATAACCGTGGCCCTTTTCGGTAATCGCGTGCACAATAACTGGTCCCGCATAATTCTTGGCTTTGGAGAGGGCGTCTTCAAGCGCTGGCAGGCTGTGACCATCGATTGGGCCGATGTATTTCATGCCCAGATCCTCGAACATACCTTGAGGAGCCCACCAGTCTTTGAGCCCCTTTTTGGTAGCGTGCAGGCTCTTGTAAGTAAATTGGCCCACCATGCCGCCCTCTTGGAGCCGCTTCTTCCACCAGTCCAGTGTTCCCTCGTAGGCCGGAGCTGTACGCAACGAATCAATCGTGGGGCGCAAAGTTGCCAAGTACTGCGCAAAACCGCCCACTGTTGGCGCGTAGGAACGCCCATTGTCATTGACAACAATGACGACTTTTCGGCGTTTGTCCGCAGCAATATTATTCAGCGCTTCCCAGGCCATACCACCTGTCAGTGCACCATCACCTATAACGGCCACTGTGTAGCGATCATCTTGGCCAGTCAGCTGGCGTGCACGCGAGATGCCGTCAGCCCAAGAAAGTGACGAGGAGGCGTGAGAGCTCTCCACGATGTCATGCTCCGACTCAGCGCGTGAAGGATATCCGGAGAGCCCGTGTTCTTGGCGCAGGGTTGAGAAGTCCTGGCGCCCGGTAAGGAGCTTGTGCACGTATGACTGATGGCCCGTATCAAAGATGACCGAGTCCTGAGGCGACTGGAATATTTTGTGGATCGCGATAGTCAGCTCAACTACACCGAGGTTGGGGCCCAAATGGCCACCGGTCTGGGCGACGTTGGTGATCAGAAACATCCGAATCTCCTCTGCTAGTTCCTCAAGCTCTGCTGTGCTCAGCTGCTCAAGGTCTTGCGGATTTTGGATGGTCTCCAAGAGTCCCAACGGCCCCTCCTTAGGGTGTTTGACGTGCTCGTTAACTTTAGCGCGTTCCCGGATGGACACATCCGAAAAAAGCAGAAGGCCCCCGCCGGTGCAAACCAGCGGAGGCCACGCCGTGCCCAAATGACTAGCAGTTGTGGCTGTTCTGAGAACTCAAAACAGCCACAACTGCAATCTAGTGGCGACTAGTTGGCGGAGATCTGACGCAGTACGTACTGCAAGATGCCGCCGTTGCGGTAGTAGTCCGCTTCACCGGGCGTATCGATGCGCAGGACAGCGTCGAAGGACTTGCTGCTGCCATCCTCTGCGGTTGCCGTGACCTTCAGAGTCTTGGGGGTGGTGCCGTTGTTCAGCTCCGTCACTCCCTCAACTGCGAACGTCTCGGTGCCGGTCAGGCCCAGCGTTGCTGCGGATTCACCCTCCGGGAACTGCAGGGGCAAAACGCCCATGCCGATCAGGTTGGAGCGGTGAATACGTTCGTAGCTCTCAGCCATAACAGCCTTGACGCCCAGAAGCGCAGTACCCTTAGCTGCCCAGTCACGTGAAGAACCGGAACCGTATTCCTTACCAGCCAAGACCACCAACGGGGTGCCGGCAGCCTGGTAGTTCTGAGCGGCGTCGTAGACATAAGCCTGCGGGCCGTCAGCTTGGGTGAAGTCGCGAGTGAAACCACCCTCAACTCCATCCAATAGCTGGTTCTTGATGCGGATGTTCGCGAAGGTACCGCGGATCATCACTTCGTGGTTACCACGGCGAGATCCGTAGGAGTTGAAGTCCTTGCGCTCCACACCGTTGGCCAACAGGTACTGACCGGCCGGGGTGTCTGACTTGAAGGAACCTGCCGGGGAGATGTGGTCTGTAGTAACAGAGTCACCCAACTTCAACAGCACACGAGCACCGGAGATGTCCTGGACCGGAGCAGGCTCAGCGGTCATACCCTCGAAGTACGGGGGCTTCCGAACGTAGGTGGACTTCGGATCCCAAGCAAAGGTGTCGCCTTCAGGGGTGTTGAGCGCCTTCCAGCGATCGTCACCTTCGAAGACACCCTCGTAACCCTTGGTGAACATGGCCTCGTCGATGGACGAATCGATAACCTGCTGAACCTCAACAGGGTTCGGCCAAATGTCCTTCAAAAACACGTCGTTGCCGTCAGCGTCCTGGCCAAGTGCATCGGCGTCGAAGTCGAAGTCCATGGAACCAGCCAAGGCGTAGGCGATAACCAGCGGCGGGGAAGCCAAGTAGTTCATCTTGACGTCCGGGTTGATACGGCCTTCAAAGTTACGGTTACCCGAGAGGACTGCCGTGACGGAGAGGTCATTGGCCTGAATGGCCTCGGAGATCTCAGACTCAAGCGGACCCGAGTTACCAATACACGTTGCGCAACCGTAGCCAACAATGTAGAAGCCAAGCTTCTCCAAATACGGAGTGAGGCCCGACTTCTCGTAGTAGTCAGTAACTACCTTTGAACCTGGAGCCACGGAGGTCTTGACCCACGGCTTGGACACGAGGCCCTTTTCCACGGCGTTGCGAGCAAGCAGAGCTGCTGCCAACATCACCGAGGGGTTGGAGGTGTTGGTGCACGAGGTGATCGAGGCGATGGAAACGGCACCGTGATCGAGCTCAAACTCGCGGCCGTCTTCAGTCTTGATGTGAACCGGCTTGGACGGACGGCCGTGTGCACCGTTCGCTGCCGAAACGACGCGTGGGGACTCGGTGGTGTGCGAGTCAGCGTGCGTGAAGGACGGCGAATCCGAAGCCGGGAACGACTCCTCGAGGGATTCGTCAACGCTACCGTCTTCGATTCCAACGTAGTTGTGGATGTCCTTGCGGAACTGCTCCTTGGCATCGGTGAGCTCAATGCGGTCCTGAGGACGCTTGGGGCCAGAGATGGAGGGAACAACCGTGGACAGGTCCAGCTCGAGGAACTCGGAGAAACGCAGTTCGCGGGAAGGATCGTGCCACAGGCCCTGTTCCTTCGCGTAGGCCTCTACAAGTGCCACGTTCTCTTCGGAGCGGCCGGTGAGGCGCAAGTAATCCAAGGTGACGTCGTCGATCGGGAACATAGCAGCCGTGGAACCGAATTCCGGGCTCATGTTACCGATGGTGGCGCGGTTAGCTAGCGGAACAGCTGCAACACCTTCGCCGTAGAATTCCACAAACTTGCCAACAACGCCGTGCTTACGAAGCATCTCTGTGATGGTCAATACGACGTCGGTAGCGGTAGCGCCAGCCGGGATGTTACCGGAGAGCTTGAAACCAACAACGCGTGGGATCAACATGGAAACGGGCTGGCCGAGCATTGCTGCCTCGGCCTCAATGCCACCAACACCCCAGCCCAAAACACCCAGGCCGTTGACCATCGTGGTGTGGGAGTCGGTACCAACGCAGGTATCCGGGTATGCGCGCAAAACGCCGTCAACCTCGCGGGTCATAACGGTGCGTGCCAAGTACTCGATGTTGACCTGGTGGACAATACCGGTTCCCGGGGGAACTACCTTGAAGTCATCAAACGCAGTCTGGCCCCAGCGCAGGAACTGGTAACGCTCACCATTGCGCTGGTACTCGATCTCCATGTTGCGCTCAAGCGCGCCAGAGTTACCGAAGACATCGATCTGAACCGAGTGGTCAATCACCATTTCAGCCGGAGCCAAGGGGTTAACCCGCTTGGGGTCACCTCCGAGTTCCTTGACCGCTTCACGCATGGTCGCCAGGTCCACAACACAGGGGACGCCGGTGAAGTCCTGCATGATCACGCGGGCTGGCGTGAACTGGATTTCGGTGTTTGGCTGGGCATCCGGGTCCCAACCGGCCAAAGCGCGAACGTGGTCGGCCGTGATGTTGGCGCCGTCCTCAGTCCGCAGGAGGTTCTCAAGCAATACCTTGAGGCTGAACGGAAGGCTATCGGCGCCTTCAACGGAGTTCAACCGGAAAATTTCGTACTCGGATCCGGCTACATTAAGTACGCCTTTTGACCCGAAGCTGTCCACAGTGCTCATCGCAGGACTCCTCTCGCAACAGTTTCATCTTTGTCTGGCAGATCACCACGTGCTAGTTAGGTTTACCTAACTAGATGCCGGTAGCAGCAACGCGACCGTCTCCACGTGATGCGTATTCGGATAAAGGTCAAACGCACGCAACTGCGCTAGCTTCCACCCCGCATTGCGGAAGTAGCCTAGGTCACGAGCGAAGGAAGCCGGATCACATGCCACATAGGCAATGGCCCGTGGTGAACTCGCAATAAGTTGCTTTACCACTTGTGTACCAGCACCCGCGCGGGGCGGGTCAAGAACAATGGCATCGAATGCGCGAGGTTGGCGCCGCAACACACTCTCAACTCTGCCCTGCACAATCTCCACTTGAGGAATTCCATGGAGATTTTTGCGAGCATCCCGGCTGGCGCCTGGTGCACCCTCCACTGATAGCACCGCACCGCTCTCCCCCACCGCTTGGGCCAACGGTGCCGTGAATAAACCAGCCCCCGCATACAGGTCCGCCACGTTCGCACCCGGGGTGAGATAGCCGCCGTCGTTCAAGAATTCTTGAACCGCCCCGGAGAGCGTCTGCGGAGCCCGGCGGTGGATCTGCCAAAACCCTTCGCCAGTCACGCGGTATTCATGAGAACCCACTGACTCGCTCACCCAGGTACGGCCGCGCAGCCGCAAGGTTTCACTCCCGCCCGGGTTGAACGTGGCAACCGAAGCCGCTGGATCAATGCCGGCGAGAATCGCCGAGAGTCGTTTGGCCGAAGTTCCCGGCGCCGGATTCAGCAGCACCAGCGGTGCACTGCCGTTAGCCGGCGCAGCCACTTCAATGCGCTCAATTCCGTTTAAGTCCAGTTCCCACAAACGCAAAGCATTAATCTGCTCTGAAGCGAGAGGCATTTCTTGAACCGGAATAATGCGATCCGAACGGTGCGCGTGCATTCCTAGGCGCCCATCTCGGCCCACGGCGTAGCTCGCCCGCGTACGCCAATGCAGGCCGTCCTCGCCAGCGCCAGGAATCTCCACGGCTTCTACTTCCACGGAAGTTTCGAGCCCTGCCAAGCGCTGAAGTTGCTCGGCAATCACCGTGGCCTTGAGCTCACGCTGTACGGAAAGTTCAATGTGCCCAAATTCTGCGCCACCCACCGCTGGCACGCGGCGTCCGGCGGCAGCAAGGGCATCTGCTGGAGCCCAAAAGTGTTCGCGTCGTCCGGGGGCAGCGTCAAGGACCTCCACAACGTCGGCACGCCAGAACTTGGCGTCCTCCGAGGAGTCAGTCAGCCGCGCCATCACCCGTTCGCCGGGGAGCCCATGGCGGACAAAAATCACGCGACCTTCGTAACGCGCCACAAAGTGCCCGCCGTGTGCAACCGGGCCCACGGTCAGTTCCACGGTGCGGCCTTGAGCTTGGGTCATTTAAGTGCCTGCAGTTTCTTTGCCTCTTCCGATGATTTCAGCTGCCATGGCACGCTGGCCACCATCACTCCGGGTTCGAAGTGCAGCCTGGTTTTGATTCGAAGCGCAGTCTGGTTGTGGACGAGTTGCTCCCACCACTTTCCAACTACGTATTCGGGGATGTAAACAACAATGAGGTCCCGGGGCGAGTCGCGGCGCATATTGGTCACGTACTCCATGATGGGAGTGATCGTGTCGCGGTAGGGGCTCGCGAGGACTGTCAGCGGAACCGGGATCTTGAGTTTTTCCCAGTCGCTGAGTGTGCGTTGGGTCTCCTCCGGTGTGATGTCCACAATGATTGCGTCCAACCGCGAAGGGCGTGAAGCCCTAGCATAGGCCAAGGCCCGCAGAACCGGTTTACGGACGTGGGAAACCAATAACACGGCGTGGACACGTGAGGGCAGGGCCCGTGGTGAGGAATCCTCGTCAACGGAGAGTTCCTTGGCCACGTTGTCATAGTGGGCCTTGATGCTCCACATAATCAAAAAGAGGATAAACATTGCCAACAGTGCGATCCAGGCACCTTGTTCAAACTTGGTGATCAGGACAATGACGAGCACCAACGCGGTCATTCCAAAACCGATCATGTTGATGGTGCGGGACTTGATCATTCGCCGGCGCAGTGATTTGTCCTTAACGCGGCGCAATTCCCGGCCCCAGTGCCGGATCATGCCCAGCTGGCTGGCCGTAAAGGAAATAAACACTCCAACGATGTACAGCTGGATGAGTTTAGTGACGTCCGCGTTGAAGGCCAAGATCAGGACCAAAGCCCCGCCAGCCAAGGCTAGGACACCGTTGCTGTAGGCCAGCCTGTCGCCTCGGGTACGCAATTGACGCGGGAGGTAGCCATCCTCCGCCAGGATGGACCCCAAAACTGGGAAGCCGTTGAACGCAGTGTTGGAGGCAAAAACCAGAATGATGCCAGTTGCGGCCACCACAATGTAAAACGGGATTGACCCTGCGCCAAAAACTGTCTGCGCAATCTGGCTAATGGCCGGATTCTGGATGTACCCCTCGGGAAGCGGCTTGCCGTTGAGCAAGAATTCCTTGGCCGGGTCTAGAACAATGTGCACTTTGGTGGCGTTGGCCAAGTACAGAATTCCCGCGAGCATCGCAGCGGCAAGGGCGCCAAGCAGCAGCAAGGTGGTGGCTGCGTTTTTGCTCTTGGGCTTTTGAAAGTTGGGTACACCGTTGCTGATGGCTTCAACGCCCGTCAGGGCTGCCGCACCAGAGGAGAATGCCCGCAGCAACAAAAACGCGCCAGCCAATCCAACAAGGCCCTCGTCAAAGCCGGGTGAGGGAACAATTTCAAACGCTGCTGACGGTGCCTGGCCCAAACTCCCGGTCAGGGCTTGAATGATACCTACAACGGTCATCCCCAATATGGACGCCATAAAAATGTAGGTGGGAACAGCAAATACTGTTCCTGCTTCCTTGATACCGCGCAGGTTCACAAGCGCCAAAATAACGACGCCGATAGTCGCTATCATCGCTTGCTGCCCGTGAAGTATGGGCACGGCCGTTGTCAGATACGCTGCCGCAGACGACATGGACACAGCCACCGTCAGGACGTAGTCCACTAAAAGTGCCGAGGCCACCGTCAAGCCGGCATATTTGCCAAGGTTGACGTTCGCGATCTCGTAATCACCACCACCGGAAGGATAGGCATGAACGTTTTGGCGATAGGACGCAACAACCGTCAGCAGTACCACCATCACTGCCAGACCCACCAAGGGTGAGAACGCCACAGCCCCCACACCAGCGAGGGCTAGGGTCAGCAGAATCTCGTCCGGGGCATAAGCCACCGATGACAAGGCGTCAGAAGCAAAAATCGGCAAGGCGATCCGCTTGGGCAGGAGGGTGTGCGCCAACCTGTCATTGCGGAACGGCCGCCCAACGAGGACGCGTTTAATAGCGTTCAATAGTGAGAGCACCTGACTAAAGTTAGTCGTCTTGCGGGCCAATGTCATGAATTGGGTCGCCGCCGGTAGATTAGACCCAGCTATTGCCCCAGCATTTGTATGTTTTAGCAGCGAATGTGGTGGCGTGGACACGCCGGGGTGGGCGGACTAACAGTGGCGTATAGACAGTAAGGATTCCCAAGTGGCACATTTTGTGATCATGGGTTGTGGCCGGGTGGGTGCAACACTGGCGCACACCCTCGAAGACGCGGGCCATTCGGTAGCCATCATCGATCAAGATGACCGAGCCTTCCGCCGGCTACGAGGCGGATTTAGTGGACGCAAAGTAACAGGCGTTGGGTTTGACCGTGAAACGCTCAAACAAGCTGGTGTTGAAGAGGCCTACGCCTTTGCAGCTGTCTCTTCAGGCGACAACTCCAATATTCTGGCCACTCGCGTTGCCCGCGAAACGTTTCATGTCCCTCACGTTGTAGCCCGAATCTACGATCCAGGGCGGGCCGAGATTTACCAGCGACTTGGTATCCCCACGGTGGCTGCTGTGCGCTGGAGCGCCGACCAGGTGCTCCGCCGGATTCTTCCCGAGCAGACCATCACCGGGGACTTCCGTGAACCTTCGGGCCGCCTGATGTTGGCGGAAATGCAGCTCCACGAAGACTGGCAAGGTCACCGCCTGAGCCAAATCGAGGCTGCTGGAGGAATTCGAATTGCTTACCTAACCCGCTTTGGTGAGGGCGTGATGGTTGACCCCGCTGGCAGTTATCAAGAAGGCGACACCATCCACGCAATCGTCCCCGTTGACGGTTTGGACCATGCGTCCCACCAATTGGCTAAGGCTCCCGCCAAGGAGGAACAGTGAAAGTTGTGATCGTAGGGGCGGGAAGCGTTGGCTGCTCCATTGCCCGTGAGCTGCTCATCAACAAGCACCAAATTCTTTTGATCGATGAGAAGCCCGAAGTCATTGGCCGCAGCGGACTGCGCGGGGCCCACTGGCTGGTTGGCGATGCTTGCGAACTGAGCACACTCAAGGACGCAAAGCTTGAAGAAGCGGACGTTGTTGTTTCGGCTACCGGTGACGACAAGGTCAACCTGGTGGTTTCCTTGCTGGCCAAAACCGAATTCGGTGTGGGCCGCACCGTGGGCCGTGTTAACAACCCCAAAAATGACTGGATGTTTGACGACTCTTGGGGTGTAGACGTTGCAGTGAACACACCGCAGTTGATGACAGCACTAGTTGAGGAAGCCGTGGAGATTGGTGACTTGGTGCGCCTGCTCACCCTCCAAACCGGTGTTTCCTCCCTTGTGGAATTCACGGTTCCGCACGATTCGCACTTGATTGGCAAAACTGTTGGTGGCATCGAGTGGCCGCTCGATGCCACCCTCGTGGCTATTTTGCGTGACCAAGCGCCCATCACGCCCAGCCTTGATGACGTCCTAGAGGGTGGAGATGAGCTGTTCCTCGTTACCACCATTGCGGCCGAGGACGGGCTGCGGAAACTTCTCGCCGCCAGTATCAACGAGGACGACGAGCCTCGGGCAGTTGCGCCAGACGCCACCTTGGCTGAAGATCCCCAAACTCCTGAGGACGACGGCTTCGACGGCTAGATTCGCCAGTCCCGGTAGCGCTACGGCGCCGTGTCGCCTTCAGGGCGAGCGGCGCCGTAGTTCTTTAAGCTCTAGTTCTTTAAGTTCTAGCTCTTTGTCGACTCGTCGTATTTAGCAGCCTCGTCGCGGGTAAGGATCCATGCCACCCACAAACCCAATATGTACAGCGGTGCACCCATCAAAAGGCGGGTTGTCCCCAGCGCCGCTAGTCCGGCGTCGCCCATCAAGTAGAGCGGAACCTGGACAGCTAGGCGCAAGGCCAGTACAGCAACGATGATCCACGTGCCCCATTGATAGGCGCGAACACGTAGTGGGTTCTTGCGCCACTCAATGCCCTCATTGCGGATAAAACCAAACAACAAGCCAGCAACCGGCCACTTCACAGCAATTGAAATCACCATCGCAACGATGTACGCGCTATTAGTCAGGAAGCCTGGAAGATAAAAGTCCGCAGCCTTACCGGTGCTGTTGGCGAACCACGCAGAAATTCCGACGCCGATAATTCCGGCAAGCGCTTGGGTCACCGGGCGCCGTTGGACCAGCCGGATCACTGTGAACACGGCGGAGACAGCAAGAGCGGCGATCAACGAGACCGGCAAAGCATGGCTGATAGTAAAAGCCACCAAAAACACCAAACCCGGCACAATGCTTTCAGCGATACCCTGCACACCACCGGCGGCATGCATCATGTCGATTTGGCCATCGGCCTTACGCTTTATTCCTGCCTTTTGGGCATATCCACTAGCGGTCTGGGCAAATGCGGATTCAGGTTCGTTGGGCGCGGTAGTTTGCGGATCGTTGTGGGCATTCACTTAGTGCTCCTGGTGGGCCAAAATCTCGTACCGCGGGTTGAAAATTGTTGGGATCGAATCATTGTGAGAGACCATACCCTCAAAACGAATCTGAGTGCCCGGGTCAATCCCTCGCACCCTGCGCCGTCCGAGCCACACAAGTTTCACCCGGTTTGTCCGCTTGGTCTTGAGTTCGTTGGCTGTTTTTCCTTCATCGAGGTCAACCACAATGGCGGTAAAAACTGGCGTTGCCGTCCATGGGGCGAATGTGACCGATTCGATGTACCCACGGCACCTCGCCCGTCCCCGCTCCGGCAATTGGGCCACAGTAGAGAAATCGGCTCCGCCAAAGGCATACGCAGCGTGATTAGCCAATGTGTGTTGTCTCCGGGCCGCGTTCAGGCGCGGTCAACGTAGGAGCCTCGTCAGGTGAATACGGAGCCGGCTCAGGGGCTTGACCAATCGCGTCCTTGGGGAGGTTCAACGGCAATAGATCCCGGGGCGGCATGGGGCTTTCGCCCCGGACCACAACAACCTTGCGGAACAAATCTTCCAACTCAGCTGCCGCTTCCCGTTCAAGTGCCGCATCGCCACCGAAGACGGCACGCAAGAACCATCGAGGCCCGTCTACGCCAACAAAGCGGGCTACTCGCTGGCCGGGACCACCATCAGCTGTCTGGGCAGGAAGTTTGGCGATGAGCTCTGTGCCAAAGGAACCTTGAATTTCTTCGACGTGCCCGCCTTGGCTAGCCACCGATTGGCTGATCTGCTCGCGAATCTCGTCCCACAGCCCTTCCGAGCGCGGAGCCGCAAATGGCTGCAACTGCACAGTGGAACCTTTTAAGTCCATGGTCACTGCGATAACCCGCTGGGTGGACTCTTCCACCTCGAGCCGGAGTTCGAGACCCTGGGCTGCAACGAGGCGTAGCGAACCCATGTCAATCAAGTCTTCGTTGTCGTCAACCTCGGAGACGTCAAAGGGACCTGTTTCGGCGCGCGGGAAAGGGGCCTTCTCGGTACTAACTGCAGGCGTTTGAAGAACGTCAATCTGCTCGTCGTTCACGAGTTCATTCTTCGCCTTTTTTGAACGCCCAAAAGCCATGGGGAACTGCTCCTCTATTGTTTCAGTTTTGGACTTGACCAAAGCCACCGGTTGAGCCGAAGCCAGCGTCGCCCCGAACCGAATCGGGCAACTCGTCCACGTGTTCAAACTGCGCGTACTCCACTCGCTGAATGACCATCTGGGCAATTCTATCGCCGCGCTTGAGTTCTATAGTTTCGCTGCGATCGGTGTTGAGCAGCGTCACCGCAATTTCGCCACGGTACCCAGCGTCCACGGTACCGGGCGCATTCACCACCGTGAGCCCGTGCCGAGTAGCAAGTCCAGAGCGCGGGTGGATCAACCCAACGTACCCAAAAGGAAGCGCAATCGCGACGCCGGTGGGCACAAGTTTCCGCTCGCCAGGAGCAAGCGTTACGTCTTCCCTGGCCCGCAGGTCCGCCCCAGCGTCACCTGGGTGGGCATAACTAGGCGCTTCCAGTCCGGCGTCGAGCATTTTGAGTTGAATCCGTAGTCCAGGCTGTATCTCTTGGTTCACAGTGCCCCACTCTAGCGGTTGAAGACGGGGCACTGCACTGACCAATTGGGAGAACTGGCGCCAAGAGTGGAAAGCTAAGTACATGCCTGAGACTTCCGCCCAGATTCCCCCTGCCACTTCCTCAACGGTGCTGTACACCGAACGTTTGTGGCCAGCGGTGTGGATTTGGATTGTGGTTTTGGGGATTTCCGGTGCAGGAATCCTAGTATTCGCGCCTATCAACATGACCTCTGGGTACATTGCCGCGATCGTTTTGTTTCTTATCCAGGCAGTGATGCTCTACACCTCAACACCCACCATCGAGGTCACACCTGCCACTCTCCGAGTTGGACGAGCCACCATTGAGCGTTCCCTGCTCGGCACGGTTGAAGCGTTTGAGGGGGCCGAGGCCACAGCCGAGCGCGGTGTTCGGCTCAATGGCCTGACCTACTTGTGCATCCGCGGGTGGATTTCCTCTGTGGTGAAGATTCAAATCTTGGACCCTCAGGACAAAACCCCGTATTGGCTAGCCTCGACCCGCCATCCGGCAGCTTTGGTCAAGGCGCTCTCCTAAGCAACACTGCACCAATCCCAGCCGTTCCCCTCATCGCGCCGATACTACGGTTCTGCGTTGAGCGCACCCCGTTCAGCGTGCCTCGTTCAGCGTGCCTCGTTCAGCCTGCTGCGAGCTAGCCTTCGCAGTCCTTGCAGTACGTTAAGCCGTTCTTTTCGAGCGCAATCTGCGAGCGGTGACGCACCAAAAAGCAGGAGGCGCACGTGAACTCGTCTGCTTGTGCTGGGAGCACCGTAACCTGCAGTTCTTCACCGGAGAGGTCCGCACCAGGCAGCTCATAAGAGTTGGCCAGCTCGGCTTCATCCTCATCAACTACTGCTGATTGGGCGTCCGAGCGGTGTGCTTTGAGCTCTTCTATTGATTCCGCGGCGGGCTCTTCCGCAGTCTTACGTGGGGCGTCATAATCTGTCGCCATGGTGTACTGCTCACGCTTCCCTTCGGTGTTACTCGTCTAGAGCTGATTCGCACTACGACTACAAAAACTACGAATCCGTGTATGTCAACGTTCGGACACCGGCTTTTGTGCCCTTGCGGCAACTCATCATGCCATCTATAGGTGCAAAAATCGCGGCACGCCCTCCCGGATAGTAGGAATTCCGGGTATGTGGTGGCAGAGTCATTGCTTAGATGGCCAGGCAAGGGTGGAGGATTTCTATGCAGGATCTACGACTTGTAGGTGTCCATGAAGATGGCGAGCATCTCTTGCTCAGCGGAAATGGTGGTGAGGTGTTCTTGCTGCCCATCAATGAAGCATTGCGAGTAGCCGCAAGCCGGACACCGTCAAGAATTGCAGCCGAGGCCGCCGCAGGCGACCCGGCTAAGAAGTCGTTAACCCCTAGGGATATCCAGGCACGGATCCGGGCCGGTGCCACAGCCGCTGAAGTTGCTGAAGAATCTGGCCTGGATCTTGCCCACGTTCAGCGCTATGAGGGCCCAGTTTTGGCCGAGCGTGAGTACATCACCCAGCTCGCGCGGAAGGTGGAAGTAGCCACTCCCAGCCCCGGCCATGACGTGTACCGCTCAGCTTTTGGTGATGAGCCGGCGTCTTTGGGCGAGATGGTTTCGCACCGCCTCACGGCTCACGGAATCAAGCCCAACACTGTTGAGTGGGATTCTTGGCGCCGCGAAGACGGTATCTGGACAGTGGTGGCCCAATTTACTGTCCCGGACGCCGCCCGCAGCGGAGTTGGCGAAGAGCCTCCAGCACAGTGGAGTTACAACCCAGCTCACAAATCGATTCAGAATAACAACCGCTGGGCACAACAATTGAGCGAGCTAGAACCGCTCGATGGGCCGCTTCCCGCCCGCAGGCTTTCAGCCGTTTCTGATCGACCCTTTGATTTTGAGACCGACGCCGATGACGTTCCTGCTGGTGTCTCCGATTCGGATTCGCTGTTGGACATGCTGCGTTCGCGCCGCGGCCAGCGCTTGGGTGTGGACGAAGAATCAGATGACGCTTTAGCGCTGATCCTTACTAACGGTATTCCTGCCGCGCATCCCCGTCCTGCCGAATATGAAGACGACGCCGAGTCTGATGATTCCGTTGATTGGAACGCTGCAGAGCATGATGACTACGAGCCGGCTGCTGAGGAATCTCAGCCGGTATCACCTGCCGCATCGCGCTTTGGCAAGCTTTCCCTTGCGCCACGGATGAACGACGACGAGTCCTTGCGTTTGCACGACGGCGTAAGTACCGACACCCGTGAGATCCGAGTGGTCGCCTCCCCGGCCCGGACCACCCCCACGCTGGCGGATGAGCTCCTTGGCGGTGCTCGAAACGGTTCGGGACAATCCGCAGATCAGGACAGCTCAGCGACAGCCGAGGATCAGGACTTTTCCGAGGAAGTCCCCAGCGAAGATTCCGCTTTAAGCCACGCAAAATCTCCTAAGGATTCCACCCAGGAATCCAAGCCAACGCGTAAGGACCAGCAACCGGAACGTCGGCCTGCCAAACAGCGCCGTTCGAGCGTACCGAGCTGGGATGAGATAGTTTTTGGCACCAAGGGCGACTAGCTAGCTGTAAGACGCAAAGCTTCAATCCGGCGCGAAGGATCTTGCGCTGTGTGAGCTCCTTCAAATGTGTGAGCTGTTAACGTTTGGACGTGTGTGAGCGTTTTGGGCTGGTTTTGGGGTTACCGGTTGCCGTGAACATCACCAGGGGTACTTCCCGTTCGGCTTTGGTTAGAGAGCCGTGCTGGCCCACAACGTCCATAGCACTGGGCCGCACTCGGCGGGTGTCATAGAGCGCTAGCTCTTCGCGGGCGGCGATCATTATGTCACCTATGCGTGGAATGACGCGTGGCTCAACCAGGCCAAACAGCCCAGCCGTAATGGCTTGTTGACGAGTAAAGGCCCAAATTTTTTCACCGAACCGGGTTCGCCAAGTTCCCAAAAGTGCTTCAGCTGCGGCTGGATCGAGCTCAGGTTCGAGGTAGAGGTGGACCATCCGCGGCTCGCCCGCGGTGTATCGGACTCCCCTGATCAGTTCAGGTTCAGCTGAGAAGTCAATGCGCTGACTCTCCGGCACGTCCACCATGCCGTGGTCTCCAGTGAGCAAGATGGTGGTTCCGCTGGGAAGTGTTGTGGCAAGGCGTTTGATGGTGTGGTCTAACTCTTCAAGTTGGACTTCCCATTGTTCCGATCGCCAACCGTCCCGGTGGCCTGCTTTATCTAACTCGTTGGTGTAGAAGTACATCAGCATGTTCGGTGAACTAGCCATGGCTTCAGCAGCTGCTTGTGTCCGCGCGTGCGAGTTTCCTCCGCCGATGAACTTACTGCCGCGCAATGCTGCCTTGGTCATTGCTGAGTCCGCAAACTGGGGCAGGCTCACCGTCACCACCTCGGTGTGCTGGCTCGCCCGTTCAAAGACTGTAGCTTCTGGCTGCCATGTGGTGGGGTCAACGTCAGCATCCCAATTGCCCAGCATGTTCACTACTCGGCCCAACTGAGGGTCCAGAACGTCGTAGCCCACCATTCCGTGTTTGCCAGGTTCTTTAGCAGTGCCAAGGCTGGCCAAAGAGGCAGCGGTGGTAGTGGGGAAAGCGGCGTCTAACCATGTGGGAACTGAACCTTGTCCTGCCGCCAACGCCGCTCGAATAAACGGCGTGTGTGCACCTTTTGCTTTGAGCATGGACCGTCCTAAACCATCTGCCAGCACCACGCATACACGCTGGGCCGGAGGCAGATTGAGCTTATTTGAGAAACCCGGAAGCCCTATACTGGCGGCCCCAGACTCGAGTACCTCGGCGATCGATTGTTTCCCGTAGGCAGGGGGCTTAGGTAGTTCGTAGTGAGCCGTTGGATCCGCCATGCTAGCGCCGCAGCCTGCGGCTCAGGCTACTTGCCAAGGCTGAAATGCCGTTCAGACCGCCCAGACGGCTCGGGCCACTTGGATGGACGTTTGGCCGCAGCGTGGTCTCGCCTGAACGGTGTTCAACGGGGGACGTTGCCGAGAGTGGGACGGCAATTGTTTGCCCTGCCGTGTTCACAGCCCGGAGTGCCCGGGCAAACGTCTTGGCTGACTGGACTGCCTGAGCGCCATCGGCCTCGGAGCTGATCCTCAAAACGATGTCCTCTTGGGCTACTGTTCCGGTGAAGCCGTGGTCGGCCTCGCATTGTGGGTCCCCACAATTAGCCGGTCCCACATCAAGACGTTGTCCGCCTGACCATGCAATCGCCAAGGTAAGCTCTCGTGCTTGATCGCTGGGCTTGTAGTTTTGTGGCTGAGCGTACAGGTAGCTGAGAATGACGGAGCGGATCTGCGTTACGGGTACCGATTCGGTGGAAACTTGTGCCAGTACCTGTTCACCACTTTCATCGAGCTGCTGGTCGTCGACGTGGGTGACAACCAGCATGTCCTCGGTCAAAACCAGCACGGTGATATGCCGGCGAACCTCGGCCCGATC
Source organism: Pseudarthrobacter sp. J1763 (assembly GCF_050490295.1). Classification (NCBI taxonomy): domain Bacteria; kingdom Bacillati; phylum Actinomycetota; class Actinomycetes; order Micrococcales; family Micrococcaceae; genus Pseudarthrobacter; species Pseudarthrobacter sp. J1763. The sequence goes on along the minus strand of NZ_JBNPEN010000009.1, from coordinate 38,839 downwards.
AAAGTGTGTTTCGAGGTGGACTAGGTGAGCTAATGAGGCTCGTCCGTCCAGTGCGTCATCAACAACATCAGCGACCAGAAGTGGATAAAAGGCTGCCCGGTTGAGAGCCTCTTTGAGCCCCTCCGAGCTTCCGCGCACTTTGCTTCCGCGAACGTTTGATGGCCCGGAATGGGACGGCGTCTTGGATGTCATCTAGCCATTTTCGCATTGAGAGCGCCAGTGGTGCTAAATTCCGTTCACTCTATGCACGCATGGCGCGGCGTGCACTGTCCGTTCGTTGCTCCGGGTTCGCAATTTTGAGGTCAACGCTCAGAACGCTGACTCCGTTCTGGCTGACAAGTACAGCCGCGAAATCCAGAAGCGCCACTTCCGGATGATTGTCTTTGAGCACCGCAACGCGGGCCACTAAATCTTCTAGAGCCTGCACGTTGACGGCGGGGAGCCCCTCGTAGCCAAAGAGCTTGACACTGGCCCTGGGAGCGCGCACTAGCTCGTTGATGTCTTGGTCTGAGAGGGGCGGGATGCGGTGTGCCCAATCATCAAGCAATTTCACCGCGTCACCGGACATCCCAAAGGAGATTACCGGGCCCAGCAGCGGATCCTCAATTGCTCGGACAACACAGGCCTGCCCCAGCCCTGCCATAGATTGGACTTCCATTCCGGACTTACCGTACGCGGCCAAAGCGCGTTCCATGGCCACGATGTTGCGCCGCAATGAGGCCCCATCACGGATATCTAGCCGCACACCACCCAAATCGATGCGGTGTTTTAGTGCCGGGTTGGTGGTTTTGAGAACAACTGGCCAACCGAGCTCGTCGGCGGCGGCGACTGCCTCGAGCGGAGTTTCAAAAGTCCTAGATTCCAAAACTTTGATGCCATAACAATCCAAGAATTCTTGAGCAGCCGTGCCTTCAAGGCTCATCAGGGTTGCGTCGTTTTGGCCTCGGAGAAGCCGTTCAAGAAGTGATTCAGCCTTGGCCGGCTGGAGCCCTTCAGGAACTGTTGCTAGGACTGCTTCTTGCGAGAGTTCTTGCTCGCGCCACCGCGCGTAGCCAACCACGGCCGCGAGCGCTGCTACGGCTGCCCCTGGATTGGAGTAGCACGGCAATGCTGGGAAGTCTTTGCTGATGCGTAGGAGTCCTTCTACGTGGATTGAAACGTCTAAAATGCCGGTGAACGCGGCCACCACTGGTTTTCCCGCCTGAGCTCCACACTCTTGAAGCACTTCAGCAATGTGTTCAACCGTGAGTCCCCGTGAAGGCAAGAGTGTCACCACTGCCGCATCCACGCCGTCGTGCTCTAATGCCTCGCTCAGACTTTCCCGCAGAGCTGGCAGCGCAAGAGACATTCCAGTGTCCAGATCCAGCTCAGCAACGGTTCGTTGAACGGTCAATCCATGAGCACGAGCGCTGTCCCCCACCACCTTGCCCAAGGCTAGCGAATTGCTAATCACTGCGATGGAACCACCTCGTGGCAAGGGCTGCGTAGAGATCACTTGGGAGACATCGCACAACTCTTCTACCGTTTCAACGCTAATCACACCGGACTGGCGGAACATGGCGTCCACGGCGCCTTGCGGGGCTCGAGTCGTTCGAACCACGTGCCCCGGGGGCAGTTCGGCACCGGTCACAAGGGACCTTGCCACAATCACCGGTTTGGTGCGGGAAATACGGCGGGCAATGCGCGAGAATTTGCGGGGGTTACCAATTGACTCAAGGTACATACCCACGGCGTTGGTGTCCGGATCGTCTTCCCAGAATTGCATGAGGTCGTTACCTGAAACGTCTGCCCGGTTTCCCGCGGATAAGAAACTAGAAATACCCAAGGAGCGCCTGCTGGCGGCAGCAAAGAGTGCCACTCCAATAGCGGCTGATTGTGAAAAGAGACCCAGCCCTCCGGCCACGGGTAGGGCTGGTGCCGCTGAGGCGTTGAGGGAAATTGCGGGATCTGTATTGATTAGCCCCACAGAAGCTGGTCCAATCACACGCATTCCGTTGGCCCTAGCGTGGCGCACGATGGCACGTTGACGAGCAAGTCCTACATCGCCGTCGTCGGCGAAGCCAGCCGTGGCAATCAAGACGCCCTTAACGCCTGCTTCAGCACACTCTTGGACCACCGCAGGGACTTCGCTGTACGGCACAGCAATCACTGCTAGATCAATCGCTGTAGGGATCTCGGACACTTTGCCGTAACTGAGCATCCCAGCAAGCTCGATTGCTTCAGGGTTTACGGCAAAAACGGAACCGGTATATCCGCCTTCAACGATGTTTTGGAGCAACTGGTATCCGAGCTTGCCCCAGGTCCTACTGGCCCCGATGACGGCAATGCTTTGCGGGGCGAGGAGGCCCTGGACGCTTTTAGCTTCCGCACGGTGTTCGCGTGATTCCATGACGGCACGCGATTTTTGGGTGAGTGAGATGTTGAAGCCAACGCTCACCACACCGTCGTCAAAGTGGCGTTGTACTTCATAGCCGGCATCGGCGAACACCATCAACATTTTCCGGTTTTCTGGCAGAACCTCTGCTGTAAACCGCTTGATTCCGTTCTCCCGCGCAGCGGCTGCCAAGTGTTCCAACAAGATGGAGCCAATTCCGCGGCCCTGATGGCGGTCAGAGATGTTGAATGCCACTTCGGCTTCGTCCGGGTTCTCGAGCCTGTCGTAGCGAGAAATCCCAATAATTTCACCAGCGAAAGTCATGACCAAGGCCACTCGGTCCTTGTGATCAACCTCCGTGAAGCGTTTGATTTCCTTGGCACTGAGTTTGGCCTTGAAAGAGAAGAACCGTAGGTAAATTGATGCTTGGGACTGTTGCGCGTGAAAAGCCTGCACAGCGTCTGCATCGCTGGGCGCAATGGGGCGTAAATGTGCCGTTGCGCCGTCACGGAGTACGACATCTGCTTCCCAATATTCCGGATATCCACTGCCCAAGGACGGTTCCACCATAGGCTTAGCGTAACGAACAATCCTCGGCATACCGCCGTGACCCAAAGGAATATTTGCCGCCCATGGCCCGCCGCCAGAGTCCGGCTCCGCAAAGTGCGGACTCGGAGCCCTTTACCGAAAACATCATCGACATCGACGTAACTTCCGAAATGGAAGGCTCCTTCTTGGAGTACGCCTACTCGGTGATCTATTCGCGGGCACTTCCGGATGCGCGTGACGGGCTCAAACCAGTACAGCGACGCATCTTGTACATGATGAGCGAGATGGGCCTACGCCCCGATCGTGGTCACGTCAAGAGCGCGCGTGTGGTGGGCGAGGTGATGGGAAAGCTTCACCCTCACGGGGACACTGCCATCTACGACGCCATGGTTCGTATGGCCCAAGACTTTTCTTTGCGCTTGCCATTGATTGACGGTCACGGAAACTTTGGCTCGCTCGACGACGGACCGGCAGCACCGCGTTATACCGAAGCTCGCCTTGCCGCGGCAGCGCTAACTTTGACTGACCACCTAGATGAAGACGTTGTGGACTTTGTCCCCAACTATGACAACCAGCTCACCCAGCCGGAAGTACTACCTTCCGCTTTCCCAAACCTTCTGGTCAACGGCGCCACGGGTATCGCCGTAGGTATGGCAACTAATATGGCCCCGCACAACTTGGGCGAGGTAATTGCTGCAGCGCTGCATCTAATCGCCAACCCCGAGGCGGACCTCGACGCCATCATGCGTTTTATCCCGGGTCCGGATCTGCCCACCGGAGGACGCATTGTTGGCTTGGACGGCATCCGTGACGCCTACGCCAATGGCCGTGGCTCCTTCAAGACCCGCGCCAAGGTTGAGATTGAACAGCTGTCCGCACGGCGCACAGGACTGGTAGTCACTGAACTGCCGCACATGGTGGGACCGGAAAAGGTCATCGAGAAAATCAAAGATGCTGTCTCGAGCAAAAAGCTTCAAGGCATCAGCGATGTTGTTGACCTCACGGACCGGCAGCACGGTCTGCGCTTGGTCATTGAAATCAAAAACGGTTTTAACCCGAACGCTGTTCTGCAACAGTTGTACCGCTACTCACCCATGGAAGATTCCTTTGGAATCAACAACGTGACCTTGGTTGACGGACAGCCGCAAACCCTAGGACTGCTGGATCTGCTGCGAGTGTACGTGAAGCACCGCCTCTCGGTAGTTCGGCGGCGAACCGCATTCCGGCTAGCTAAAAAGCAAGCACGCCTGCACTTAGTGGAGGGTTTGCTGATTGCTATCGTCGATATTGACGAAGTAATCCAGATCATTCGTAGTTCCGACGAAGCCTCAGCAGCACGCGACCGTTTGATGTCGATCTACGACCTCAGCGAAATTCAGGCGAACTACATTCTTGAACTGCGCCTGCGCCAGCTCACCAAATACTCTCGGATTGAGCTAGAAAAAGAACAAGACGAATTGCGCAAAGAAATCGCAGAGCTCGAAGCAATTCTGGCTTCAGACGTACTCCTGCGTGAACTCGTCTCAAACGAACTTCAAGAGGTTGCCAACAAGTACGCCACTCCGCGGCGAACAGTACTTCTCGAATCCGAGGCGGTCTCCCCCACGGTTGCAGGTGCACTGGCCGCAAGCACCGGTAAAACTGGGGCTGCGGCGGGCAAAAATGCTCTCTCCCTAGAAATCCCTGATGACCCGTGCTGGGCCATCTTGACCACCTCGGGACAAATTGCGCGCACCGCCAACCAAGAACCCCTCGCGGAGGCTGGTCCTAGGAACGGGCATGATGTTTTTAGCTCGGTGGTAAAAACCTCGGCACGCGGTGAGATCGCGGCCGTCACGTCCTTGGGCCGGATGCTGCGTGTTCAAGTGATGGACATGCCGGCGCTTCCACCTAGTTCCGGGCTGCCCAACCTGGCTGGTGGTGTTGCCGCCAAGGATTTCATTACCCTCAACAAGGGTGAAACCCTGCTGGCCCTTGTACCTTTGGACACTGTTTTGGCCGTTGGCACTGAGCAAGGTGTGGTCAAGCGTGTCCAGCCCGACTACCCGCTCAACCGCGAAGACTGGGAAATCATTGCGCTAAAGGACCGGGACAAAATTGTTGCAGTGTCCCCGGCTCCTGACGATCACGATCTGGTGTTTGTGACCCGCGGAGCCCAGCTTCTGAGGTTCCCGGCAACTGCCGTACGTCCGCAAGGCCGCACGGCAGCAGGAATGGCAGGAATCAAACTTGCCGCAAACGACTCGGTGATCTTCTTTGGTTCCGTTCGCGCCGAAGACGAGGACGCCGTCGTTGTAACGATTTCGGGTCTGGAAGGTGCACTGCCTGGCACTAACCCAGGCGCTGCGAAAGTCAGTGCTTTCGCTGAGTACCCTGCTAAGGGCCGTGCGACGGCTGGTGTCCGGGCTCACCGCTTCCTCAAGGGCGAAGACCAATTGCTTCTTGCTTGGGCTGGCCATGGCCCCGCGAAGGGATCAAGCCAGGCTGGTGTGGCTCGTGCGCTGCCGCTGGAGCACGGCCGCCGAGACGGTTCCGGCATTCCACTATCCCAAGCTGTTGAACGGGTTGGGCCCTCCATGACGGAGCGCGAAGTCGCCACCGAGCCTGAAACATCTATCGAAGAAGCCTAAGCAATGGGAATTACACCTGATACCAAGGACTGGACTTGGGTTCTGAATGAGCCCTGCGATGAGTGCGGGTTTGTGGCCCAAGACCTCACACCGCAGTCCCTGGCCGCAACTGTTCGGGACATGATTCCGCGCTGGGAAGCAGTTTTGCAACGCCCCACGGTCGCTGTCCGGCCGAATGAGTCAACGTGGTCTCCTCTCGAGTATGCGGCTCACGTTCGGGACGTTTTTGAACTCTTTGAACAACGACTGTCCTTGATGCTCAACGATGACGATGCCCACTTTGCCAACTGGGATCAGGACGCTACAGCTATTGAAAAGGACTACGCACACGAGGATCCGGCGAGGGTTGCCAACCAATTGCGGGCTACAGGCAGCTCAGCGGCCGATGCTTTTGAGGCTGTGCGCCCGGACCAATTTGAGCGTACAGGCCTGCGCAGCAATGGCTCCGCGTTCACCGTGGTGACACTCGCCCAATACTTTGGGCACGACGTCGTCCATCACCTTAAAGACGTCGACGGCTAGAAGGCCTGTGACACGGCGCTGTGAGATGCCAGCGCGATTTAAAGTTCTAGATCCCAGGCCATACTTTGCTTGACGGGCGAATAGCCCATGGACGTGTAAATGGCCAAGGCTCCGCTAGGATTTTCTGAGTCCACGTCGAGGGCGGCCGTTGTCATTCCAGCAGCCGCAAAACGCTGCATCGCATCAACCAATAGCGCCTTAGCGAGCCCACGGCCTCGATGGTCACGAACCACGCCCAGTAACTCCGTGTAGCCCTCTTCCCGGCCAAAATCTTCAAGAACGTCAGGATCGTAGCTAGCAAGCTGGTATCCAACAACTTTCCCATTGGACTTTTCCACCACTACGGCGCTGAGATCACGGCGGTTCAGCGGATGCTCAACCGTAAACTTCCACGATTGTTCGTCGCGTTCTTCGCTCCCCCAGTGATCGGCAAAGGCGGCGTTATGCACATGCCGCATCTCGTGGTCGTACTCGGCGGTCCACGGACGAATCTCATACCCCTCGGCCAGAACTAGCCTAGGGATAGCTGCGGAGTTTTCCTCCGCGTCATTTCGTGTGGAGATTGGCCGATTCATCTCGTTGAAGTACCGAACCACTTTCCAACCGGCACGGCTGAACAGACGCTGCTCTGCGGTATTGGCAGTCTCCGAATACAAACGTAAACGAGGACTCTGATTCTCTGGTGTGCCTGAATCTGAGGATGTGCGTCCACGGACGTTGATGCGTTCCGCTGCACGTGCCCGTTGCCATTCAAGGACGCCCCTGCCAATCCCCCGTCCCTGATACTCGGGGTCAACGCCACCCATACCGTAGACGGTGGTGGACTCGGGGTTCAGAGCAACTCGGGCGAAAACTCGGGGCATCCCTGAGGTATCCACTCCGATCACACTGTCCACGCTGAGGTCATTCTTCTTTGAATCGAGCGCGTGCTCTAAATCCGCTTCTTTCTCAAACCACGTGGGTTTTTCTGCTGCGGCAATCCGCTTAATCAAGGCAGCCCAGCCAGGGATGTCTTCACGAACGATTCTGCGGAAATCTAGACCGAACAGCTCACCGTTGGGCACTGGGACTTCGCTAACAGGCATATAAAGAACCTAGGCGTGCTGTCCCTGAACGGCAAGAGGCTCCTGAAATTGAAAGCCGTTCTCTAAACGAAGTTCCACGTCCTCAGCCGCGAAGTCGTCCTGATGGTGACTGACCAGAACAACAGTTTTCGCCCGCAAGGCGTGACGGAGGTCCTTGATCAGTGCTGTAGCGGCCTCGCGATCAAGGTGAGCGGTGGGTTCATCCAGCAAGATCACTTCTCCGCCACTGAGCAATGTCCTCGCTACAGCTAGGCGTTGCCGCTGTCCACCGGAAAGGAATGCTCCGCCAGGACCGATCCGGGCGTCGAGGCCGTTCTTCATAGTGGCCAAAACGTCGCTCAGTCCTACTTCCTCGAGAACCATCAGCATTTCAGCGTCTGAGGGCGCAGCATCCGTGGGTCGGGCAATGGACAGGTTCCCGCGCAGAGTCGAGTCAAAGAGGTGCGCCTCTTGCGGGCACCAAACCACCCTGCCGGAAACGCTAACGCTTCCAGATAGTGGTGGAAGGAAACCCATCAGTACCGCTAGCAGTGTTGATTTACCGCTACCAGAGGGCCCAGAAACGCACAACCAAGAACCCGGTTCCGCGTGAGCAGTGACCCCGGAGAAAACGGCCGGCGCGTGTTGATGGGAGGCTCGCGCTGAGCCCTCCGCGGTCAGAGGCCACCCGGCAGAGAGCCTTTCAAGCCGAACACCCACCCCGGCCAGAACCTGCGGTTGCGAGTGACCAAACTGGCGGTCTCCAAATTTTTGCGAAGCCTTATCCACCAACCGATCATCCAAGGCTGAACCGCTGGCAGCTGCATCGCTCACCGCCTGATCACTCATGGCAAAGTCAACGGCATCAATCTGCGAGCGCACTTTTCTCAAGGTGGCTTTGAGTGCTGGAGCCAGTTGAACGGCAGAGATGGCGGCTACAAAGTGTTCAATAAGCGCCAACTGCGTCAGGACCACCACGGCAATCATGGCGGCTTGGGATTGCCCAGTGTGGACTGCCTCTGCCGCGGCGGGGAGGACAAACACAGCACCGAGGCAGGCGCCAAGCACCACGATGGCTTGCCCCACACCTTCGGCCCAAGCCGTACGTTGTTGGGCCGAAGCGGCTGCCTTCGCTAGTGCTTCAACATCCGCAAGAGCTGCTGCTCCTGCCCCGTTTCCGGCCAGGTCCGCGCGTGCTTCGAGAAAGGAGGTGGTGTCCCGCAAAAGGAGTGCTCGGTGACGTACATGGGCCGTAGTGGCCCAACGGTCCGCCGCTAGGGCAATCAGCGGGGCACCCACCATGCCTACAACAACCACAGCAATCACCACGGGCAACCCCGCCGTGAGAATCCATGCCGTAACACCAATCGACAAGACGGCTACTCCCAGCCCGGCGAGCGGCGGGAGCAACACACGGGGTGCCAGGTCTCGCAGTTCGTCCACGTCGCCGATGACTGACTCGAGTACTGAGCCGCCTTCCAGGAGTCGGCGTAGTGATGGTGCTCGGCGCAAGAGTGAAAGCCATAGCGCTGATCGGAGCAATCCGATGGCGGCAAAAACTGTGTTGTGAAGTACCAGCCGCTCGGTGTACTTCAGGACAGCTCTACCAATACCAAAGAACCGCACACCAACAATCGCTGCCAGCAGGTAAAGGATCGGGGGCATCTCGCTCGCACGGACAATCAGCCAGCCTGAAAGTGCAGTGAGCGCTACGGCAAAGGCTGCAGCCGCAATCCCCAGCAGTGCTGCACTCACGCCATGCCATTTCACGGACCGCCACGTGAGATTTTTGGCAGCCTTTTTGGTGTCACCACTGGCGTTGACCGCAGCCGATATCCGGCCTAGCTCCGCGTTTACCTTCGGTTCCGCGTCCAACGGCAAGTTAAGCACCGGGTCCAATACCAGGTTCGACGCCGGGGCGTCACCTTGGTGAGTAACGCCGTCGTCGTTTGCTACCGAGAGCGGCACCGGAACTGTAACATCTGCGAGCGCCCTGGTGAGCGGTTCGTGGGAAACCAACAACACAGTGGTCTGGCCACGCAGCGCAACGATGGACTTCCGGATGGTGTGGGCTGAGATCCCATCCAAGTGAGCGGTGGGTTCGTCAAGGAGCACAACGGAAGCCCCCGCGGCCACCAAAGCGAACCCACGCGCAACCGCAACACGACGCATCTCCCCCGGGCTGAGCTCTGAGACTCGCCGTTCGCTCAGGTGACCTGCAGCTGCGGCATCAAGGGCTTGCCTAATCAGTGCCTTGCTGGCGTCCGCGCTGATACCGCGGGTGGTCACAAAAAACTCCAACTCTTCCGCCGGGGTGTCGCGGAAGAAAACGGGATGTTGCGGAACATAGGCAACGTCCCCGGCACTGATTCCGCTCGCCGTGCCACCAACTGACGCACCATCACTCAAGACGCCGGCAAGGGCTGCCAGAATGCTGGACTTGCCGCTTCCGCTGGGCCCATCCAAGGCAGTAATTGACCCGGCTGGCGCTGTAAAACTCAGCGGACCAACTCCTGCTTTGGTCCGTCCCTCGTAACTGACCGTCAGATCTTGGATGGACAGTGGCTGGCACTTCGAAGATGGGGCTGGCCTGGGTGCAGGTTTTTTTGACGATGCTTCAAGCTGGGCCGGTAGCGGAGCCTTGTGTACGTCCTGAATTTCTTCCAAGGCAACGCGCCCGTCGTCGCTCGCGTGATGGGCACTGCCAAGTTCCCGCAGCGGAGCAAAACATTCTGGTGCCAGAATGAGTGCCAGCAATCCTACTTCGAGGCTCATTTGGCCGTGGACCAACCGGACACCAATAAATACGGCCACCACAGCTACAGAGATGGTGGCGATGAGTTCCAAGGCCAACGCGGAAAGGAACGCGACCTTCAGCGTTTCCATGGTCCGTTTCCGGTATTGGGCCGAAATGTCATCGAGTGCTTTGTGCTGGGCGTTGGCTCGCCCCAAGCCCAAAAGCACCGGAAGTCCCTTAGCTAGCTCAAGGACATGGCTGGATAGCCTTGCCAATGCGCGTTGTGCTTGTTCAGCCTTGTCCTGGGTGTAGCGGCCAATAAGCACCATAAACACCGGTACCAGCGGCAAGGTGAGCACAATGATCAGAGCGCTGACCCAGTCCGCAAAGAGGATCCGCGCTCCCACTAACAAGGGAATCGCAGCAATATTAACCAGAGACGGCAGGTACTGCGTGTAGTAGTTGTCCAGATCGTCGAGCTTGCGTGTGGCCAGAAGCGCTAGGTGACCCAGCCCTCGCCCTCCGTTTCCACCAGCCAGAGCCTTAGTCAGCACTACCGGGCGTAGTTCTTCTTTGACTCCCACTACGCCGCGCCGCGATGCCACTTGCTGTCCCCAGGCGGTGAGGGAACGCAGGAAGGCACCAAGGACGCCTTCCACCACCACGTGACTGAGGTCAAAGTTCCCAGCAACCGCTTGGGCAATACCTGTACTGATCGCTTGCGCCACCAGTACCAGCCCCAGTGCTTTGAGGGCTGCCAGCGTTCCCAAAAGGTACAGCGTTTGGGTACTCGCTGGGCTTCGTGGGAAGACGGGTCCCCGCGAGCGTGGCTCCCCTTTTTGGCTCAACTTTTTGATGAACGTGGCTGGTGAATGCTGTTCGGAGCTGGTGGGCACCATAGGTCCTAGCGCTTAGTTTTTTGGTGACTTGGGCTTTATGGCTTGGTTTTGAGGAAGAACCCGGCAACGGCGGGTACCACCGAGTGGCCTTCGGGGATATGAGCTGCACTGATCCGACGGCGGAACACCCAATAGGTCCAAGCCTGGTAGGCCAGCACCAAGGGTAGTCCGATGCACGCCACGGTTGTCATCAGGCCCAAGGTGTAGTCGCTTGAGGACGCGTTGGTGACGGTCAGGTTGAACGCCGGGTCAATCGTGGACGGCAACACCACCGGGAACACGGCGGAGAAAATCGATGCAGCCCCTGCGAGCAGGAAGGATCCCAAGGCGATAAACGTCCGTCCTTCAGATCCGGAACGGGCCAGGAACCAAGCGGCAATAGCAGCGGCTGCTGCCACCAGCACAAGCGCCCAGGAGAAGAGATTGCCGGTTCGGATCTGGATCAAGATGGCCCATAGTGCCATGGGAGCCAGAGCTATTGGCAAGATCCTGACCACCCAGCGACGGGCCCTGACGCGAATTTCACCGTCAGTCTTGAGCGCCAGGAATGCCAGTGCATGCACTAGTGCAAAACCAACCACGGCCAATCCGCCCAGAAGCGCGTAACCACTGAACCATGCAAAAGGGCCGCCCACTCTGTCACCGTTGGCGTTCAACGGCAGTCCCGTTGTGGTGAGAGCCAACGCTGCGCCAACACCAAATGCGGCAACTGTGGAGCCAAGCGCAATGGCCCAGTCCCACCGGTTCCGCCACTGCTCGGTGTTGATCTTGCCACGGTACTCGAACGCTACCGCGCGGAAAATCAGCGCGACCAGAACCACCAAAAGCGGCAAGTACAGCCCGGAGAACAGCGAGGCGTACCAGAGCGGGAATGCGGCGAACGTAGCGCCACCGGCTGTGAGGAGCCATACTTCGTTGCCGTCCCAGACCGGGCCGATGGTGTTGAGCAAGACTCGGCGTTCGGTGTTGTTACGGGCAAAGATCTTCATCAACATTCCGACGCCGAGATCGAAGCCCTCGAGGAAGAGGTAGCCGATCCAGAGGACGGCGATAGCAATAAACCAGATTGTGGGCAGGAGTTCCATCTTTTTCCCTTAGTAAGCGAACGCTAGAACGTCGTCGTCGGACTTATTGCTGCCGTCCCCGGGCTTATCACCGCTGGTGGGGCCCGTTCCGTCCTCGTCCGCGTGGGCGAGTTCAGGCATGGCGGATGCCACACCACCACGAATGTAGGTCCTGAGCAGTTTGACCTCGACGACCATCAGCAGCGCGTAGACCAAAGTCAGCACAATCAGGGAGGTGAGCAGTTCGCCAGCCGTGACGCCAGGCGAAACTGCTGCAGCTGTGAACATAAAGACTTGGTCGATGCCGTTCATGTCCGGGTTAGGAGCCACAACAAAGGGCTGCCGGCCCATTTCCGTAAAGATCCATCCGGCCGCGTTGGCGCCGAACGGTGCAAAGATTCCCAAAACAGCTAGGCGCATCAGCCAACGGCTCTGAGGGACGGTGCCCTTGCGGGTGATCCACAGTGCCACAGCGGCTGCAAATGCAGCCAGACCACCGAAGCCGATCATCATGCGGAAGCCCCAGTAGGTCACTTCCATCACCGGAACGTATTGGATTTCCTGACCGGCGCGGTCACCGTATTTCGGGTCGTTGGGCAGTTGCGTGCCGTACGTTTCCTTATAGCTCTGCTGGAGGCTGTTCACGCCCTTGATTTCGGTAGTGAAGTCGCCCTTGGCGAGGAAGGAAAGGAGACCTGGAAGTTCAATCACTGCCACAACGTCTGAGCAGTCTTTAGAGCCCACGTTGCCTATGCTGAGGACCGAGAAACCTGTGCCGTCGTGGCACGCAGCCTCAGCCGCTGCCATCTTCATGGGCTGCTGTTCAAACATCAGCTTTCCCTGGAGGTCACCGGTAACGGCTGTGCCAGCGAAGGAGATCATGGCTACCACAGCGCCAATGCGGAGGGAGCGAATCCAAACTTTGTGATCGGTGACGTCACGGCCGGGAATCTTGGCGGAGCCTGGGATAACACTGCCATCAGGGCCAACGGTGTCGATGCCGTCCTTGCGACGCCGCCACAAGTGATACCACGCGATACCCAACAAGAATCCGCCAGCAACGGCGAGGGCACCAAAGAGCGTGTGCGGAACCGCCACGAGCGCGGTGTTGTTTGTAAAGACGGCCCACGCGTCAGTCATCACTGGCCGGCCGTCGATCATTTCCACGCCAACCGGGTGCTGCATCCAGCTATTGGCGACGATGATGAAGTAAGCGGAAATAGCAGAACCGATCACTGCTATCCACAGGCAGGCCAAGTGGATGGCAGGCTTTAGTTGCTTCCAACCGAAGATCCAGAGGCCCAAGAAGGTCGACTCAACAAAAAAGGCGAGCAGCGCTTCCATGGCAAGAGGTGCCCCGAAGACGTCACCCACAAAGCGGCTGTATTCGCTCCATGCCATTCCAAACTGGAACTCTTGGACGATTCCGGTGGCAACACCCATGATGAAGTTGATGAGGAACAGCTTGCCCCAGAACTTCGTCATTCGAAGGTATTCCACCTTGCCGGTCCGGTGCCACATGGTCTGGATGACCGCGACCACCAGACCCAAACCGATCGTGAGTGGCACCATCATAAAGTGATAGACAGTTGTGATTCCGAATTGCCAACGGGCAATTTCGAGTGCATCCATTGCGCCTCATCCGTTCCAATGACCCCTCAAGTTCTACAAGTCGTAGAACTCTGTCTTCTACAAAGTGTAGAACAACCGTGACGGTTCAGTCCACGCGGCCCCGGCACGTTTCTACCTCATGTAGAAAGCGTCTCCAAAAGCGGGTAAATTAGTCACGGAAACACTTTTATTTCAGGTTCAGTGGCACCGAGAGACCCGGCACCGCACCAGCAACCTTTTGCACCAAGGAGAAGATCAGTAAATCATGGCAAGTTTGGGGGATCTAGAGCGTGCCGTTATGGACTTGTTGTGGGCCGAACCCGAAGCCGCAACAGCCAACACGCTGCGGGATCAACTCGCCTTGGAATACTCCCGCAGTGGCAGCGCGCCCAGCGGGAAAGATCTGGCCGTCACCACTGTATTGACAGTGCTCTCAAGGCTTGAGAAAAAGGGGCTCGTTGAGCGCGAACGCGGGACCCGGCCACATCGCTACCAAGCAATTTCCAGCCGCGAAGACCACACAGCAGAACTCATGCACGAAGTACTGGGCTCCGCACCTGACCGTGAGGCTGTTTTGGCACGGTTCATCGGCTCTGTCTCCGAAACTGAAGCCGCAGCCTTGCGCAAAATGCTTGGCGCCTCCTAGGCACACTTGTTCTGGACCTCTTGGATTCTTGCGGTCCTCGCGATAGCACTGGCATGGCCGGTACCTATCGTGCTCTCCCATGCCAAGTGGCCGTCCCGCTCCCCTTTTGCAGCCATGGTCCTGTGGCAAGCAATAGCACTCGCCGGTGGCCTGTCCATGATCGGGGCCATGTTGGCCTACGGTTTAGACCCCTTGGGTCCAACGTTTTTGGCCGGGCTTCACGCCCTAGCGAACGTTGCACTCAACAACCGTTCAGCAGACGACGTCGGCATTTGGCACCTCTTCGCACTGTCCGCGGCAGCGCTGTTACTAACTCACTTACTGTTTACCCTTTTGCTGACCTACGTTCGCATCGTCAGCAGGCGCCGCCGGCACCGCGAATTGCTCGCGCTCCTCAGCTCTCCCGGTGCCAGTACGGCCCGAACGCTGGTCATTAACCACCCAGCACCAGTTGCCTACTGCCTACCAGGAGGTGCCCGCTCCGTAACTGTACTGTCAGATGGGCTGCTGGAATTGCTCAGCGAAAACGAGCTCCAGGCCGTTCTGGAACACGAAAAGACGCATCTGAGTCAACGGCACGATCTTTTGTTGTGGGCCTTCGCTGCTTGGAAATTCGCGCTCCCTTGGCTGCCGACTAGTCGTTTGGCCCAGCAAAGTGTGAATGTTCTGATCGAAATGCTCGCCGACGATGCGGCCCTCAAACGTGTACAGCCACCGGTTTTGGTGCGGGCGATCGCCATGGTCTCGAGCGGATCTTCCCGCGTTGCTCCCTCCGACCATGGGAAGCGCCCGCCGCTCAGTTTGCCAACACCTTCCGAGCTTAATCAGCTTGTGGCCGGGTCCAATAACGGCGAAGAAGCCTCTGTGACGCTGTCCAGGATTCAGCGGTTGATTCAGCCTCTTGGTCCGCTGTCAGCTTTAGCCCGGCGCACTGTCATCTGCGCTGCGGTCCTTCTACTTGCAGCACCCACTGCGCTGATCTTGGTGCCGGGACTTGTAGGCTAAAGCGCCACGGCTATGCGTCGATTTTGTCTCTGTCCAGATGCGCTGCTCCGGCCACAATAAAGTCCTTGCGGGGCGCCACGTCGGAGCCCATCAAAAGATCGAACGTCTTCTCAGCACGCTCGGCACTATCAATCGTTACTCGGCGCAGCGTCCTGTGCCGAGGATCCATGGTTGTCTCCGCGAGCTGCTGGGCATCCATTTCACCCAGACCCTTGTAACGCTGAATGGGTTCTTTGTAACGCTTGCCCTGCTTGGAGAGTTTTGCGAGCAATTCATGCAGCTCATTCTCCGAATACGTGTAGATCATCTCGTTCGCCTTTTGGCCGGCGTTGACCACCTCTACACGATGCAGCGGAGGCACTGCCGCGAATACGCGCCCCTGCTCAACCATCGGGCGCATGTAGCGGAAGAATAGTGTCAACAAAAGGGTACGAATGTGTGCACCGTCAACATCGGCATCGGTCATCAAAATGACCTTGCCGTACCGTGCCATCTCGGCGGCAAAGCTACGGCCTGAACCTGCACCAACTACCTGGATGAGTGCAGCACATTCAGCATTGGAGAGCATGTCCCCCACCGAGGCTTTTTGCACATTCAAAATCTTGCCGCGGATCGGCAACAGGGCCTGGAAGTCCGAGGACCGCGCCAACTTTGCCGTACCAAGAGCTGAGTCACCCTCAACAATAAAAAGTTCAGAGCGGTTCACGTCGTCGGTGCGGCAATCTGCCAGTTTGGAAGGCAACGAGGACGTTTCAAGCGCGTTTTTTCGGCGTTGAGTTTCTTTGTGAACACGAGCCGAGATTCGCGACTTCATTTCAGCGACGATCTTCTCGAGCAACAACGCGCTCTGTGCCTTGTCTCCGCGGTTAGCGGAGTTCAGCTTTGCGGTGACTTCCTTTTCAACGACCCGCGCCACGATGGCTCGCACCGCGGAGGTCCCCAAGATTTCCTTGGTCTGTCCCTCGAATTGCGGTTCTGCCAGACGAACGGTCAGCACAGCGGTCATACCGGCAAAAACATCGTCTTTTTCAATCTTGTCATTGCCTGCTTTGAGCTTCCGCGCATTGGACTCAACGGCTTTGCGGAAAGTCTTCAGGAGTGCCTGCTCAAAACCAGTTTGGTGAGTTCCGCCCTTGGGCGTGGCAATGATGTTAACAAAACTACGCACCGTGGAGTCATAACCAACACCCCAGCGCAGAGAAATGTCTACCTCGCAGTCACGTTCCACTTCGGCGAGCTGACTGTGGCCCTTTTCGTCCAGAACGGGGACCGTTTCTTTAAACTTGCCGGAGCCTTGCAGCCGCCAAACATCTGTCACGGGGGAATCTGCGGCAAGGAATTCTACGAACTCTGAGATGCCGCCGTCGTGGTGGAAGACCTCTTCATGGGCACCGATCTCGCCCGGTGTTCCGGGTAGGCGGCGCTCGTCGCGAACGGTGATCTTCAGGCCCGGGACCAAAAAAGAAGTCTGGCGTGCTCGTGCGGCAAGTTCCTCATAGGAGAACTTTGAGTCCGGGGTGAAAATCTGCCGGTCAGCCCAATAGCGAATGCGGGTTCCCGTAATACCGCGCTTTGCTTTGCCCACAACGTCCAGAATGGAGCCATCAACAAACGGAACAAATTCGGAGTTCGGGTTTGGTTTGCTACCAGTGTCCACAAAACGTCCGGGCTCACCACGGCGGAAGGACATTTGGTACGTTTTGGAGCCACGGTCAACCTGCACATCTAGCCGTGAAGACAAAGCGTTAACCACCGATGCACCCACACCGTGGAGACCACCCGAAGCGGTGTAAGAGCCACCACCGAACTTTCCACCGGCGTGCAGTTTGGTGAAAACAACCTCGACGCCGGTCAGTCCAGTTTTCGGTTCCAAATCCACCGGGATGCCGCGGCCGTCATCGTGAACCTCAACCGAATTATCAGCGTGCAAGATCACCTTGATGTCATGGCCATACCCTGCGAGAGCCTCATCCACAGCATTGTCGATGATCTCCCA
The DNA here is from genome assembly GCF_050490295.1 of Pseudarthrobacter sp. J1763. Lineage (NCBI taxonomy): Bacteria > Bacillati > Actinomycetota > Actinomycetes > Micrococcales > Micrococcaceae > Pseudarthrobacter > Pseudarthrobacter sp. J1763. The sequence continues at coordinate 21,742 of NZ_JBNPEN010000009.1, read as the reverse complement.
CAAGCAATGCATCAGACCGCGTGAGTCTGTTGAGCCGATATACATACCCGGGCGCTTGCGGACGGCCTCAAGACCTTCAAGCACCGAAAGATGGCGGGCGTTGTATTCAGAATTAAGTGCCACGCGGGCGCTCCTCAACATGCATATGGGTTGTATTGCTGGCGTCCACTACGGCACGGCCTCTATCTAGGCTAGTGCCGCTCAGCGCACCAAGCTGGTTGCCACACCACGCTTCAGCCAAACTGCTTGGTTTACCGGGCTACGTTACGCGGTCGTGATACGCGTACAGCGAAAGATGCCAACTCTTGCCATGGTTTTGCCTCCACTGCTGGTTATATAGATGTACAGATCTACTAAGGAGGCCCCCATGACTACAGCTGTAGCAGCCCGCAAGCTAGATGCCCTAGACCGCTGTGACCGTTGCGGTGCACAAGCATACGTACGGGTAGTTCTTGAGTCTTCCGGTGGCGAACTCCTGTTTTGCGGACACCACTCCCGCGCACTTGAAGCCACACTGAAGCCCCTGAGTTCCGAGTGGCATGACGAGACAGCACGCCTTCACGAGAAGCCGGCAGTCGAAGTCGACTAGCAAAACCATGCATTAGCCCAGCGGCCCTCACCTGATGGTGGGGGCCGCTGTTTTTCTCTCCCTACGAATATCTGGCCTAATACAAATGGACCCCCGGAAATCCGGGGGTCCATTTGGTTGATTTGCGCTGAAAATCAGGCAGCACTCGTCAGAACTAGTCGCTGTCCTTAGTCCAGATAGTCGCGCAAAACCTGTGAGCGTGACGGGTGCCGCAGCTTCGACATGGTCTTCGATTCGATTTGGCGGATACGCTCTCGCGTGACTCCGTAAACCTTTCCGATTTCGTCTAAAGTCTTCGGCTGGCCATCAGTCAAACCAAAGCGCATGGCAACCACGCCAGCTTCTCGCTCGGAGAGTGTGTCCAGCACGGAGTGCAGCTGCTCCTGAAGCAAGGTGAAGCTCACGGCATCCGCCGGAACCACAGCTTCAGAGTCCTCGATCAAGTCACCGAACTCGGAATCTCCGTCTTCACCCAAGGGGGTGTGCAAGGAGATCGGCTCACGACCATACTTCTGGACTTCAACAACCTTCTCAGGCGTCATGTCCAGCTCGAGTGCCAATTCTTCAGGCGTGGGTTCGCGGCCCAAGTCCTGCAGCATCTGGCGCTGTACGCGTGCAAGCTTGTTAATAACTTCCACCATGTGCACCGGAATACGAATAGTGCGAGCTTGGTCGGCCATGGCGCGGGTGATGGCCTGCCGGATCCACCACGTTGCATAGGTGGAGAACTTAAAGCCCTTGGTGTAGTCAAACTTCTCAACGGCGCGGATCAGGCCCAGGTTACCTTCTTGGATCAAGTCCAAAAAGAGCATGCCGCGGCCGGTGTAACGCTTGGCCAAGGAGACCACCAAACGAAGGTTTGCTTCCAAGAGGTGATTCTTGGCGCGCTTGCCGTCGTGGACAACAAACTCAAGCTCACGCTTGAGCTTGGGATCCATGGTGCCTTGATCGGCGTGGAGCTTTTCGTCAGCAAAAAGTCCAGCTTCAATACGCAAGGCAAGATCAACCTCTTGCTCAGCATTGAGCAACGCGACCTTACCGATTTGCTTGAGGTAGTCCTTGACCGGGTCAGCCGTAGCACCCGCGGACATAACCTGCTGAACCGGAGCATCATCATCGTCGGCGTCCGAGTAGACAAAACCGCTTCCGGTGCTTGCAGCCTTGGCAGGCGCTTCATCGCTCTCGTCGGCGTCGTCAACCTCAACAAGGTCCTCAGGATCGATGTCATCCTCGCTCGCGGCATCTGCCTCAGCTTCAGCAGCCTTTTTAGCGCCAGCCTTGGGGCCACGCTTCTTGGGTGCCGACTTAGCTTCGGCGCCATCAGTCTCGGCTCCTGCAGTCTCACCAGCAGCGTCCTTGAGTGCCTTATTGGCGGCCCGAGTGGCGGCGCGCTTGGCGTTGGCAGCAGCCTTCTTCTCTTCAGGGCTGAGCTCTACCTGTTCGGCAGAATCCTTCTTCACGGAAGACGGGGTCACAGAAAACCTTTCTAGCGGCGGTCTGTGGAATCACCATAAGGGCAACACCACTATGACCCTGTCAAGTCCGTGAAGGTTCTTACAGGCGACTTCACGGTGCAGGGTCAAAGACTACAACCACAAAACATCGTGAAAAGTTCCCCAAATGGAGCACTAATTTTCGCTTGTAAAACACGGACCCAACCGGGTCTCGACCTCCATTGTCTCACGTTTTGCCCACCGCTGCCGTTCACTACTAGGCCGAGTCCTCTTGAATGCCGTGCCATGCAGTGGCTCTATTTCTTGCCCAATTGCTCAAATGACCTCGGGCAATAAGCTCGCTCAGTAGCTCAGCGAGGCGATAGTCCGGGTTATGGCCAAGTGCCGCATCTAGGTGCGCTCCTGCCATTGAACCTCGCCCCCGGCACCATTCGATCCAGCCAAGAACAGCCAACACCGGAGCCTTATGCCCGCCTGGGCCATCAAAGAGCAGAGCGCCCAACAGCTCAGCAAAAGTATCCATACGCTTCCAGTTCGGTCCAGCCGGTGACTGCCCCATCAGAAACTCTGCGTAGTGGTCAACGGTCTCTTGCGCTGAGTCTCTCTGATCAGCGGCTGCAACGTCCAGTGGCTCACAGCGCGTAATTTCTTGAACTCCATCTAGCGCGAGCGCCAACCCACCTGCAGCTTGAACCATGATGGTGTCTCGAAATAATGGGACGGAAAGACCTGCCCGCAGTGCGGCTGCATCGCTAGCCGAAACTTCACAACGGTTTTCACCACTTAAGAATGGTTCCCACTGCGCCAAAAGGGCTTCCGCCGAGGCTCCACCGCGCGGCCCGTGGAGCAGCTGCTCGCGCAAGCGATTTTCTTCAGGCAGCACTGCGGCAGCCTGCTGAGGACTCAGTCTGCCAAATGGTCCCGTTTGGATGGACAGCTCATCAGCAGACTGACCGTTGATCCCAGGCGCAGCCCCGAGCGCGCTGCCCCGGTAAATAAGCTCGGCACTGAGTGGACTATTACGTATATCTTCCAGACTGCGTCCTTGGGGTGGGCAGCACTCATGGTTCTGGCAGTAGGAGTTTCGCCATAGGTCTGTCCCGATCACCCATGCATCGCGCAGTACCAGGCCCTCGCCTTCTACTGCGCATTCGAGTGACTCGAGCAACTCCATACACGGCTGCCATGAGGGGCCCAACAGTGCTGGCGGGTAGATGGCAATCAACACACCGTCAGCTCTTTCGTCACTGAGCAAGTAGTCCACCACTCGTGCGGAGAACGAGTGTGCTTGAAAGGAGCTTATGTCCGCTGGCGGCAGATCCACACGCAGCGTGGCGCCAAGTCTGCCTTTGGACATAGTGACGCACACCAGCGAATTAGTGGGCCAATAACCGAGCGTGTGCGGAACGTACCCTAGAACGTCTTCGGCGCGGCTAGCTTTGAGGGTTTCAGTAGGATTCATGGATCCACACTCATGCACTGAGCCGCGAGGTGAAATGGCGCAAACGTCCTATGTGGAAAACTTCAGAAAATTAGGACTCGACGAGCCCCCAAAATCCTCTATTTGTTGAAATCTTCCTGTGCCAAGTACGCCTCCACTGCGGCACCGAGGTCCTCGGCGTTGGGCAATCGATCATTCTCATCAGCCAACAAAGACCGCCGCACCGTGCCTTCAACCTTTTGGTCGTAACGCTCCTCAAGGTTTTTGACCACTTCAACAATTTCCTCCGAGGCTGCAACCTGTTCGGAAATCTGGCGGCCCACTGTCCGGCCTGCTTCACGCAGTCGGTCTGTGGGGAGCATCAGTGACGTGGCAGCGCCAAGGTATTCCAGGCCAGCTACTGCGGCTTGAGGATACTCTGCCTCCGCCAAGTAGTGCGGGACGTGAATGACGTAACCGGCAACCTCACGATTAGCCTCGCTCAAGCGCAATTCGAGTACGTGTCCCACTGCTGCCGGGATTTCCACGGTTGGCTTCCACAGCGAGATTCCCTCGATGAGGTCTGGCCGGTTCCCGTGGACCGTAACGCCAGCTGGCCGCGTGTGTGGCACGGGCATAGGGATCGAGTGGATCCACGTAACGAGTTTGACGTCGAATTTTTCCACCAGCTGAAGCACTGCACGGCTGAAGCGCTCCCACTGCAAATCCGGTTCAAACCCGGCCAGTAGAAGGTACGGCTTTCCCAAACCGTCTTTGAGCCTGTACAGAGCGAGCCGAGGTGAATGAAAGTCTTGGAGGTGGTCCTCAACAAAACTAATTTGCGGCCGGCGCGAGCGGTAGTCGATGAGCTGGTCTGCATCAAAAACGGCCACAACTTCGTTCTCGGAATAGTCCAAGAGCTCGCCGTTTATTTGGCTCACCATTTGACCGGCATCAGCAAAGCCGCTGAACGTCATCACCATGTTCAAGCCCGTCAGTTCGGCGTCGCCCGCAACCTCCGGGTTAAGGGTATAGAGGCTCGCCGGATCCAGCTGCGAGCCGTAGCTCTGCTCGAACACAACGTCCTCCTGTGTCTGTCTTCTGCGTTTGTTCCCGCGCAGTCGGATTTTCCATGCCACGCTTGCACAACGCCTGAGGGCCGCTAGTCATTCCATCGATCCAAAACTTTCACCCGGGATTACACCCAGAGCGGAAATCCGCGCCCTTCCGGGTCCTCGGACTACGATCGTTGGTGGGTAAGTAGTGCGGCCCGCAAGATCCGGTGCCGTTGCATCCCGTCAATCACAATGGAAGTGAGGCAAATACCCCGTGGCCAAAGTCAGTGAATTTAAGCTCAACGCCGTTGCCAAGGACCTCAAGAAGTCACCGAGCGATGCCTTGGTCATCGGCGTTGCCAGCACGCCTGAAGGTCCGGTTCTCCTGGAGAACCCGCTCAGCGCCAAAGCTGCCGAGGCTCTCTCCTCCACCCTTGAGTCATTGGGTGTCAGTGGAGCCGCCGATCAAATCGTGCGTCTGCCCGGCTTGCCGGAGTTGGCCAGCGGAGTACTTGTACTCGCCGGTGTTGGTGCCGTAGCGCCAGGACGGACTGTGGGTGAAGAAGCTCTTCGCCGTGCTGCCGGTTCTGCGGTTCGTCAGCTGGCCGGTTTTAACTCAGTTGTGCTGGCACTTCCGACGGCGGATCTGGCCGCTGTTTCAGCCGTCGCCGAAGGCGCGGCTCTGGGTTCCTACGCGTACACCGAACACCGTTCAAGCACTGTTGGGCTCAAGACCCCGGTAGCCAACGTCACCCTCTCTACACCGTTTGCCACAGACCCGGCCATCAACAAAGTTCTGACCCGTGCTGCAGTTTTGGGACGTTCCGTGAACGCAACCCGCACCTTAGTCAACCAGCCACCGAGCCACCTCTACCCAGAGTCTTTTGCGGCAGCTGCCAAGGAGCTCTCCCGCTCACTGCCCGTAAAGATCACCATCTGGGATGAGAAGCGCCTTGAGAAAGAAGGCTTCGGCGGCATCTTGGGCGTTGGTAAGGGTTCAACCCGATTGCCACGTCTGGTTAAGGTCGAATACTCCCCCGCCAAAGCTGTGCGCCACGTTGCCCTGGTAGGTAAGGGCATCACCTTCGACACCGGCGGAATCTCCATCAAGCCAGCTCTCGGCATGGGTGAGATGAAGAGCGATATGGCTGGTGCCGCCGTCGTACTAAACACCGCGCTGGCAGCAGCCGAACTGGCTTTGCCTGTGAAGGTGACTGCTTGGCTTTGTATCGCCGAGAACATGCCCGGCGGCGCTGCTCAGCGCCCCGCCGATGTCATCACTATGTTCGGCGGTAAGACGGTTGAGGTTCTTAACACCGACGCCGAAGGCCGTTTGGTGATGGGTGACGGCATCGCTGCCGCTAGCTTGGAATTCCCGGATGCAATCATCGACGTCGCCACGTTGACCGGCGCGCAATTGATCGCCCTGGGTGACCGTACCGCTGGTGTTATGGGCGAAGAATCGCTCACCGCTGAACTCAAGGCTGCCGCAGACCGTGCCGGCGAGCTGGTTTGGCCCATGCCGATTCCGGAAGAATTGCGCCCCACTTTGGATTCTGATGTGGCTGACCTAGCCAACATTGGAGCCCGCCACGGTGGCATGATGACGGCGGCCGCGTTCTTGCGCGAGTTCGTTGGAAAGGCCAAGGACGGAAGCACTATTCCTTGGGCTCACATCGACATCGCTGGCCCGTCCTTCAACAACGGTGCACCGTACGGCTATACCCCCAAACAAGGCACCGGCTGTACGGTTCGTTCACTGGTGAGCTACCTCGAGTCCTTCACCAACGCAGCGTAATAAGTTGCCGAAATTATCGTCCCCAGTGTTCCACTGACGGTGACACGTTGTGCTGAGGGTGGCTGGGGACAATTGCGCTGGCCACCCTCCGCAGGACCGCTTCTAGGATTCTCCCGCCACAAGTTTGTATGAATCGCGCCACATGAGCGGTACAAAGACGCTCAGAAGGTGGAGCATAGATATTCGTGGCGCTAAGGTGAATTGTGGAAGATTTTGATTACCTCACCCGGTAGTCACAAAAGCTAGAGAACTGCAAGAGAATCGCTACTGCTGGCATAATCGCCGCAGGAACAGATCCAGGACAGATGATGCTTACCAAGCGTCATCATTTACGCGAGGGAGCGTCTAAGTGGCCGATCAGGCAACTGCGCAAGAATTCGACATGCTGGTACTCGGTGGAGGCAGCGGCGGTTACGCGGCAGCACTTCGTGGGGTGCAGCTAGGACTAACCGTCGGTCTCATCGAGAAGTCCAAGCTCGGCGGAACCTGCCTACACAACGGCTGTATCCCCACCAAGGCACTCCTGCACTCTGCTGAAGTGGCTGACCACGCACGCGACGGCGCCAAGTACGGCGTCAACGTTGAGCTGCAGTCCATCGACATGACTGCAGTGAACGCGTACAAGGACGGCATCATTGCTGGCAAATACAAGGGCCTGCAGGGTCTTATCAAGGGCAAAGGCATCACCGTTATTGAAGGTGAAGGCCGACTGACCAGCCAAGACACCATCACCGTGAACGGCACCGAGTACAAAGGCAAGAACATTGTTCTAGCCACCGGTTCCTACTCGCGCAGCCTCCCCGGCCTCGAAATCGGCGGTAAGGTCATCACCTCCGATCAGGCACTCACCATGGACTACGTCCCCAAGAGCGTTATCGTTCTGGGCGGCGGCGTTATTGGTGTGGAATTTGCTTCCGTCTGGAAGTCCTTCGGCGTAGACGTCACCATCATTGAAGGCCTCCCCTCCTTGGTTCCCAACGAGGACGCCTCCATCATCAAGGTCCTCGAGCGCACCTTCAAAAAGCGCGGCATCAAGTTCAACACAGGTACCTTCTTCCAGGGCGTTGAGCAGAACGAAAACGGCGTCAAGGCAACTCTTGTAGACGGTAAAACCTTCGAGGCTGACTTGATGCTCGTTGCTGTTGGTCGTGGCCCGTCCACTGCAGGCCTCGGTTTCGAGGAAGCTGGCGTCACCATCGATCGCGGTTTTGTTATTACTAACGAGCGTCTGCACACCGGTGTTGGCAACATTTACGCGGTAGGTGACATTGTTCCTGGCGTTCAGTTGGCACACCGCGGATTCCAACAGGGCATCTTCGTTGCCGAAGAAATTGCCGGCCAGAACCCCGTGGTTGTTGAGGACATCAACGTCCCCAAGGTCACCTTCTGCGACCCTGAGATCGCTTCGGTGGGTTACTCCGAGAAGGCCGCCAAGGAAAAGTTCGGCGACGAGAACGTCGAAAGCACCGAGTACAACCTCGCCGGAAACGGCAAGAGCGCCATCTTGGGCACCGGCGGAATCATCAAGTTTGTCCGTGAGAAGAACGGCCCCGTGGTGGGTGTTCACATGATCGGCACCCGCGTTGGTGAGCAGATCGGTGAAGCTCAGTTAATTGTCAACTGGGAAGCCTACCCGGAGGATGTAGCTTCACTCATCCACGCGCACCCCACGCAGAACGAGGCATTGGGCGAGGCTGCAATGGCCTTGGCCGGTCGTCCTCTGCACGGCTAGCACTAAGTAGTTCTCGAGCAAGTGCACCCGGCACACACGCCGGGTGCACTAAGCTCAAAATCAGCAGCATCCAACCGCACTAAAGATCAATAAGGAGAACGGGGACGATATGTCTGAAACCGTTAACTTGCCCGCCCTCGGGGAGAGCGTCACCGAAGGTACTGTTACTCGCTGGCTAAAGGCTGTGGGTGACCGGGTAGAGGTCGACGAGCCGCTGCTCGAAGTTTCGACCGACAAAGTAGACACTGAAATCCCCTCTCCGATTGCCGGTGTAATCGAGGAAATCCTCGTTGCCGAGGATGAGACGGCCGACGTTGGAGCGCCGCTTGTGCGCATTGGCGACGGTTCCGGGTCCAGCGAAGCCCCTGCAGAAGAGGCTCCCGCAGCCGAATCAGCACCGGCACCTGCCGCCGCTGAAGAAGCGCCTGCTACTGAGCCCGCGCCTGCAGCACCAGCTCAGGAAGCACCAGCTCAGGAAGCCCCCGCTTCCACTGAGGCTGCTTCAGGTGAGACTCACGAAGTAACGCTCCCGGCTTTGGGCGAGAGTGTAACCGAGGGCACCGTCACGCGCTGGCTGAAGGCAGTTGGCGAAACCGTTGAGGTTGATGAGCCGTTGCTGGAGGTTTCTACCGACAAGGTTGACACCGAGATCCCGTCCCCCGTGGCCGGTACTCTGCAGGAAATCCGTGTTGGCGAGGACGAGACTGCTGAAGTTGGCTCCGTTTTGGCGATCATCGGTTCGGGTTCCGCAGCTCCGGCTTCGGCTCCTGCCGCAGCACCGGCAGAGCCTGCCAAGGCTGAGCCCGTTGCCGCAGCTCCCGCTGAACAGCGCGAAGAACCAGTGGCTGCACCTGCAGCTCCGGCAGCGCCTCAGGAATCAACACCGGCTCCTGCAGCACCAGCCCCTGCAGCACCAGCCGCAGCAGCATCAACCGGCAACGAGTCCAACTACCTGACCCCCTTGGTCCGCAAGCTGGCCAACGAGCAGGGCGTAGACATCTCCTCACTCACCGGTACCGGTGTTGGTGGACGCATCCGCAAGCAGGATGTACTTGCCGCTGCCGAAGCCAAAAAGGCAAGCGCAGCTGCCCCGGCAGCCGCGGCTCCGGTTGCCAGCGCAGTGAAGGCTCCGGCCGCCGTCGTTCCTTCCTCCTTGCGTGGCAAGACTGAGAAGGCACCTCGCATCCGCCAGGTTATCGCTCGCCGTATGCGCGAGTCCTTGGATACCTCCACCCAGCTGACTCAGGTTCACGAAGTGGACATGACGCGTGTGGCCAAACTGCGTACAGCAGCCAAAGATCAGTTCCAGGCAGTCAACGGCACCAAGCTGACCTTTTTGCCCTTCATTGCAAAGGCCGTAGCCGAGGCGCTCAAGCAGCACCCCAAGCTCAACGCAGAATACAACGAAGAAAAGCAAGAGATCACGTACCACAACGCCGAACACATCGCTATTGCGGTGGACACAGACAAGGGTCTGTTGGTTCCTGTCATTTCCAACGCGGGTGACCTCAACCTCGCCGGTGTTGCCGCCAAGATCGCAGACGTTGCAAAGCGTACGCGCGATAACAAGATTGGCCCGGATGAGCTGTCCGGTGGCACGTTCTCGATCACAAACATTGGTTCCGTGGGCGCTCTCTTCGACACCCCGATCATCAACCAGCCGCAAGTTGCCATTTTGGGAACCGGCGCGATCGTCAAGCGTGCAACGGTTATCACTGGCCCCGATGGTGATGACACCATTGCTATCCGCCACATGATGTACCTGTCCTTGACCTACGATCACCGTCTGGTTGACGGCGCCGATGCAGGCCGCTTCCTGCAGACCCTCAAGGCTCGCCTTGAGGAAGGTGCCTTCGAGGCTGACCTCGGACTCTAAGTCCGGAACGTTTGCCTAACGGACAACCACTAGACAACGACGGCGGTACGCGGCTCTGGGAGCCGGGTACCGCCGTCGTTCTTTAACCGGCGGTATGTAGCCGCTGCAATTTGGCCGAAGGTATTTATGCAGGTCACAGTCTGCGAAAGTCATACTTGAGGACAGTCTGTGGCTAAGCTGGGACCATGACTATTGTCCTGAACATTCTGATTTTCCTGCACGTTGTTGGCGCTGCCATGATCGTTGGTTACTGGATCGCCACGATGAAGACTCCCACGGTCCACCCGCGTCAGCGTGATGGCGCTTTCCTGCAACTTCTTACGGGCATTGCCATGATGGGAATCCTCCCCATGATGCCGGATGAGACTCTGAACTATCCCAAACTCGGCATCAAATTGGTCATCGCCATTGTCGTTGCAGTTCTGGCCGTCATTGGCAGCCGCAAGGTCAAGAACGGAGAGACGGTATCCACCGGCTTGGCACACGGCGTTGGCGGCCTGGCGCTGATCAACGTGGCGCTGGCCACCCTTTGGCAGTAATAAACGCCTAGGATGAAGTGAGCGGTTACAACACTTTGTGAGTAATCGAAGAATATCGATCTTGAGGAGCTGACATGGCAACAACACGTAGCGCACACACCGTCTGGAACGGCAGCTTGGCTGAAGGATCCGGCAACACCACACTGGATAGCTCCGGTTTGGGCACGTTCGACGTCACTTGGAAGGCTCGCACTGAGGCTGCAGCGGGCAAAACCAGCCCCGAGGAACTCATTGCTGCAGCTCACTCTGCTTGCTTCTCGATGGCTTTCAGCCATGCCTTGGGCGAGGCTGGATACACTCCAGAGGAAGTTTCCACAAAGTCTGACGTTGGCTTCCAGCCCGGCACCGGCATCACCGGTAGCCACTTGACGCTGAGCGCCAAGATCCCAGGTATTTCTGAAGAAGAATTCCAGAAGATCGCCGAAGCAGCCAAGTCGGGTTGCCCGGTCTCGGCTGCGTTGGCTGGCATCAGCATCACCTTGGATGCCACGCTGATCTCCGCGTAGTCCCGCATTACCGAACCAGCTCGCAATTGTGGCGCCTCCCAGGAATGGGAACAGCCACAATTGCGAGCTAGTTTCGTTTAAGGGGTGCGCTTGCGCGGCGGCAGTGGAGCTGGCTTGAGCGTCTTGTACCCGGCACGCTCTGGCGCCTGATCAGTGGGCAGCTCCTGGAGCATCTCCCGCAAAACGCTGATGGACTGTTCCAACTGTGGGTCACTTCCAGCGCTGTAGGCGTGCGGAGGGAACGGCACCTCAATGTCCGGGTCAACACCGTAATTCTCCACGGACCAGCCCACTCCACCGCTAAACCACGTCGCGTAGCGAGGCTGAGTCACCCCGGTACCGTCGGCGAGGGAGAAACGGTTATCGATTCCCACAACACCGCCCCACGTGCGCGTTCCCACGATCGGTCCAATCCCCCGCAGCTTTGACACTTGGGTGATGATGTCGCCGTCGGAGCCAGCAAACTCGTCGGTCACAATGACCACTGGGCCACGCGGTGAGCTCTCCGGATAGGTCCGCGGCTTCTCCCCACGTGGCACCGACCAGCCAGTGACCTTGCGGCCAATGATCTCAGCAACCAATTGGGACGTGTGCCCACCACGGTTGCGGCGCACATCAACAATCAAGGCATCCTTGGACGCTTCGGTGTCCAAATCGCGGTGCAACTGTGCCCAGCCCGCTGCCATCATGTCCGGAATGTGCAAGTAACCGAACGCATCCCCTGACGCTTGCCGCACCATCCGCCTGTTGCTCTGGACCCATTCTTGGTAGCGCAGACGCTCCTCATCACGCACCGGAACCACTGCAACGCGCCGCTGCGCACCAGCCTGCTCGCCGTGGCCTTGTCCGTTTTGCACGGTCAATTCAACGGCCTTGCCGGCCGAAGATGTGAGGAGCATGGCCGGGGAGAGAGTTGCAGAAAGGTCGACGCCGTCAATCGCCATCAGCAAGTCGCCCACCTTGGCATTCACACCAGCTCGGGCCAACGGAGAGTTCGCTAGCGGATCTGAGGAGTCGCCGGCAAGAATCTTTGTGATCTCCCATGCTGTGCCGTTATGGACAAACTCCGCGCCTAAACGGCCTTGCCCGCTGCTGCCCGGCTCGGAGACTGCGAACGGACGGACATAGGCATGGGAGGTACCCAATTCGCCGTGCATTTCCCACAGCAGGTCAACCAAATCATCATGGCTTCCAAGGCGCTGAATGATCGGAGCGAATTTTGCCTTCACGCCGTCCCAGTCAAGACCACCCATGTCCGCAGCCCAGAAGAAGTCCCGCTGCAAACGCCATGCTTCGTTGAAGGCTTGTTCCCATACAGCCACGGGTTCAAGCTGTACCCGGATCCGGCCGAGGTCCACCTTGACGAGATCCCCTGATTCTTCATCGGCCTTAGCGGAGGAAATGGTGGCGCTGACTTGTTTGTCCTTGATAAACACAATCCGTTTGCCGTCTCCGGAGAGGCGGTAACTGTCCACTGATTCGTTGAGGGTAACGGACTTGCGCTTAGCGAGATCAAAACGGACCAGCTTGGGGCTCGCTGCTTTGTCTTCCGTGGAAGCGCGGCCATCGCCCAGAACGCCGCTGATGGGGTTTTCCAGCCAGTACAAGCAGCCATCGCCGGCGCTCAGGTCACTGTAGTTTCCCTGCGCCACAGGCAGTGGCAGTATTCGTTGCTCAATACCGTTGGCATCAACTACTAGCTTCGGTGTTTCTTCAACTTCCTTCAAGCTTCCGTCCCTCAAGGCCCTGACTGCCGCAGTTTCGGCGGTATTCTCACCGAAGCTGGCCACAGCAGGTCCAAAGGGCGACGGCGTGTTAGCAGAAAGTGCCACAAGGTACGGTTTGATGGGGCTAGGGAAGGACAGATCGAAGGAGTGACCGTCGTAGACCGGGTCAAAACTGCGGCTGGATAGGAAAGCCAAGAACTTGCCATCGGGGGTGAAGGCCGGTGATTCGTCGGCAAAGCGACCGTCAGTGACGTTGATGATCTGTGAGTCTTGGGAGGCGACCTCAACCAACCGCAGGCGTGTCCGGGATCCAAAGGCTGTTAGCGGTTCAGCGAAGGCCAACCACTTTGAATCAGAGGACCATGCTAGGTCGCCAATGCTTCCCTCGCCCACACTGGTCAGCAGCGACATTCGGCGTGCCGCTACTTCCACAAGGTAGAAGTCACCGAAGGCTCCACCGATCGCGATCCATTCTCCGTTGGGGCTCACGGACATAGAGCTAGCCCGGGTCACCGAGGGGAAGCGAATGCCAACCGAAGCCGTATTTAGACCATTCTCCCCTGCCGTGTTCTCAGCCAGCTGAGTGTTGTTTGCTGGTGATTCGTCATTGGAAACTTCGGCAGCGTTTCCAAGTGCCGCGGTGACACTGGGTGCAGCGGGCGTAGCCGAAAGAACTGAACTACCGGAGAGGGCTGAGACCGGTGCTGGAAGCGCGTCTGAATCCTCTGCAGCCGCAGGCTCCCCTTTCTCCGCTGGAGCGGCAACCGGGAGGTTTGGCTGGGTTGTTAGCTGCGTTGTTGGCTGGGTTGAATGCTGCGTTGAATGCTGGGCCCCCGGCGGCACTGCCCCGGTAACTTTTGTGTGGTTCCCGGTGTTGGCTAGTCCCGGCAAACTTAAGGCGAGTTCGCGAATGTAGAGTGCTTCCTCGCCGCCATGATCAGCGATGTAAGCAATTTTGTCTTCGCCCACCGGGCGCGGAAGCCTGGCTCGAACACCAGGTGTAACTTCGATGGCCCGGGCTGGACCGTCTTTGTGGGTGAGCCAGTGAATGGTGCCATGCGATTCAACCGCGCTCGCGCTGCCATTATGGCCTGGCACCACTTCACCAAGATGCTTCTGAACCTTCAGGCCAGTTTTGCGACGCTGCATTGACGCCGAACCTAATGAAATATCTAGGGGAATCGGTGCAGCCGCTAAGTGGTGCATCACAAAGAGCTGCCCTGCGGACTCGAAAACAATTCGTGTTCCGTCCGTTGCGGCGTGACGCACGTAGTGCTCTTCGAAGTCGGTGTGTCTGCTCAAATCGCTACCATCTGGAGCAACCGAGTAGATATTTCCATATCCCTCATGATCGGAGAGAAATGCGACGCGTCCTTCGATCCACATTGGGTCAGCAAGGTTAGAGGTGATTTCGCTCAGAAGGCGAACAAATTCACCATTACCGTCACGGTCAATCCACAGTTTTCCGGCGGTGCCGCCCTTGTAGCGCTTCCACCATGCAGGCTCTCGAGAGAGCACGCTGGAGACCACAACGGGGCGTTCGTCACCGTTGACAGGACCGTAGACCACAGAATCCACGGGTCCCAACTCGAGCCGACGCGCCCAACCGCCGTTCAGGCCCAGCGCATAGGCATGGGTCAAACGGAAATCGCCCTGTTCAAAGGCGCTGGTGACTACCACCTCACCCTCGGGAGTGAAGCCGCGTACGCGTGTGCTTGCGTGGCCAAAGTACGTCAATTGACGGAATTCGCCGCCGTCAACCTTCGCAGTGACAGCTTCCGGTGAGCTGCCCTGCACCACAGTCCACACGAGGTTCTTACCATCTGGACTAAATCGTGGATTGCGGGCCGGCATTTGCAGGGAGGACACACGCCACGCACGGCCGCCGGTCAAAGGGGCCAGCCAAACATCGTCCTCGGCCACAAAGGTGATGAGATCGCCATGAATGTGTGGGAAGCGGAAGTAGCTCGAAGAGGTCATCCATCGATCTTAGTCACGCTCGGCATGCCTTGTTGAAACCTCTCCGGGGAGTCTAGCAAGCGAGGTTAATAGCTTGCCTACGGGCTCTGAACTTCTTCGATCAGCCAAGTGCCACTCTTACGTGTCAGTGCCAAAACCAACGACTGATCCACTCCGTGCTCAGTTTGAGCCACTACTTTGCCAGCAGCGTCAACCTCTTGATAGGCACTGGTGACTGCCAAGATTTTGACCTTGGCTTGGTGCTCGTTACTTCCCTGTTCAAGCGCAGAAGTTTTCAGTTCCGTACTAAAACCTTTAAGAGCATGTCCCCGGTTGCGCAATTGCGCCGCAAGTTGAGCATCGGACTTGGCAGCACTGGAGTTAGGACTGTTCACTCTGGCCAAGAGGTCCACCTTGCCGTAACTCAACGCCAGATCACGTAGCTCCGTAATGCCTTTAGCTGCCTGCACCGGATCTACAGCGGCTAAACGCGCATTCAGCTGTTGCACGGCCCCGGCGTCCAGGCCAAGTTGTGTGCCGGTCTCAGCAGAAATTCCACTGGCCAACTTTGCCGATTCAACAGCTTCAGCATTGCTACCTCCGGTTACCTTGCCAGTCTGAAGCTCCGCAGTATGACGGGCAGTGGAAATAGCCCAGACAGTGGCTCCTCCCCCGCCCAGTACCAACGCAGCTGTGACCACTGTGGCCACAACTCTGCCATTGCCAGCGTGCCCCACGCCCGCAAGTCCCCCGTGTGCAAGATCCAGACCTGCAAAACCCCTGCGAAGACTCCTCTTGCGACCTTTGCCAGCCGCAAAGCGGGCACCTGGATACAACGCCGCCCAACGCCGTCGTCCATTAGCGTTTGGCTCAATTCTCGTCATCAAATCAGGTACCACGCTGGCATGGACGGACGCCGAAAGGTCTACCGGTTCACAGCGCGCACTGCGATAAATCGCGTGGGCGAACTCCCCTGCCGCTGGCCGTTGTTTGGGATCAAGCTTCAAGCCGGCCTCAATCGCGGCTACCAGCCCTGGCGCAACGTCAGGGACCAGAAGCCCCAACGGCGGCCGGCTGTTATTTGGCTCCGGTACTTGGGCAGCAAGGCAATACCAGCCCACTGCCGCTAGTGAATACAAGTCCCGCTCCGGCCGCAAGTTTGCCGTGCTGTTGTATGTGGCCGGATCAGCGAAGCCCGGAGTCCCAGCCCAGAGCTGCGAGCCAGGTTCTCCGAGCATCCGGCCAACGCCCAAATCTGTGAGCAACGGGCACCCGTCAGCGGTAAAAAGGACGTTGGATGCAGAAACATCAGAGTGAGTAAGCCCAGCGGCATGGAGGTATTCAAGTGCCTGTGCAAGAGGCGTCAAAATGGTGGCCGTCTCCCCCGAGGACAATGAACCTCGGCTGGCAATCAGCTCAGTGAGTGACCCACCGGCGGCGTAATCCATCAAAAGAGCAAAAGCACCATCATCCTGCCCGCCCAGAGGGATAACATCATGAATTTTTACTAAATGCTGGTGCTCAAGATTGCCTAGGATGGCCGCCTCCCGTTGAACGACGGTATAGCGCTCATCCCCAGCAATATCCAATCCAGGGTGCGGACATTTGAGCGCAAAGAGCTTGCCAGCATGAGCTCCCGTGCTATTGCGAACCAGCCAAACGGTGGCGGTGGACCCAACTCCCAAACGGCGAATGACTTCATAGCCAGGCACTTCGGGTTGCAGCGACGTCTCTTGTGACGCCTCCCCCGCGCTTAATGGCCATGGGGACCGTTCACCACGATGCCGGCCACCCGATACGGAACGCGAATTCGGCTTCTCCGAGAAATTCTCCATATCCCCTGTTTTATCCCAAAGCGGTTGAAACGCGCAGAAGTTATCCACAGGCAAAGTTGAAGCGTCAATGAGAGCTTGCCCACAACATCCTTCGCAAACGGCCATGAGGTCTAAACTGTTACGCATGGCTCTTGAGTTCTCCACGCTTGGACTTGCCCCTGACTTCGTTGACTACAGCGAGGCCTTGCAAATCCAACGGACGTTGCACAATGAAGTTGTTCGCGGTTCGGCCCCCAGCACAGTCCTCTTGTTGGAACACCATCCGGTGTACACGGCAGGAAAACGGACTGAGGAACACGAACGCCCCATGGACGGCACCGAGGTTGTTGCTGTGGACCGTGGCGGCAAGTTGACCTGGCACGGCCCGGGCCAGCTCGTTGGTTACCCCATCATCAAGCTGAAAGACCCTGCCGCAATCCGGAGGTACGTGTATATCCTCGAAGAGGTCTTGATCAACGTTCTTGCCGACTACAAGATCAACGCCGTCCGCATCGACGGCCGCGCCGGTGTGTGGATTGATCAAGATTCCAATGGCCCGGCACGCAAGATCGCAGCCATTGGCATTCGAGTCCACGAAGGTGTGACCATGCACGGCTTCGCGATTAACTGCAACAACTCCTTGGCCCCTTATGGCCAAATCATCGCGTGCGGAATTTCAGACGCCGGTACCACCACGATTTCAGAAGAAATCGGTCAGAACGTAACCCCAATGGACATCGTTTCGCGTGTTGTTGAGGAACTACGCAACAATGAGACAGAGCTAGTCGCAACATCAGAAGGAGCTCTACTGTGACCCTGGCACCTGAAGGCCGGAAGATGCTGCGTATTGAGCAGCGCAATGCAGCCGTTCCCGTGGAACGCAAACCGGAATGGATTAAGGCCAAGGTCCAGATGGGCCCGGAATTCGTTCAGTTGAAGAATTTGGTCAATAAAGAAGGCCTCCACACAGTTTGTGAAGAGGCCGGTTGTCCTAACATCTTTGAATGCTGGGAGGATAAAGAGGCAACGTTCCTGATCGGTGGCTCAGAATGCACGCGGCGTTGTGACTTCTGCCAGATCGATACTGGCAAGCCTTCCGCGATTGACCGATTTGAACCGACCAAGGTGGCTCGCTCGGTCAAATCAATGAACCTGCGCTATGCAACGGTTACTGGCGTGGCCCGTGATGATCTCGAAGATGAGGGCGTCTGGCTCTACGCCGAGACGGTACGCAAGATCCATGAGTTGAACCCGGGCACCGGTGTGGAACTTCTCATCCCCGATTTCTCCGGCAAGCCCGAGAACATCGCCGCAATCTGTGACTCAAAGCCTGAAGTTTTTGCGCACAACGTAGAAACCGTTCCGCGAATCTTCAAGCGCATCCGCCCCGCCTTCCGTTACGACCGCTCGCTGGACGTCATTACCCAGGGCAGGAACCTTGGCATGGTCACCAAGTCAAACCTGATTTTGGGTATGGGCGAGACACGCGAAGAAATTTCCGAAGCGCTTCGCGATCTTCACGATGCTGGCACTGACCTGATCACCATCACCCAGTACTTGCGCCCCTCAGAGCGTCACTTGCCGGTTGACCGCTGGGTCAAGCCCCAAGAATTCGTTGAACTGCAGCAAGAAGCCGAAGAAATCGGCTTCTTGGGCGTAATGTCTGGCCCCTTGGTTCGTTCTTCTTACCGTGCAGGCCGTTTGTGGGCCACCGCAATGCGCAAAAAAGGCTGGGAGATCCCCGCGAACTTGGCTCACATTGAGTCCTCGGGAACCACTCGTCAGGAAGCTTCTTCTCTCATCGCGGCGCACCACTAAGAACCGTTGCTGCCGCGGGAGCGGAACTGAGTTTAGGAAATAACGACGGCGGTAGCCGCGCCTTGAGCGCTGCTACCGCCGCAGTTCGTTGCTGCTAGATCACGTAGAATAAGGGCACTATGGCAAAATCCTCCGACTCCACGTCCAGCGCACCCATGGGTGACGCCCCGGCAAAGCGAAGCCTTTTCTCGCGCAAGCCCAAAGCAGCCAAGGTGAAGAAGCCCGGCCGCCTCAAGCAGATCGCCGACGTCTTCACCATGACCCGTCGCAACGATCCACTCATCACTTGGTTGATGCTGCTCGCCTTCTTGGCCGTTGTAGCAGTGAGCCTCGGGATCGGCTTTCTGTTCAACAACTGGGTTACCGGCCTGATTATTGGTATTCCCTTGGGGCTTTTGGCAGCCACACTCATCTTGTCGCGCCGTGCCGAACGTGCCGCGTTCGCGCAAATTGAAGGCCAGCCCGGTGCTTCCGGTGCCGCCCTGGGCACACTGCGTCGTGGATGGATCGTTGAAGAACAGCCCGTTGCCGTGAATCCCCGTACCCAAGACGCCGTTTTTCGCGCTGTGGGACGTCCCGGCGTCGTACTGGTCAGTGAGGGCCCCGCTAGCCGCGTTAAGCAGCTCACGGACGCCGAGCGCAAACGCTTGTCCCGTATTTTGCCCAATGTGACCATTCACGTGATCCAGACCGGCCGCGAAGAAAACCAGACTCCGATCAGTGAAGTGGCCAAGAAGATGCGCAAGCTCAAGGTCGAGTTGACCAAGACTGAGGTTAGCGCCGTTTCTAAGCGCATCAACTCCCTTGGAAACCGTTTGCCAATCCCGAAGGGCATTGATCCATACAAGGCTCGCCCGCAGCGTGGACGCTAACTAAATTCAGTAACAACGCAGAAGGTGCGGGTGACAACCGATTGGTTGTTCCCGCACCTTCTGCGTTAAAGGATGCTCTTGGCTTTAGCGCCGGATCAAAACGGTGTTCATTGCCTTGTCATGAAGGCCTCGCTGATCCGGATCAAAAATCACTGCCGGGATGACCAAACATAGGAGTACAGACCTCACCAGACCGGCCAGCGGACCGGCCGGGGCACCACCTGGGCGCACCACATGAATGCCGGTGATCCTGTGGCCAATGCTGTAACCGAGCGTTCCCACCAGAATGGCCTGCTCAATCGCAAATATCGCCAAGGTAGCCCATGAGTCGCCACCGAAAAACACGTTGCTGATCAGCAAGCACAGTGTCCAATCAATAACGATCGCTAAGATGCGTCGCCCGGCGCGAGCCATGGAACCTGGCCCGGATTCGGGCAGTCCTAACCGCGCGCCTGGGTACTTGGAAATTGCGGATGTGTCCGGGCCTTCAAGCCACGAACCTAAGTCTCTACGGTTTACCACTATCCAAGTTTAGTTCCTCTCAACGTTCCACAGATCGGACTCGAGTGGCTCACACTGTGGACATTCGACTAGCGTTTACACGAGGGAGCCTTCTGTAACCTGCTCGAAACAATACGGACACGGCCGGGAAATGCCACCTGCCTAGGCTAGTACCAGTTCCAAGATCAGCACCGATGACCCGTTGGGTTATAGAGACGTACCCTAGCTTGATCACCAGGCTCAGCAGCCTGACTGTAAATATGCATAAGGAGCATAGATGTTCAAGAACGCGGACGAAGTCCTCCAGTTCATCAAAGACGAAGATATTAAGTTCGTCGATATCCGTTTCACGGATCTGCCGGGAGTTCAGCAGCACTTCAATGTCCCCGCCAAGAGCGTAGACCAGGACTTCTTTGTCAACGGTCAGTTGTTTGATGGTTCTTCCATCCGTGGCTTCCAGGGCATCGCCGAGTCTGACATGCAGCTCATCCCGGACGTGACCACTGCGTTCGTTGACACTTTCCGTATCGAGAAGACCCTCGCGTTGAACTTCTCGATCGTGAACCCGCGCACCGGTGACCCGTACCACCGTGACCCTCGTGGTGTAGCCGAGAAGGCTGAAGCTTACTTGGCTTCCACCGGTATTGCAGACACCGCATTCTTTGCGCCCGAAGCTGAGTTCTTCGTCTTCGACAACGTTCAGTACGAGTCCTCCCCGCAGGGCAGCTTCTACAAGATCGACTCTGAAGAAGCTCACTGGAACACAGGCCGCAAGGAAGAGGGCGGTAACCTCGGTTACAAGACCCCCGTCAAGGGCGGTTACTTCCCGGTATCCCCGACTGACAAGCAGGCTGACCTCCGTGACGCCATGTGCATCGCTTTGGACGAAGCTGGCCTTGAGGTTGAGCGCAGCCACCACGAGGTTGGATCTGCTGGTCAGGCCGAAATCAACTACAAGTTCACCACTTTGACTCACGCTGCAGATGACCTGCAGAAGTTCAAGTACATCATCAAGAACACCGCTGATGCTTGGGGCAAGTCGGTTACCTTTATGCCGAAGCCGGTCTTTGGTGACAACGGTTCCGGTATGCACTGCCACCAGTCGCTGTGGACCGGCGGCGAGCCGCTCTTCTACGACGAGAAGGGCTACGCCGGCCTCTCTGACACCGCCCGCTGGTACATCGGTGGTCTGCTCAAGCACTCCAGCGCTGTTTTGGCTTTCACCAACCCGACGGTGAACTCATACCGCCGCTTGGTCAAGGGCTTCGAAGCTCCGGTCAACATGGTCTACTCGCAGGGCAACCGCTCCGCTGGTATCCGTATCCCGATCACCGGTTCCAACCCGAAGGCAAAGCGCATCGAATTCCGCGCACCGGACCCGTCCTCCAACCCATACTTGGCATTCGCTGCCCAGTTGATGGCTGGCATCGACGGTATCCGCAACCGGATCGAACCGCCGGCTCCGATCGACAAGGACCTCTACGAGCTCCCCGCTGAAGAAGCCAAGGACATCCCCAAGGCTCCGGGTTCCCTCGAGGAAGCTCTCCAGGCTCTGCGCGAGGACAACGAATTCTTGCAGGCCGGTGGCGTCTTCACCCAGGACCTGATCGACACCTGGATCGATTACAAGTACGAGAACGAGATCAAGCCGCTCTCACTGCGTCCGAACCCGTATGAATTCGAGCTCTACTACGGCGTGTAATCCGTAGCTAAAACTCAGAGGGACTGTGCTCCGTACCCATTGGTGCGGAGCACAGTCCCTCTTTTTTGTTGTGTTGGGTTCTGAGTAGTGATGGAACAGGATTGCGCGTTTAGCCCTCTGCTACGTGGCTGTCGGTAGTCTGTAGGTTGTGCCAGTTGCATTCTTGAGTGATGCGCAGGCCGCCGCGTTCGGGCGGTTCGTGGGAGAACCTTCGCAGAACGATCTGGAGCGGTTCTTCTATCTCGACGACACCGAGGTGTACTACTGATCTGAGACAGTCTTTGAAAGGATTGTTCTCATGTCTTCTCGACCCACCTATTCTGATGAGTTCAAGGCTGATGCTGTTGCGTTGGCTAGTTCCTCTGGCCGGCCATTAGCTC
>NZ_JBNPEN010000008.1:0-119026 GCF_050490295.1 Pseudarthrobacter sp. J1763 | reverse complement strand
GGCTCTTCGCAGTTGAGGGTGTAGTCGAGGGTCGGCGGCTGGTTCGTGGATAGACGTCGAGGTCTTCCAGGATGGAAGTTCTCACACTGCCCATCTGCCGGAAGACCTCGACTTGCACCACCCTACGTTCGCGACCCCTGACCTCACCACGTTCTGCCGTCTCGATGAGCTCGGCCTCGAAGCCATCGGCCAGTTGATCGAGCCCGACCGGGCGGTACTCGAGTGCCGCGTCGTTGACGATGACCCGTGGTGTCGGAAGTGCGGCGCCGAGGGCGTGCCGCGCGACACCGTGACGCGTCCGCTCGCGCACGAGCCGTTCGGGCACCGGCCCACGACGCTGCTGGTGCGGGTGCGCCGCTACCGGTGCGGCCACTGCCGCCGCACCTGGCGGCAGGACACGACGAACGCGGCGGCGCCGCGGGCGAAGATCTCCCGCGGCGGGGTCGGGTGGGCGCTGAAGGCGATCGTGGTCGACCACCTCACCGTCTCCCGCGCCGCGGCAGGCCTGGGTGTGTCGTGGCACACCGCGAACACCGCGATCCTCGCCGAGGGCAAGCGGCGGCTGATCGACGATCCGGCCAGGTTCGACGGCGTCACCACGATCGGCGTCGACGAGCACGTCTGGCGTCACACCCGGTTCGGTGACAAGTACGTGACCGTGATCATCGACCTCACGCCCGCCCGCAACAAGACAGGTCCCGCACGGCTGCTGGACATGGTCGAGGGTCGGTCGAAGGCGGTGTTCAAGCAGTGGCTCGCCGCCCGGCCCAAGGAGTGGTCGAAGCAGATCGAAGTGGTCGCGATGGATGGGTTCAGTGGGTTCAAGACCGCCGCGTCCGAGGAACTCCCCGACGCGGTCCCGGTGATGGATCCGTTCCATGTCGTCCGGCTCGCCGGTGACGCCCTGGACCGGACCCGGCAGAGGGTTCAGCAGGACACTCTCGGGCACCGCGGTCACGCCGGGGACCCGCTCTACGGGGTCCGCCGCACCCTCCACACCGGCGTGAGCTTCCTCACCGAGAAGCAGACCGCACGGCTGGACGCGGTGTTCGCGGTCGAGGAGCACGTCGAGGTCGAAGCGACCTGGGGCATCTACCAGCGCATCGTCGCCGCCTACCGCGAACCCGACAAGAAGAAGGCGAAGGAGATGATGCGGTCGGTGATCGATTCCGTCAGCAGCGGCGTCCCCGCGATGCTGGCCGAGATTCGCCGGCTCGGTCGGACGTTGAAGCAGCGCGCCGCGGACGTCCTCGCGTTCTTCGACCTGCCCGGCACGAGCAACGGTCCGACAGAGGCGATCAACGGCCGACTCGAGCACCTCCGCGGCTCCGCGCTCGGCTTCCGCAACCTCGCGAACTACACAGCCAGGAGCCTGCTCGAGGCCGGAGGTTTCAGACCCTCGCTACACCCTTGATTCCGAAGAGCCAGTAAATGCCGTCCCCGCCATGGTAGCCACTTGCGGCCTGTAAGCCAGTAGGACAGGCATGATGAAAACAGAAGTGGCCCTCTCCTGAGGGAGAGGACCACTTGTTTGGTGGAGCTGAGGGGACTCGAACCCCTGACCCCCTGCATGCCATGCAGGTGCGCTACCAGCTGCGCCACAGCCCCAAAACTTTAGATATTCATTCGCAAAAAACCGCTGGATCCTGCCTCGGCCGAATCCAGCGGTCAATTGGTGGAGCTGAGGGGACTCGAACCCCTGACCCCCTGCATGCCATGCAGGTGCGCTACCAGCTGCGCCACAGCCCCAACTTGCGATGTTTTTTCCTTGGATTTTCAGTAGTTTCCTACTGCTTCTCCGCGAAGCAACTCAAATATCTTAGAACAGCGCTTCCACTAATTCCAAATCGACATTTACCTGCAAGAAAGGCGAATCTGCGGGCCTGAGCTACGCTTCTGCCTGCTCGGCGTCGGCGTTTGCTTCGGCTGGTTCTTCAACGCGGGCCGGTGCTGCAGAAGGGTCCTCACCCAGCTGGAGATCCACTACAGGGCAGTCCTTCCAGAGGCGCTCAAGCGCGTAGAAAACACGGTCTTCCTCGTGCTGAACGTGAATCACGATGTCCGCGTAATCCAACAGGACCCAACGTCCGCCAGAGCGGCCTTCACGCCGAATCGGGCGACGGTCCAGCTTGCTCATTTCTTCTTCGATGCCATCAACAATGGAGTTGACCTGGCGTTCGTTGTCAGCCGAGGCAATGAGGAAGATGTCTGTGAGCGCCAATCGTTCGCTCACATCCAGAGCAACAATGTCTTGGGCAATCTTGTCTGCCGCAGCACGGGCTGCTGTACGGGCGAGGGCTACGGATGCTTCCGTGGCGGTCATGGTTCTCCTAATGTTTGGTCAAGCTTTGTTGGATCCGGCTCAAGAGTTGAGGCCGGTAATGAGCATGATGATTCCAGCGATCAGCGTGATAATTCCTACCGCGAATACCGCAAGTTGCATCAAACGGACGCGTTGCGCGTGGGCCAATCCGGCCGTGGCAGCGTCCAAGGGGTCAAGCCCGTAGGCAGCGCGGGCCGCTACGCGCGGGCTCTGCAGTTCGGCGTCGTTGTGAGGTTCAGCGCCGTCCCTTGCCGGTTCGTCCACAACCTCACCATTGGCACGGGCTACTGCTTCGGCCCGAGCCAAGATTTCTGAGCGGCCAGATACCGGAGTTCCTGGTTTATCCGTACTTGACGTATCGGCTCCACGCTTTGGTGCCGCAGTTCTCGGGAGTAATGCTGGGACCACCGGAACATGTGAGGTGGCGGGCCGTCGAAGCACGGGGTGACCCACACCAGGGACCTGTACCGTCTCTTGCGGCGCCATCATGGCCAAGTTATTGGTAGCCGTTGGGTCATGGCTGGGCTGAGTACGCTGCTGATGTTCTTCGGCAAGCTTTTGCTTAGCCCGGGCCCGCCGATTCAAAATGGCGGCGCGCTCGGCCAGAGCAATTTGCTGGGCCAAGATTTCTGGATCCACGGTTTCCGGATCCTGCGGGCCCAGGTTCTCGAGCGCAGCAAAGTGTTCCTGCGCAGCTTTCTCAAGCTTGCTACGTTCGGCCAGAGCTTCTTCCACGCTCATGTCTGCCGGATTCACAGCATCGCCGGGCGCGGGTGCTGGGCTGTCCGCACCCCGAACCGCGGGAGAAACCAGGCCTATCCCAGCGGTAACACCCATCGACGGTGGTTCTACCGTTGGAGGGTTGGTACCTGCCGTGGCGGCCTGCGCTTTGAGCTGTTGAAGGCGCAGCTGCCGGCGGGTAGGTAGTCCCCCGCTGAGTTGCTCTTCCTTTTCAGCGAGTTGCTTGATGGTCCGCAAAGCAGCACGGTCTCTCGCCCGAATTTGCGAGGAACGTTCAGCAGGCTTGCGCTCTGGAATTGCATCAACTGGCACATCAGCCACACGACGGATTCGCCCCGTAGCAACAGAATCTGATTGAGCAGAACTCTGAGAAGTAACCGGGGTCGGCGCATCGCCGGACGGTGTTTCGCCGTCTTGGACCTCGGTCTGTGCCCTCGTTGCCCTCAGTTCCCTGCGGCTGCGAAGTGGCTTCTCTTCCTGGTTCATCAAAAACTCATTCAGTACTGGCTGTTATTGCTGTCCGTTCGGCGTTCACCGGATGATTCTCCGTGGTGTTCGCCGCCCCGTATAGATCGTATTTTGCGATGTACTGCACCACACCGTCTGGCACGAGGTACCAAACTGGGTTTCCTCCAGCCACACGGGCTCTGCAGTCCGTAGAGGAGATGGCCATGGCTGGCACTTCCAACAGGCTGACGTCTTGACGACCAAGGTTATGGAGTTCGTGTCCGGGCCGTGTGACTCCCACAAAGTGAGCCAAGTTCCACAACTCGTTGACGTCTTTCCAAGACAAAATCTGCGCCATTGCGTCTGCTCCAGTGATAAAGAACAGGTCCGCGTCTGGCCGTAAACGGGACAAATCCCGCAAAGTGTCAATGGTGTACGTGGGGCCAGGGCGGTCAATGTCCACCCGACTTACCGTAAAACGTGGGTTTGCCGCCGTAGCAATCACGGTCATCAAATAACGGTGCTCGGCTGGACTTAAGTCCTTTTTGACCTTTTGCCAAGGCTCACCGGTAGGAACAAAAACTACCTCGTCCAAGGCAAACTTGGCTGCAACCTCGCTGGCTGCCACCAAGTGACCGTGGTGGATGGGGTCAAAAGTTCCACCCATTACACCTAGGCGAAAGCGGCGTTGTTGCTCTACCACTGGGGAAGCTCAGTGGCCGTGGTGTTCGTTGTGGTTATTGGGGTGCTGACGGTGCGGATCCTCGGATTCCTCCACAACATCATGGCGGTTACCCAAGTTCGTGTAGGAGAGGGTCACAAACATCATCACCAGCAGTACTGCGAACATGCAGATTCCAAAAACCCACGGTTCAGCCAAAAGCGGTGCAGGCTCTTCGTGGGCAACTTCTGCGGCAGCCAGGACGGTAGTGGCAAGCTGAGTCAACATTTTGACCCCTTCTGTTCCAAGAACTTCATTGGGCGCGCTAGCAACCCGGACACTTCATGCAGTCCACAAGCAGAGTGCGTTCCGCTCAAGAGACGTCTCCCATGTTACCGCGTGCTCAGGCGCGGATTTGGCCCTCACCTTGGACTATCCACTTTGTTGTGGTCAATTCACCCAAACCCATAGGGCCACGAGCGTGAAGTTTCTGCGTAGAGATGCCAACTTCCGCGCCTAAACCAAGTTCACCGCCGTCCGTGAAACGCGTAGACGCGTTAACAATCACGGCTGCCGAGTCGATCTCTGCGATGAATCGTTCAGCGTTGGCCAGATCGTTGGTCAGAATTGCTTCAGTGTGTCCAGTGGTCCAACGCCGAATGTGATTCAGCGCTTCATCCATGGAATCAACCATTCCCACGGCGAGGTCCAGATCCATGTATTCGGTGCCCCAATCGTCGTCGTCCGCGGGACTCAAGTCATTCCCCGCAGGCAACAAAGGCATCACGCGTTCGTCCACGTGCAGTCTTACACCGGCGGCGCGCAAGGCACGAGCTACGGCGGGGAGGACCGTGGAGTCTTGGTGCACCAGCAGCGTCTCAACCGTGTTGCACACGCTGGGACGCTGAGTTTTGGCGTTGAGGAGTATCTCCACAGCCATATCCTCGCTAGCCGAGGCATCAATGTAAATATGGACGTTGCCCTCCCCCGTTTCAATCACAGGAACTGCGGCATTTGTCACCACTGACTGAATGAGTTCGCGGCCACCTCGAGGAATCAACACATCAACCCGGCCCCGGGCCCGCATCAAAACGTCAGCGCCGGCGCGGCCGTACTGATCCACGGATTGAACAGCATCGGCAGGTAGTCCCACCGAGTCCAAAGCCTCACGCAGCACGGATACCAGCACTTGGTTGGTCTGCGAAGCAGCGCTACCACCTCGCAGGATCACGGCGTTGCCTGATTTTAGAGCCAAGCCAGCAATATCTACCGTCACGTTAGGACGTGCCTCGTAGATAGCTGCAACTACACCTAGGGGAACATTAACCTGACGCAAGCGCAGGCCGTTAGGAAGAGTCTGGCCACGCACCACGTTTCCTACGGGATCGGGCAGACCTGCAAGGTTTTCCAGGGCCGCAGCCAACGCTTTGATGCGGTCAGTGTTTAGGCTCAAACGGTCCAGCATGGAAGCGGAAATCCCCTTGGCTTTGCCGTTTTCAACGTCTACGGCGTTAGCTTCCAGGATGGCCGGTGCTGCCTCCACAATGCTGGCTGCAACTGCCCGCAAGCCCTTGTCTTTCCATGCCCGGTTGGCCCGTGCCATACGCCGACCAGCCAGCCGTGAACGGTCCGCGATGGCGTGTACCGCTGCCTCCAACTGCACTGGATCCAAAGCGCCGGGCAGCTCAGAGCTATCTTGACGCGATGAATCTAGGGAAATGTCAGCAGTTGTCATAACCCAAGTTTAGAACAAAGCGCAGTCTAGAGAACCACCAGGTCATCAACATGAACAACTTCGCGTTGATATTCCGGACCAATGCTTTCCGCAAGCTCCATAGTGGAGTGGCCCAGCATTTGGGGAAGCTCGTGAGCCGAATAATTGACCAGCCCACGAGCAACCACTTCGCCGTCCTTGCTGGCCAACTCAACTGGGTCGCCAGCTTCAAAGTCCCCAGTGACTGCAACAATGCCAGCCGGAAGCAAAGACTTGTGCCTATCGCGGATCGCGCGGACGGCGCCGTCGTCCAAGGTGAGGCGCCCACGAACGGATGCCAAGTGGGCAAGCCAGAGCAAACGGATGGGTTTGCGCGAGCTACTTACGGCGAACCACGTTCCAACATCCTCCCCAGCAAGGGCGGCACGAGCATTTGCCGTGGAGGTCACCAGGGCGTTGATACCGGATCCAGCGGCGATACTTGCTGCCTCGATCTTGGTTGCCATCCCACCGGTACCAACGCCTGCGGCGCCGGTTTTGCCGATGACCACTTCTGCAAGATCCTCGTAGGAATCAACACGCTCAATACGTTGCGCGCCGTCCTTGGGTGGGCCATCGTAAACGGCGTCTACGTCTGAGAGCAGCAAAAGGGCATCAGCACGGACCAAGTGCGCTACCAAAGCAGCAAGCCGGTCATTGTCACCAAATCGGATCTCATGAGTGGCCACCGTGTCATTCTCATTGACCACCGGAACTACACCAAGGTGCAGCAGCCGGTTGAGCGCACGGAAGGCATTGGCGTGCTGCGTGCGGCGAACTAGATCCTCGGCCGTCAAAAGAACTTGACTGACGTTGATTCCGTGCGCGCCGAAGGCATGGGTGTACTTGGCCATAAGCCGGCCCTGCCCCACGCTCGCCGCTGCTTGCTGGGTAGCAAGATCGCGGGGCCTGCGGACTAGGCCAAGCGGCGCCAAGCCCGCGGCGATGGCACCAGAAGAGACCAAAATGATTTCGGCTCCCGCATTTTTGCGTTCCGCGAGTGCGTCCACCAGCGCGGTCAGGGCAGATTCGGAAATACCACCCTTGATACTGGTCAGGGAGGACGAACCTACCTTAACCACAATGCGGTTGGCCGCAGCTAAAACTTCTCGGCCTCTGAGGCCCTGAGGACTAGTGCTCATCCCCGTCGGCAAAATCGTCATTGTCCAGTGCGCTCTCGGTCAACGGTGCAGGTGTACGACGGCGGTTCGTGGACTCCGTCCAAATTCCCGC
The DNA here is from genome assembly GCF_050490295.1 of Pseudarthrobacter sp. J1763. Taxonomy (NCBI): domain Bacteria; kingdom Bacillati; phylum Actinomycetota; class Actinomycetes; order Micrococcales; family Micrococcaceae; genus Pseudarthrobacter; species Pseudarthrobacter sp. J1763. Next base: position 111,868 of record NZ_JBNPEN010000008.1, on the reverse strand, counting down.
CCTACGCTCGGCTTCTAGCTCAGCACGTGCTGCCGCCTTCGCGTCACGACGTTCGATCTGCTCTTCACGCTTCTGTGAACGGGTGGGGCGATCGCCAATGTCGGCAATACGAACGTCAGTACCGCGAGGTGCGGCAAGAAGTTCTGCACCGGCCATCATGGTGGGCTCCCAGTCGAAGACAACGCCGTCGTCTTCACCAATAACCACTGTGTCACCAGGGGTGGCACCCATCTTGAACAGTTCAGTTTCAATACCGAGCTTGGCCAGACGGTCACCCAAGTAACCAATAGCTTCTTCGTTGGTGAAGTCAGTCTGCTTGACCCAGCGCACAGGCTTGTCGCCCAATACGCGGAACAACGGCTCGAGGTTCTTCTCTTCACGACGGATCTTAAAGCCAGACTCGTTGACTGCGCGCGGGCGCAATACAGGTGCCTGAACCTTGGGCGGCGCAGAAGCTAGTGCATCCCGAGCGGCCTGAACGATCTCTGCCATGGCAAAGCCCAGTTGACGCAAGCCTTCGTGACTGGTGGCCGAGATTTCAAATACCCGGTAGCCCTTGGCTTCAAGCTCGGGGCGAACGAACTCTGCCATGTCCTTACCGTCAGGCAAGTCAACCTTGTTCAGAGCAACAAGCTTGGGGCGTTGATTGAGGGGAATCACTTCGCCGTCTGCGCCTGCGTAGCTCATGTCTACGGCGTAACGGTCAAGCTCTTGTTCAATGGTTGCCAAGTCGCTGAGCGGATCGCGGTCAGCTTCAAGCGTTCCGCAGTCCAGAACGTGTACCAGTGCAGCGCAACGCTCAACGTGGCGCAGGAAGTGGTGTCCCAATCCCTTTCCTTCGCTGGCGCCTTCGATGAGGCCCGGGACGTCTGCAATGGTGAAGCGAACGTCACCCGATTGGACCACGCCCAGGTTCGGGACCAAGGTAGTAAAGGGGTAGTCGGCAATCTTGGGCCGGGCCGCGGACATCGCAGCGATCAGGCTGGATTTACCGGCCGAGGGGAAACCAACCAACGCAATATCTGCAATGGATTTGAGTTCTAGAACGATGTCTCGAGCGTCGCCCTCAATACCCAAGAGTGCAAAGCCGGGCGCACGGCGCTTTTGTGATGACAGCGAAGCGTTACCCAAACCACCCAGACCGCCTGCTGCGGCCATGTATTCGGCGCCAATACCTACCAGGTCAGCGAGTACTTCGCCGTCCTTGTTTTTGACTACCGTGCCGTCTGGTACGGGCAGGATGAGCGTCTCACCGCTCTTTCCGCCGCGCCAGTCACCCATACCCGGTCCGCCGTTGCTGGCGTGACGGTGGGGTGCGTGGTGGTAGTCCAAAAGCGTTGTGGTTTGGCCGTCAACGCGAAGAATCACGTCACCGCCATCGCCACCATTACCGCCGTCGGGTCCGCCCAAAGGCTTGAACTTTTCGCGGTGGACGGAAACACAACCGTGGCCGCCGCTACCGCCGGATACGTGAAGTACTACCCGGTCTACAAAGCTGGCCACGTGGATCTCCTCAATGCTCTAGAACTCAATACCCTGCGGGCACCTTGTTCGATTCTAATGCTGTTAAAAGCACAGTGGAGCGGACCCGAGGGCCCGCTCCACTGGCAAAAACTATTTATTACTCTGCGGCAGCAGCAGCAACAATGTTCACTACGCGACGGCCACGGCGAGTACCAAACTCAACCGAACCTGCCTCGAGTGCGAACAGGGTGTCGTCGCCGCCACGTCCCACACCGGCACCCGGGTGGAAGTGGGTGCCACGCTGGCGAACGATGATTTCGCCTGCAGAAACAACCTGGCCGCCGAAGCGCTTTACACCCAGGTACTGGGCGTTGGAGTCACGACCGTTGCGAGTGGAGCTCGCGCCTTTTTTATGTGCCATTTGAAATGCCTACCTTTACGACTATGTGAAAACCTGGAAGCAACCCGAAAGTTACTTGATACCGGTGATCTTTACCTTGGTCAGTTCCTGACGGTGACCTTGGCGCTTCTTGTAGCCGGTCTTGTTCTTGAACTTCTGAATGACAATCTTCGGGCCACGGAAATCTTCTAGGATTTCAGCAGTAACCGTAACCTTGGCCAGGTCAGCTGCAGCAGTGGTGAGCTTGTCACCATCTACCAAAAGCAGTGCGGGCAGCTCAATGGTGCTACCTGCTCCACCGGCGACGCGGTTAAGGGTTACGTAGTCTCCAACGGAGACCTTCTCTTGGCGGCCGCCGGCGCGGACAATCGCGTACACCACTTGGGAACTCACTTCTCTCGACGTTTCTTACTAAAGTTTGCGTGAAGGATCTGCATTGAATGCTGTTGACCCTTGCTGTGCCTCAACGCCGTGGAACTCAAAAGAGCTCCGTGTGGGAATCCGTGGATAAATACCACCAGGATCAAACCCAAGTGTTGGCGTAAGCACCGAAGAACTAGAATACGCTAATTCCGCTACTCGCTGCAAATGAGGCTGGCTTCGACACGCTTCCCGTGGTAGACACCACATTCTTTCCGGACCTAATCCGTTGGCCGAAGCCAACTTTCATCCGAGTGCACGTCGAAACCGCGCTTGACTATTCTAGCCTGACTCTATGGCCAGAAACCTATCCGTGGCGGCGTGGCGCGTCGAAGAATTCCACCTCATACTGGCAAGCCGCCGCAAAAGCAGTCTTCATAGCTTCCCGCTCGGGCGCTGAAGCACGAACTGCAGCCTCATCCGCCAGAGTAATTGCCGTCCGGGTTGCCTCGGCAAATTCCTCATCCGCATAATTCTTTAACCATTGGGCATAGGGATGTGTGGCCGGCTCCCCCGCATCACAAAATTGTGCGTAGAGTACTGCGCCCACCTCGGCATAAAGCCAGAAACACGGCAGAACTGCCGCAACCACCACGGGATAGTTGCCCTGGGCAGCAGCCGCATCCAAATGATCCAAATAGGTCTGCGTTACGGGCCCGGGTGGGGTGATACCGATTGGAGAGCCGACGAAACCACCATCTGCGTAGGAGGACAACCAGTTGCGGTGAAGTTCTGCTTCGACCTCAATGCACTGAGCAGCCGAATGAGCCCAGAAGTCTTTTGCCCCTTGGTGTGGCGCAAGCTCGCTGGCTCTTTGCAACACCCGTGAATACCCGTTGAGGTACAGGGCGTCTTGCGAGAGGTAATAGGCGAAGTCTTTGGCACTCAAGGAACCATCGCTGAGCTCCTTGATGAAGCCGAGCTTGTAGATGGCACTCAAGGACTCCGCTGCGAGCCGCCACCACTCACGAGCGTGCTCCCCCGCCGTCCCGTTCGGTGTTGACGTGGGTTGATGACCGCTCCAAGCCTGGCCATTCCATAGGGCGTGAAAGTGGTTCACCGGTCCGTGGCCGCTCCCAACGTTGAGCTGGTCGGCACTTTCAAGGGCGTCAACCAGCCATGATTTGGCTTCCCGAACAGAAAGTACCCAATCCTGCGTGGAGACAAAGATGGTGGCTAAGGCTGAGGAGAGGGAGCATCCGGTCCCGTGGGTGTTGCGAGTATCTACCCGCGCCGATTCAAAGAGCACCACCTCTTCGGCAAGAAAACCAACGGTGTTGATTAGTGCGTCAGGGCATACCGGACCGTCCAAATGGCCGCCTTTGACCAGCACCGTAGAACCCAGTTCTGCAGCTAAGCGCTTTCCTTGCTCGAGGGCCTCCGCCCACGATTGCACCACAGGCTCGCCTAAAAGCGCTGCCAGTTCAGGAATATTAGGGGTGATCAAATCCGCCAACGGTAAAAGCTCACGCATGGCTGCTTCGGCGTCCGGATCCAATAGCCGGTCACCGCTGCTGGCCACCATAACAGGATCCAGTACGACGACGGCTGGCTGCGTTCTCGTCAACCAAGCAGCGACCGTACGGATCACCTCAGCGTTGCCGAGCATCCCGATTTTGACGGCGTCAACGTCAATGTCAGCGGAAATCGATTCAAGCTGTTGATTCAAAAAAACTGTTGGTGGCACGTGCACACCCTGAACACCTCGAGTGTTTTGTGCCGTGAGCGCGGTGATCACAGCCATTCCGTAGCCGCCGTTGGCTGCAATACTTTTGAGATCTGCTTGAATTCCTGCCCCGCCCGAAGGGTCTGAGCCAGCAATGCTTAACACCCGTGGAATCCGCTGTTGCCCATTGTGTGCCGTCTCAGGCGTCGAGGCAGGATGATCCGTTAGGGCAAAGTGGTGCGGAAAAATGCTGGGCTGAGTCAATTCTGTTGCCATTCCGTGGAACCCCTTCAAGATTTGCCCCCAATCTATAGCAAAAGAGGAGCACCCCTAGCAGGGATGCTCCTCTTGTGACGCTAGCTCAGAACCAGCCCCGAACCTCTAGAGTTCCGAGCCCTTAGAGTTCAGAGGCCCTAGAGTTCAGAGGCCGGGACACCAACACCCAAGATCACCGGTGCTTGCTTAGCCGGCGCTTGAACGCTTTTGGTGAGCTCTTGAGCTTCAGGTGCCTTAGCTTCGTGAGTTCCGGAGCTTGCTGGTGCAACATTGCTCTGGAGCTCGACGTTTGTTTCCAACGCTGCGCCCTGTGCACGGCTTGCGCTACGGCGACGACGTCCACGACTGGTGCTGCTACCAACGGGTGCTGCCACAGCTGTAGCCGGTTCGTCAGTAGCTGCTTCGACGTCTGCCGGTTCAGTGGCCGCAGAGTCATTACCGCCAAGCGTAGCGAAAGCTGCGTTGAGCACGTCCAAACTCAGAGCCGGTGCAGCACTGACTGCCGCTGCCGTGCTTGTTGCCACCGGAATGACTACTTCTTCACCGTCAAAACGAAGCACAGCGCGAGCGGCACCTTCGTTCTCCACAGCTTCCGTGCCCTTCTCAGCGCTTGTCGCCTGAGTAGCGGCAGTCGCGTCGCTCTCATCAGCGTCGGCGCTATGAGCGTCCGCGTTATGAGCGTCGGCGCTCTGGGTATCGTCGTTATGAGCATCCTCGTTATGAGCATGGGCTGCGTGAGCTGCAGCGGCGATGTTAGCCAGCGCGTGGCGAACCGCTTCAGCCTTAGCCTGGCGATCCTCGTCAAACTCTTCTTCAACCGCTACCGGGTTCGCCGGGATCAGTTCGAGCTGCTGCTGTTGCTGCTGCTCGCCTGCCACGTTTCCACCCTTGCCACGACGACGGCGACGTTCGCTCCGTACGCTGGGCTGCTGGTTTTCCGAGCGGCTTTGATCCCGATTCTGCTCACGGTTTTGATCACGCTGGGCCTCCCGGCTGTGATCCCGGTGCTGGTGATCAGCGGACGAGGTGCTGGAACGGCGGTGTTCAACGGGTTCGTCGTGAGTAACCACACCACGACCGTCGCAGACCTCGCACTGCTCACCGAATACCTCAAGCAAGCCTGTGCCCATACGCTTACGCGTCATCTGCACTAGGCCCAATGATGTCACTTCGGCCACCTGATGCTTAGTCCGGTCCCGGCCCAAGCACTCAACCATACGACGCAGCACGAGGTCGCGGTTAGACTCCAAAACCATGTCGATGAAGTCGATCACAATGATTCCACCGATGTCACGCAGGCGAAGCTGACGAACAACTTCCTCAGCGGCTTCGAGGTTGTTCTTTGTCACCGTTTCTTCAAGGTTTCCGCCACTGCCGGTGAACTTACCAGTGTTGACGTCCACCACGGTCATGGCCTCGGTGCGGTCAATGACCAAGGAACCACCAGAGGGCAAAAAGACCTTACGGTCCAGAGCCTTGTGGATCTGCTCATCAATGCGCCATGCGGAGAAAATGTCCCGGTCCTCGGTCCACTTTTCCAAACGACCCACCAAATCCGGCGCCACGTACGTAACGTAGGCCTCAATGGTGTCCCACGCTTCTTCACCGGAGACGATCAACTTGGAAAAGTCCTCGTTGAAAACGTCACGCACTACCTTGATGGTGAGGTCAGGTTCGCCGTAGAGCAGTTCAGGAGCAAGGATCTTGGTGGAGGTGGCTTGTGACTCGATACCTTCCCACTGAGCGCGCAGACGATTGATGTCATGCGTGAGCTCTTCCTCAGAAGCACCCTCAGCAGCCGTGCGAACAATAACGCCCGCGTTTTCCGGCAAACGGTCCTTCAGAATGCGCTTGAGACGGTTACGCTCAACGTCCGGGAGCTTACGGGAAATGCCCGTCATTGAACCGCCCGGCACGTACACCAAGTAGCGGCCCGGCAGCGAAATCTGGCTCGTCAGTCGAGCACCCTTGTGCCCTACCGGGTCCTTGGACACCTGAACTAAAACGGAATCGCCGGACTTCAAAGCATTCTCAATGCGGCGAGCTTTTCCTTCGAGATGAACTGAATCCCAGTTGACTTCGCCTGCGTACAGGACAGCGTTACGGCCACGTCCAATGTCCACAAATGCAGCTTCCATGGACGGCAAAACATTCTGCACGCGGCCCAAGTAAACGTTGCCAATCAGCGAGTCCTGCTGCGTTTTGGAGACAAAGTGCTCTGCCAATACGCCGTCTTCGAGGACGCCGATTTGAATCCTGTCGTCGCGCTGACGAACAATCATTTGGCGGTCTACGGATTCACGGCGAGCCAAGAACTCGGCTTCCGTGATGACTTGGCGGCGACGGCCAGTCTCGCGAGACTCCCGGCGACGCTGCTTCTTAGCTTCCAAACGAGTGGAACCCTTGACACTGGTAACCCGGTTTGACGGTGCAGACTCAGTGACGGCACGCGGAGCACGCACACGGGTCACCGTGTTGGGCGGATCGTCGTCTCCACCACCGGTCAACTCAAGATCCTGGTCACCGCGGCGGCGACGCCGACGCCGACGTGAGGTCACGCCGTCGTTATTGCTGTCGTTGTCCGGCTCAACCTCTTCCTCGTTGGGATCCTCAGACTCGTCCGTGTCCGGATTCTCAGAGGATTCGTTCCGGGAACCACCGCGGGAGCGGTTGCGGCGGCTACGGCTACGACGACGACGGCGTGAACCGGCGTCGCCCTCTTCCTCGTCGAGGTCCTCAGCTTCATCAATGTCGGCACTGACCTCGGCGGGGGTGCGAACAACCACGCTCAAGTCAGGGGCCTGGAAAATCACCGAGCTCGCCGAGACGGGCTCCATAAACAGCGAAGTAATAGACGGGGCAGGTTTCTCTTCTGCCGGAACTGCTCCGTCCTCCGTGGTGACAGACGGCGCAGCTTCCTTGACCTCAGGTGTTGCCGTTCCAGCTGGCTGGGTTTCCTCGGTGAGCTGGGGTTCTTCGGCTGGGTGGGAAGCTGCCTCATCGGTGACTGGCTTTTTGCTGCGCGAATTACGTGAGGTGTTGCGTCCTGAATTTCGGCGACTAGCTCCTCTGGTGGTGGCTTCAGCAACCGGTGTTTCAGACACAGTTGCATCAGACACAGGTGCTTCTACAACAGGGGCTTCAACGACGGCGGCTGAAGCTTCAGGCTCTGAAACTTCAGGCGCAGCGGCTTCTACAGTGGCTGCTGCGCGGCTGGCGCGTTGGCGGCTAGCGGCCGGTTGGGCCTTCATTTTGGTGGTGCGGGTGCGGCGGGCCGGGGCAGCAGTTGCGGCTTCCGACGTCGAACTTTCTACCTGCACTGGTTCCACTGGCGCTGCTTCAGTGGTTGGCTGAGCCGCTGACTCACCCGGAGCAGCTGCTTTACGTGTCCGGCGAACTGGTGCTTTGCGGGTCCGTTTGGGCGCTGGCTCGGCGGTAGCTTCCGCTGCATTCGTTACAGCGGCCGGTGTAGCGTCGATTGCTTCGCTGGCGTCAGCTTCAGAGGTACTAGTGGCTGCTGCGGCTGGCTTGCGGCGGCTACGCGTGGGGCGCTTTGCGGGCGCTTTGGCTGATTCATTGGTATCAGCGTTGGTGTTTTGCTGTGGTGCTGACGTTGATTCGTCATTACCCGTTGTTATTTGGTCACTGTCCATAGTGGCAATACTCCTGCCCCGGTAGCCGCCCCACAGCCAGCGCCCCATAGGGCCAATAATTGTCAAAACCCGCAGGCGTTAACGGAAGTCAGTGGTTTGTCTTTGGGTTCGCACCATCATCTGGGTGCGGCAAGTCCCTAAGACCGTCAATCGCATCACAACCCGCCATGTCACGTGTAGCAAACTTGCCACGTGCTATAGCCAGGTGCCGCCTGATGGCTATCAGGTCCGTTGCTAAATCCAGAGGATTCGCGTGCGGACCGATTCTTCATCAGCAGTCTTCTTGACGTATTGCCGGACTGGAGACCGAGTGTGGATCGGTAACCAGACAAGCACATTCTCTCACAAGCCGAACGCTTCAGCGCGTCACGGCACGGTAGCCGGCGCCCTAGCCCAGAACACTATTCAGGGAAGTGCCCATCTACGGGCGCTACAATCACCGAAGGTAATCCCAACGAAGGACGAATAACCCATGCCCTCCCCAGCACCACAAACCATTCCCACCATGACTCGAGACAAACCGTTTGCTTGGCTTCTCCTGATCACCGGAATCGTCGGATGGATCGCCTCGGGCTGGTTGGTCTTGGAGAAGCTCGAAGTACTCAAAGACCCTAACCACATCACAGCGTGCGACGTTAGCCCTTGGGTTTCCTGCGGCCAGGTGATGAAGACGTGGCAGAGCTCATTGTTCGGCTTCCCCAACATGTTTATTGGGATTGTGGCTTTTGCCATCATCATCACCACCGCCATGGGGATTCTGGCCGGAGCCAAGTTTACGCGTTGGTACTGGCTTGGCCTTCAAGCTGGCGTAACGCTTGGATTCATCTTTGTTTGCTGGCTCTTTAGCCAAGCGCTCTACGTAATTGGAATTCTCTGCCCGTTCTGCATGGTGGTCTGGGCCATGATGATCCCCATGTTTATTTGGGTGACCACCCGGAACCTGATACACGGCGTGATCCCCGCACCTGCCGCGCTGACCAAGTTCCTCGGCGAATGGGGCTGGGCCGTTGTGGTACTGCTGTACGTCGGTGTTATTGCCGCTGTGTTCTTCCGATTCATCGCCGTCTTCATCGGCACCTCCGGCTACTGAGCCAAGAACTTCATAAACAAAAAAGCTGTGGCCGGGGACAACCCGGCCACAGCTTTTTAGTGGAAAGTTTTAGGAGAACCAGATGCCGATCTCGCGCTCGGCTGACTCTACTGAGTCCGAGCCGTGAACCAAGTTCTGCTGGACCTTCAGGCCCCAGTCGCGGCCAAAGTCACCACGAATGGTGCCCGGCGCTGCTGTGGTTGGATCAGTGGTTCCCGCCAAGGAGCGGAAGCCTTCAATAACGCGGTGGCCTTCAAAGATCGCTGCCACTACCGGGCCGCTGAGCATAAATTCAACAAGCGGCTCGTAGAACGGCTTGCCTACATGCTCCTCGTAATGCTGCTCCAACAATTCGCGGCTCGCGTTGACCTTCTTGAGCTCCACAAGGGTGTAACCCTTGGCCTCGATGCGGGCCAGGATGGCGCCGCTCAGGTTGCGTGCCACACCGTCGGGCTTGACGAGTACTAGTGTGCGTTCAATGCTCACAATCGCTCCAAAAGTTGGGTTTGGGATATCAACAAAAGCTTACGTGCTTTCAGCCACTTCTTGCTTAGCTGGCTGCGGTTCCGCCGGGTGCTACGTCGCGATGTTCGGCATCCCACGCGGCCTGCTCACGCTCGCGTTGGGCGTTCTCAGTGTCAATCCGGATGCCCGTCCGAATGCCGTACCACCATGCCACAGCAAACAGAACACCCACCACAAACATCATTGGCTCAACAAAGCCGGTGAGAATCAACACCACTTGAAGCAGCCACCCCAGCGCAACGCCCCAGGGCTTACTCAAGAAAGCACAAGCCACCACCATAATCACGGCCACAGCAATACCAACCGTGAGGATCAAAGCGGGGTTGAGTTCATTGCGCTTGAAACCAAACACCACAAGCGTGGCAAAGAACGCCACAAACGCCTCAAGCAACAACACGGTAGAGGCAAACATCACTTTGGTGGAACGCCGTTTTTTAGGCATTCCGGGGCGCCACTCGCGCTGAGCCTTGGTCAACTTAGCCATAACCTATTCCCCTGCCTTGGCGAGGAGCATCCTAGCCTCAGCAACTAGCGTGATTGAACCAGTGACCAACACACCGCCAGCCAAATCCTCATTGGATTCAGAGCGTTCAACAGCCCACTCAATAGCATCGTCCAAAGACTCAGCAATCTTGACGTTCTCTTCACCAAAGCCAAGGTCAATTGCCAATTCAGCGAGTTCCCCGGCCGGAATCGCACGCGGTGAGGTGGACTGTGTAAAGCAGATCTCGCCCAATAGCTCGCCCAAAGACTCACGCAATTGCTTGAGGATTTCCTCGGCATCCTTCTCGCGCAGAACACCCAAAACCACCACTAGCTTGCTGAAGCTAAAGGCCTCCGTGATGGCCTCTGCACTAACTCGAATTCCTTCAGGGTTATGGGCAGCATCCACGATGATGGTTGGAGCTGTGCGAACAACTTCTAGACGCCCTGGAGAAGTGACGTTTGCAAAGGTTTCCGCCACAATCTCAGCATCCAGTTCACGCTCTCCGGCACCAAAAAACGCTTCAAGGGCGGCAACGGCCACCGCAGCATTTTGCGCTTGGTGCGCACCATGGAGTGGCAGAAGAATGTCTTGGTAGCGGCCAGCGAGGCCTTGGATGGAGAGCACCTGACCACCAACGGCGATCTGGCGGGACTCCACCCCAAACTCAACACCTTCAAAGCGGAACGGGACGTCCACTTCCCGCGCTTTTTCCAAAAGCACTTGGGCTGCTTCAACGTCTTGAACGGCGCTAACCAAAAAACCACCAGGCTTGATGATGCCAGCCTTCTCAAGGGCAATGTCCTGCGTAGTGTCGCCCAAAAGATCGGTGTGATCCAAGGAAATTGGTGTGATCACCGAGACTTGGCCATCACCAACGTTAGTAGCGTCGGTGATGCCGCCAAGACCCACCTCAATAACGGCCACATCAACCGGCTGATCGGCGAAGATAGCGAAGCCCAGAATGGTAACGCATTCAAAGTAGGTGAGTTTCGGCTCGCCCTTGCCATCCAATTCGGCATCAACAATGTCCAAATAGGGGTGAATCTCATCCCAAATTCGCACAAAGGTTTCATCGGCTACCGGCTCGCCATCAATCGAAATGCGCTCCGTCACTTTGGCCAGGTGCGGACTCGTGTACCGTCCAGTACTCAAGCCATGCGCACGCAAGCCGGATTCGATCATGCGGGCCGTAGAGGTCTTTCCATTGGTGCCCGTGACGTGGATGATCGGGAATGCCTTGTTAGGCTCACCCAAAACCTCCATGGCCCGGAACAACGGAGCCAAACGCGGCTCCATTTTGTTCTCCGGGGCACGGCTCAACAGTTCTGCGTAGACACTCTCTACTGAGAATTCGTCGCTCATACCTTTACCTTCTCCACTACAACGTGCGCGTCACTTGCATCAGAGCTGTTGGAAGAATCCGCAACAACCAGCTCCCACTCCTCGGTGAGAGTCTCAACCTTGACCAACTCAGCGTTAGATTCAAGCGCTGCGATAACTGCTGCAGCGGCTGTCACAGTGGTGCGGATCCTGTCGCTGACGTTGAGGTCAGCATCCTTACGGGCCTGTTGGATTGTGCGAACCATGTCACGAGCAAGTCCCTCAGCTTCGAGCTCCGGGGTCAGCTCGGTGTTCAGCACCACGAAGCCACCACCGGGCAGTACTGCAACTGCTTTGCCCGAACCCTCACCAGCGCCGGCCACCACCGTTTCTAGCGTGTACTCCTGCGGTTCAAGTTCCAAACCACCCGAGGTAACAACACCGGCGTCGGACACTGACCAGTCCCCCGACTTGGAACCCTTGATGGCGAGCTGAACGTTTTTGCCCAAACGCGGGCCCGCGGCCCGTGCGTTCACCACCAGTTTCTGCTCGATCCCAAACTCTTCAGGGGAGGCAGTCTCCGCGTCCAGAAGCTTGACCGAACGGATATTCAACTCTTCCCCGACGACGGAGGCAAAGTCGCCCAGTGATGCAGCGTTGGGTGCCACCACAGTGAGTTCCTGGAGCGGCAAACGAACGCGCAACTTCGCGGCTTTTCGCAAGCTCGAACCAACCGAACAGATCTGCTGGATGCGGTCCATAGCCTGGACCAAGTCAGGCTTGGCCGGGAACAAATCAACGTTGGGCCAGTCCGTGAGGTGAACCGAACGGCCACCGGTGAGTCCACGCCAGATCTCCTCAGTCACCAGCGGCAACAGCGGGCCAGCAACACGGCACACGGCTTCCAGGGCCGTGTACAAAGCGTCAAAGGCGTCAGTGCTCTCGTCAAAGAACCGCTGACGGCTACGGCGCACATACCAGTTGGTCAGCATGTCCAAGTAGCTTCGCAGGGCATCACACGCCCCTGAAATGTCGTAGCTGTCCAGAGCCTCGGTGACATCGCGGACTAGGTCCCCGGTGTTGGCCAACAGGTACTGATCCATCGTGTCTTGGTAGCCGTCGTAGCGCAGCTTAGCCTCGTAGCCAGCGCCACCATTGGCAGCGTTGGTGTACAGGGTAAAGAAGCTGTACACGTTCCACAGCGGCAAGATCACTTGACGAACACCGTCGCGGATACCCTGTTCGGTCACTACCAAGTTGCCGCCACGCAGGATGGGGCTGGACATCAAGAACCAACGCATGGCGTCTGAACCGTCACGGTCCAGAACCTCTGAAACGTCAGGGTAATTCCGCAAAGACTTGGACATCTTCTGACCGTCGGAACCCAGCACAATGCCGTGGCTGATGACATTGCGGAAAGCTGGACGGTCAAAGAGCGCAGTGGAGAGGATGTGCAGCATGTAGAACCAGCCGCGAGTCTGTCCGATGTACTCCACAATGAAGTCAGCCGGGTTGTGAGAATCAAACCAATCTTGGTTCTCAAAGGGATAGTGCACTTGGCCGTACGGCATGGATCCGGAATCAAACCACACGTCCAGTACGTCCTCAACACGACTCATCACGGACTGACCTTCTTCTGGCGTGCGCGGGTCATCCGGGTTGGGGCGAGTCAGCTCGTCGATGAAGGGACGGTGCAGATCGGGCTGGCCCTGGTGGTTGAGCGGGATCCGGCCAAAGTCAGCTTCGATCTCAGCCAAAGAGCCGTACACATCGGTGCGCGGGTACTCCGGATCAGAGGACTGCCACACGGGGATGGGGCTGCCCCAGAAACGGTTACGGCTAATTGACCAGTCGCGGGCGTTGGCCAACCACTTGCCGAACTGGCCGTCCTTGACGTTATCCGGGATCCAGTTGATCTCCTGGTTGAGCTCCACCATACGGTCCTTGAAAGCCGTGACGGAGACGTACCACGAGGACACCGCGCGGTAGATCAGGGGGTTACGGCAACGCCAGCAGTGCGGGTAGGAGTGCTCGTAGCTGGCCTGGCGTACCAAACGGCCTTCAGCGCGCAGCAAAGCGGTGATGGGTTTGTTGGCCTCGAAGACCTGCAAGCCCACAATCTCGGCAAGCGGGCCGTTAGCAAAAAGTGGCAAGAACTTTGCGCCCTCATCTACCGAGAGCACCACCGGAATGCCAGCCTCTTCACAGACCTTCTGGTCATCTTCACCATAGGCAGGAGCCTGGTGAACAATACCCGTACCGTCGGTGGTGGTGACGTAGTCAGCCACGAGGATCCGCCAAGCGTTCTCGGTGCCGTACTTCTCGGTGTCCGCGAAGTCGTTCCACAGTGGTTCATAACTGATTCCGGCGAGGTCTGCACCACGGTGAGTTGCCGTCACGGCGGCAGTCGCGGCAGCGCCGTCGTCGTACCCCAAATCCTTGGCGTAAGCGCCCAGCAAGTCAGCGGCGATCAGGAACTTAGCGTCAGCTGCAACAGCGGAGGCCTTAACACCGTTGGGGCCGGCCGGCACCACTACGTAATTAACCTCAGGCCCGACGGCGAGGGCCAGGTTGGTAGGCAAGGTCCAGGGTGTGGTGGTCCAGGCCAAGGCGAGAACCCCTGCGAGCTCTTGGGAGAGCGCCGAACTACCAGCCTTGAGCGGGAAAGTCACTGTGACTGTCTGGTCCTGACGGTCCTTGTAGACGTCGTCATCCATCCGCAGCTCGTGGTTGGACAGCGGTGTCTCGTCCTTCCAGCAGTACGGAAGGACGCGGTACCCGTTATACGTCAGTCCCTTTTCGTGGAGCTGTTTAAATGCCCACAACACGGACTCCATGTACTCAACATTGAGTGTTTTGTAGTCGTTTTCGAAGTCAACCCAGCGGGCCTGGCGGGTGACGTAGTTCTTCCATTCATCCGCGTACTTCATCACTGAGGAACGGCAAGCATCGTTGAACTTGTCGATGCCCATGGCCACGATCTGGGTTTTGTCAGTCATACCCAGTTGCTTCATGGCTTCGAGCTCAGCAGGCAAACCGTGGGTGTCCCAGCCGAAGCGTCGCTCCACCCGGCGGCCTCGCTGAGTCTGGTAGCGGCCCACGAGGTCTTTGGCGTAACCGGTCAAAAGGTGACCGTAGTGAGGCAGGCCGTTGGCGAAGGGCGGGCCGTCATAGAACACAAACTCGTTGGTTCCAGGAGCTTCCCCGTCCAGTTGTGCAGGGCGCTGATCGATACTCGCTTGGAAGGTGCCGTCTTGGTCCCAGTACTTGAGGATCCGCTCTTCGATGTGCGGGAACTTCACTGAGGTGGACACGCCTGAAGCGTCGGGGGAAGTGGTGGCCTTGGGATACTTTGGCATCTCTAACATCCTGGTATGAGCAACGTGACTGACAGGATGCAAGGACGAATTTGTTTCTCAGCACTTGGCCAAAATACAGAACCGCGGTACCACCTCGCTTACCAAACGTGCGCCCCGGGGGAAGCGCGTTTGGCCGCTCATTATCTGCTGTAACGGGCTTACCCGTCCGGTTCTACTGACATCCACGCATAAAAGATGTTCTGGTGTGGTTGTGTTCTTCCGGAAGCTCACCGGTGATGGCCGGGTCAATGCTTGTATTACTAGTCTAACGGCTAGCTAGGATTTGCGGATCACCTTGTGATTGGCGGCTTGTGCCACCGGCCGGATGGTGATCAGATCCAAGTTGACGTGGTGCGGCAAAGACACAGCGTGCTCAATAACTTCGGCAACGTCGTCCGCGGTCAGTGGCTTATCCACGCCGGCGTAGACTTTCGCGGCAGCACCGGCGTCACCCAAGCGGTTGAGCGAAAATTCCTCGGTCTGCACCATACCTGGCGCAACTTCAATCACGCGCACGTTGTGCTCGGCTTCTTCGAGGCGCAACGCACCGGTCATGGCGTGCTCAGCGAATTTGGCGGCGTTGTATCCGCCGCCACCCTCATAGGCTGACTGCGCCGCAGTTGAGGTGAGGTTCAAAACGGTGCCCTCGCCGTTTTCACGCAGCATCGGCAAAAACGCACGTGTGAGCTTCATGGTGCCCACCACGTTGACTTGGAACATCCATTCCCAGTCTTCCGTTTTCGCGTTGGCAACACTGTCAACGCCGCGGGCACCGCCGGCGATGTTGACCAAAGTATCAATTCCTCCCGCTTCGGTGACCTGTGCCAGCAAAGCTGCAATTCCGGCGTCGTCAGTAATGTCCAGACTTACGGGAACGGCGCCGGTTTCAGTGGCCAGCGAAGCGAGACGTTCTGCGCGGCGCGCTACAGCGAAAACGCGCCATCCGGCAGCGGTGAGACGGCGGACTGTGGCCTCACCAATTCCCGTGCTTGCACCGGTTACTACTGCCGCTCTACCGCTTGCTGCCAAAGTCATGATGCAAGCCTAGCGCGCAAGAATTCACTCAAAACAATTGCATGGTTCACGTCTGGATTTTTTGCCCCATATAACAACGTCACGTGCTCACCGTTGCGGACATGCGCCAGGAGAAGGTCGACGGCGGCACTCTGCTCCGGAGCTTGACTCAACTCGTGCAAGTACTGGCTTTTGAAATCAGCGAAGCGATCCTGCATGTGAGCGAATTCCTTGCGTAGCAGTGGTGACGGCGCAATCTCCTTGAGCCAGAGATCGAGTTTGGCGCGTTCCTTACTCACGCCGCGGGGCCAAAGCCTGTCTACCAAAACCCGCGTTCCATCCTCATCCGCGGCGGGCTCGTAGACACGCTTAACCACCAGTTCTTGGCCCAAGTCACTCATGTTCGGATGCTACTGCAAATGGCGGCTACAGAACATGAAAGAATTGACCCATGGCTGAAGACACGCAGGGTACAGACACGCCCACCACCGCCCCTATCAATGTTCCAGACAAGCCCGCTTTGGAGGGTTTGGAGACCAAACTTTCTCAGCGTTGGCTGAGCGAAGGAACGTACAACTTCGACACCGAGACCACGCGCGAGCAGGTCTACTCGATTGACACTCCCCCGCCAACAGCATCAGGTTCACTCCACGTGGGCCACATGTTCTCTTACACTCAGACGGACGTGTTGGCTCGCTTCCAGCGAATGAACGGCAAAAACGTTTTCTACCCGATGGGTTGGGATGACAACGGTCTGCCTACTGAGCGCCGCGTGCAGAACTACTACGGTGTTCGTTGCGATCCTTCAGTGCCCTACAACGCCGACTACCGCCCGCCCGCGGTCGCTGCGAAGAACCAGCGCGACTTTGATGTGGTGTCCCGCCGAAACTTCATTGAACTGTGTGAAGAGCTCGCCGTTGAGGACGAGAAGATCTTCGAGAACTTGTTCCAGACTTTGGGGCTTTCCGTGGACTGGAAGCTCACTTACCGCACCATTGATGATGTCTCCCGTGCTGTGTCTCAGCGCGCTTTCTTGGCGAACCTGAGCACTGGCGACGCTTATATGGCTGAAGCCCCCACGTTGTGGGACGTGACGTTCCGCACCGCTGTGGCTCAAGCTGAGCTGGAAGACCGCGAAGTTGCTGGCGCTTACTACCGCTATCCGTTCTTCACCGAGGACGGCGAGAAGATCTTCATCGAGACCACTCGCCCGGAGCTCCTCGCGGCTTGTGCTGCATTGGTTGCCAACCCGGATGACGAGCGCTACAAACCGTTGTTCGGCAAAAAGGTCACCTCACCGATCTTCGGCGTAGAAGTAGAAGTATTGGCTCACCCGCTGGCCAAGGCGGACAAGGGTTCCGGCATAGCCATGGTGTGTACCTTCGGTGACCTGACCGACGTCACCTGGTGGCGCGAACTTCAGCTGCCCACACGCGCCATTATGGGCCGCGACGGCCGCATCATCGCCGAGGTTCCCGAATGGATCACTGAGCCTGCTGGACGCGAGGCTTATGCCTCAATTGCCGGTAAAACCGCGTTCTCAGCCAAGGAAGCTGTGGTTGAACTCTTAACCGCTGCGGACCTGCTGGACGGGGAACCGAAGAAGATTATGCACCCGGTGAACTTCTTCGAAAAGGGTGACAAGCCGCTCGAAGTGGTTACCTCGCGTCAGTGGTACATCCGCAATGGTGGCCGCGACGAGGACCGCCGCGAACGCCTCATTGGCCGTGGC
The DNA here is from genome assembly GCF_050490295.1 of Pseudarthrobacter sp. J1763. Classification (NCBI taxonomy): domain Bacteria; kingdom Bacillati; phylum Actinomycetota; class Actinomycetes; order Micrococcales; family Micrococcaceae; genus Pseudarthrobacter; species Pseudarthrobacter sp. J1763. The sequence continues at coordinate 94,462 of NZ_JBNPEN010000008.1, read as the reverse complement.
GAGGAGATCGATTTCCGCCCGGCCTTTATGCGTTCACGTTACGAAAACTGGATCTCCGGCCTCAACGGTGACTGGCTAGTTTCCCGCCAGCGCTTCTTTGGTGTTCCCGTTCCAGTTTGGTACCCGCTGGATGCTCAGGGTAACCCGAACTTCGATAGCCCCCTTGTCCCCAGCGACGAGATGCTTCCCGTGGATCCCGCTGCCGACGCAGCTCCCGGTTATACCGAAGATCAGCGCAACGCACCCGGTGGTTTTATTGGCGACGCAGACGTGTTGGACACTTGGGCAACGTCATCCCTGACACCGCAGATTGTGGGTGGCTGGAGCCGCGACGAAGAACTCTTCTCCAAGGTTTACCCCTTCGATCTGCGTCCTCAGGGCCACGACATCATCCGCACCTGGCTGTTCTCCTCCGCAGTGCGTGCCGATGCTTTGCAGGGCTCGGCTCCGTGGAGGCACGCCGCCATCTCCGGCTGGATCCTGGATCCAGACCGCAAGAAGATGTCCAAGTCCAAGGGCAACGTGGTGGTTCCTACGGACGTGCTCAACGAATACGGTTCTGACGCTGTCCGTTACTGGGCAGCCTCGGCCAAATTGGGGGCGGACACCGCTTACGAGATTGCACAGATGAAGATTGGCCGCCGCTTGGCGATCAAGCTCCTGAACGCTTCCAAGTTTGTGCTGAACCTGGGCGCCACCGAGAACTCCGTTTTGGGTAACGATCTCTCAGTAGTCACCAACCCCTTGGACCGCGCACTGCTCACCCAACTGGCCAACGTCACGGCGGCAGCCACGGCGGCCTTCGAGAAGTACGACTACGCCCGCGCTTTGCAATTGAGCGAATCGTTCTTCTGGCAGTTCACCGATGACTACGTTGAGCTCATCAAGGACCGCGCCTACGGTGCTGCAGGCGAGGCCGAACAAGCTTCAGTATTGGCTGCCCTAGCCACCACCTTGGACACCTTGTTGCGACTCTTTGCTCCCTTCTTGCCCTTCGCCACCGAAGAGGTTTGGGGCTGGTGGCGCACCGGTTCCGTTCACCGCGCAGCATGGCCCACAGCCTTGCAGGGTGTTGACGGAGATCTGTCCATGCTTGCCACCGTGGGACTGGCGCTCAGCGGTGTCCGCAAGGCGAAGTCCGAGGCCAAGGTGAAGCAACGTACCGAGGTCCTCTCAGCGACGATCACCGCGCCGGAGCAGCTGGTCAAGCAACTCGAAGCAGGGCTGGTTGACCTCAAGGCCGCCAGTAACGCCCGGGAAATCATGCTCGTTGCAGGCGAGGGTGAACTGAGCGTCTCGGCTGTTGAATTGGCCCCGGCCGAGGAAGCCGCACAGAGCTAGGCACACTAGACAAAACCCCGCACCGTTAGTTCGGTGCGGGGTTTTTGTTGTGCTCAGCTTTATTTGATCAAGGCTTTTGGAGTAGTGTTCCAGCGGACGTCTTAGTCGAAGGACGGCATCTCGGTCCGGCTGCGCTTGATCTCAAAGAAGTACGGGAACTGCGCCAAGGTGACCGTAGCGTCCCAGATCTTGCCCGCCTCTTCACCCCGCGGAATACGGGTCAGCACGGGGCCAAAGAATGCAGTGCCGTTGAAAGACACCACCGGTGTTCCAACGTCCTGGCCCACAAGCGAAATGCCGGACTCATGGCTAGCCCGCAACGCATCGTCATACTCGTTGGAATCAGCAAAGCGTGCCAAGTCAGCCGGCAGTCCGGTGCTGGCCAGGGCCTTGCTAATCACGTCAGCGTGGTCTTTGTTGCCGTTGTTGTGAATTTCCGTGCCCATGGCATCGTAGAGCGGCTTGATGTACTCGGCGCCGTGCAATTCCTGAGCTGCGATGATGACACGAACTGGTCCCCATGCCTTGTCCATAAATGCGCGGTACTCTTCGTCCAAGTCGCGGCCGTCATTGAGCACAGCCAAGCTCATTACGTGCCAATTGGTGGTGATGTTGCGGACACTCTCCACTTCGCCGATCCACCGCGATGTCACCCAAGCAAAGGGGCAAACCGGGTCAAACCAAAAATCGGCAGTGTTGGATTCTGGAAGAGTCAAAACAGCTCCTGGGTTCAGTTCTTCACCACCAAAAAGCGGTGCGGGCACGACGGCGTTGACCTCCGTCGTCGTCAATCACAGCAAAAGATTACGCGGACTTATTCCGCCGTTTGGCCACCACATCATGGGCGATCAGCGTGGGCTGGGCCTTGTTCAGAACAACATCCTCGGTGACAACTGCTGTAGCGATGTCCTCACGGCTGGGGAGGTCAAACATCACCGGCAACAGCACTTCTTCCAAAATGGCGCGGAGACCACGAGCACCGGTCCCCCGCTCGAGTGCTTGATCAGCGATCGCGTCCAAGGCGGCGTCTTCAAATTCAAGTTCCACACCGTCCAGCAAGAACATTTTCTTATATTGCTTGATCAGTGCGTTCTTAGGCTCCGAGAGGATCTGGATCAGCGCTGTGCGGTCCAAGTTGGAGACGGTCGTGATCACGGGAAGCCGGCCAATAAACTCAGGGATCAGACCGAACTTGAGGAGGTCCTCGGGCATAACCTCCGCGTAGGAATCCACTTGGTCCCGTGCTTCATTGAGCGGGGCACCAAAGCCAATTCCCTTACGGCCCGAGCGCGAGCCAATGATCTCTTCCAGACCGGCGAAGGCGCCAGCCACAATAAAGAGCACGTTGGTGGTGTCGATCTGAATAAATTCTTGGTGCGGGTGCTTGCGCCCACCCTGCGGCGGAACCGAAGCAACGGTGCCCTCCAAGATCTTCAAAAGTGCCTGTTGAACACCTTCTCCTGAAACGTCACGGGTGATGGAAGGGTTCTCAGATTTACGCGAGATTTTGTCAATCTCATCGATGTAGATGATTCCCTGCTCAGCCTTTTTGACGTCATAGTCTGCGGCTTGGATCAGCTTGAGAAGAATGTTCTCAACGTCCTCGCCCACATAACCGGCCTCGGTGAGCGCCGTCGCATCGGCTACCGCGAACGGAACGTTCAAGCGGCGGGCAAGGGTTTGTGCAAGATAGGTCTTTCCACAACCGGTGGGGCCGATCAGCAAGATATTGGACTTGGCGATCTCAACGTCGTCGTGATGGCCCTCGGCCAAAGCGCCGCCCTTAGGAGCATGACCGGCCTGAATGCGCTTGTAATGGTTGTACACGGCGACGGCGAGTGAACGTTTGGCTGGTTCCTGACCAATAACGTATTCCTGCAGGAAGTCGAAAATCTCCCGCGGCTTAGGCAACTCGAAGTTTCCGAGGTCCGCTACTTCCGCGAGCTCCTCTTCGATGATCTCGTTGCACAATTCGATGCATTCGTCACAGATGTAAACACCAGGGCCAGCAATGAGCTTGCGCACTTGCTTCTGGCTTTTGCCACAAAAGGAACACTTCAGCAGATCCGTGCTTTCGCCGATCCGAGCCATAAATGAATCCCTTCGTGTACTACTGCTATTTACCGTCCACCTCGTAGACGACTATTTCTACTCTAAGACACCATGACGCGGGCGTCTGGTAAACAAACGCCGGTGGAGTCCAGATGAAGGACGCCACCGGCTTAAGTTTTTACAGTTCTTACTTGCTGATCGCCGTCGGCTTGATCTTCCGGGTCTCGAGAACCTGGTCAATCAGACCGTAATCGAGGGCTTCTGCCGCCGTCAGGATCTTGTCGCGCTCAATGTCATTGTTGACCTGCTCCGAAGTCCGGCCGGAGTGCAGGGCAAGAGTGTCCTCAAGCCAGGTGCGCATACGCATTACTTCGTTGGCCTGGATTTCCAGGTCAGAAGCCTGACCTCCCTGACCACCTGAGAGTGCCGGCTGGTGAATCAAAACGCGAGCGTTCGGCAGTGCCAGTCGCTTACCCGGAGTACCAGCTGCGAGCAGTACCGCTGCAGCCGATGCAGCCTGACCCAAGCACACCGTCTGAATTTCAGGGCGGATGTATTGCATGGTGTCGTAAATTGCCGTCATCGCGGTGAAAGAACCACCGGGCGAGTTGATGTACAAGGTGATGTCGCGGTCTGGGTCAGTGGACTCAAGGACCAAGAGCTGGGCCATGATGTCGTCTGCCGAAGCGTCGTCAACCTGAACACCGAGGAAGATGATGCGGTCCTCAAAGAGCTTGGTGTAAGGGTCTTGGCGCTTGAAGCCATAGGGTGTGCGCTCTTCGAACTGCGGCAATACATAGCGGCTCGTCGGCAAGTTGCCAGCGGACCATCCGAAGTTGTGGTTCATGTTCATTACTCCTGAATCTAAAAGTTTCGCTTCGGACGGTTACTTAGCAGCCGTACCGCCGCCACCGGATACCGTTCCAGCGCTTGCGGAGATCTTGTCGAAGAAGCCGTAAGCCAAGGCCTCTTCTGCTGTGAACCACTTGTCGCGGTCATTGTCCTTGAGGATGGTCTCCACGGTCTGGCCAGTCTGGTCTGCAGTGAGCTCGGCCATAACCTTCTTCATGTGCAAAATAAGTTCGGCCTGGATCTTAATGTCAGAGGCGGTACCGCCAATGCCGCCGGAAGGCTGGTGCATCAGGATACGAGCATTCGGTGTGGCGTAACGCTTGCCCTTGGTACCAGAGGACAGCAAGAACTGTCCCATGGAAGCGGCAAGACCTGTTGCCACTGTGACAACGTCATTCGGAATGAACTGCATGGTGTCGTAGATAGCCATACCGGCAGTCACTGATCCACCAGGCGAGTTGATGTAGAGGTAAATGTCCTTCTCAGGATCCTCAGCCGAGAGCAACAGCAATTGCGAGCAAATGGCGTTGGCGTTCTCGTCACGAACCTCTGAACCAAGCCAGATGATGCGCTCCTTGAGCAGGCGGTTGTAGATGTAGTTATCCTGGGCGGCCGGATCTACGCTGGCCATCCGGGGGCTGGATGCTTGCTGTGTCATGAGTGCTTACCTCTCGCTGGTGATGCTTTCATCACGAAAATTCACTACTTGGACACTAACTGTTTTGACCGCGCATTTGTTCGCCAAAAAGCCCCTGTTCGCTGACGGCGCACGATTGGCCAAACACAAAAGTGCCGCCCCAGATCAAAGGATCTGGGGCGGCACTTTAGACCTAGAAGGAACTAGCCTTCCACAGGACTACTAGAACTTGGCGGATGCAGGATCATCCGAGGCAACAGTCTCAGACTCTTCGCTGGCCTCATCAGTTGCCTCGGCTGCAGCAGCCTCAGCGGCGATCTCTTCACCGGAGCGTACAAAGTCGCTCAGGTCAACAGCGTTGCCTTCGGAGTCAGTAACCTCAGCCTTGCCCAAAACAACTGCAAGAGCCTTGCGACGGCGAACTTCAGCAACCATCATCGGAACCTGGCCGGACTGGTCGATCATCTGAGCGAACTGGTTCGGGTCCATGCCGTACTGGCTTGCAGTGCTCACGATGTAGTCGATGAGCTCGTTCTGGCTGACACCAACTTCTTCCTTGTCAGCAATGGCGTCAAGGATAACTTCGTTCTGGAAAGCACGCTCCGTGTTGGCCTTGACCTCTGCGCGGTGCTCTTCGGTGTCGTGCTCGGTGTCGCCGTGTGCGTTCTCAGAGGAGAAGTGGGACTCGAGCTGCTCTTCAACAACAGAAGCCGGAACCGGAACCTCAACCAGCTCAACGAGCTTGTCCAGGACCTTGTCGCGAGCCTCTACGCCCTGCTCAACAATCTTGGACTCAGCAGCCTGCTTGGCCAAGTCTTCGCGCAGTTCAGCGAGGGTGTCGAATTCGGAAGCCAGCTGAGCAAAGTCGTCATCAGCGGTGGGAAGCTCGCGCTCCTTGACAGTCTGGACTACAACCTTGACCTGAGCTGCTTCACCAGCGTGCTCGCCGCCTACCAAAGTGGTGTCGAAGATTGCGTCTTCGTCAGCGGACAGGCCGGTTACGGCCTCATCGAGGCCGTCCAGCATGGTGCCCGCACCGACCTGGTAGGAAAGGCCGGTTGCTGAGTCAACATCTTCGCCGTCGATGGTTGCGGTGATGTCGATGGTGAGGAAGTCCCCATCCTTAGCGGGACGGTCAACGGACTTCAGGGTACCGAAACGGCCGCGAAGTTCGTCCAAAGCGGTGTCGACGTCTGCGTCGGAAGACTCGGCTGCAGCTACATCAACTTTGATGCCTGCGTAGTCCGGGAGTTCGATTTCCGGGCGAACATCTACCTCTACGTGGAACTTCAAGACGCCATCGGTGGAGGTGGGGTCCGGAACTTCGGTGATTTCAACCTCAGGGCGGCTCAACGGACGGATTGCGGTTTCTTCGACAGCAGCCTGGTACCAGCCGTTGAGGCCGTCGTTGATGGCTGTCTCCAACACGTAGCCACGACCCACGCGCTGGTCAATCATTTTGGAGGGAACCTTGCCCTTACGGAAACCCGGAACCTGAATCTGGTTTGCAACAGTCTTGTAGGCCGCGTCAATGCTTGGCTTCAATTCCTCAAAAGGAACCTCAACGTCAAGCTTGACCCGAGTGGGCGTGAGGTTTTCGACAGCGCTCTTCACAGCGTAGAACTCCTGATTGGTTTCTGGGATAAGGTTCTGCGCCGCCGGACCGCAATCCGATACCGGCGGCAATAATGCCTCGCAGAGTCGGGGTGACAGGATTTGAACCTGCGACTTCCTGCTCCCAAAGCAGGCGCTCTAGCCAAGCTGAGCTACACCCCGTAAGTGCACAGGACAGTCTACGGGCAATTTGGCCGCAAATGCACATCTGTGTTCTACGAGCATCAACTTTACACGGTAAAGCAGCTTGCTTTGACCCATCCATTGCGTCCCAGCGAGAGCGCTACAACGCCGCTTCGAGTGAAGTCAGCGGAAATACCGGAGGATTTCAGCGGCTGCGTAACAGCCACACCATCAGAGTGGATTTGCGCGGGAATCTGAGACGTTGCTATGCTCAGGGGGTTGCCGCGAGCCAGGCTCTGGCGCTCGGGGACGTAGCTTAATGGTAAAGCCTCAGTCTTCCAAACTGATTACGCGGGTTCGATTCCCGTCGTCCCCTCTTTTGCCTTATCGAATCGTTGAGATAATGCAGTATTGAGTAACTTGAATTACTCGTTCAATAGTCATTCCGGTTTATCCGGGATGACTATTTTCGTTTTTCGGCTCGTCTGCGCACGATCCTCCGCCCTTGGTTTCAGCTGGCACAAGTTTGAGCTGGCACACGTTTCAGCGGGCAAAAGGGTTTACGCCCCGTAGTCAGCGGCGTAGCTTGAGGATTGCAAACTCATTGGATTCTGTGGCCCGGGGGTCGCCATGTCTTCGCTTGGAAAACTTACTCGCACACTCACCACCCTTGGCACAGCTATGCTCTTGAGCGCAGGGTTCATAGCCGGCCCTGCCATGATCAGCACCGCAGAGGCCGCATCAGCCGGACCAGCCGCCATTGCCGCCGTCTACGCCAAGCCGGGTGTTGCCAGCAGACTCGGCGCCTCGAAGGCCCCCACCGCATGTAACTTGGTGAACTCCGGCTGCTATCGTTCCTTCACCATGGGGATCATCATCTGGAGCTCCAGCACCGGTGCGCAAATAGTGCACAGAGGAGCCATCCATACTCGTTGGGTGGCAGAGGGCTCAGAACACGGTACTTTGGGCTACCCCACCACCGCTGAATACTGCGGCCAGCGGAATTCAGGCTGCTATCAAAAATTTGCCAAAGGAAGCCTGTATTGGAGCGCCGCGTCTGGGGCAGTCCCCGTCCATGGCGCCATGTTGACACGCTATGCCTCCCTCAAGCTACACAACGGCTTTCTCGCTTACCCCGTTGCCACACAGAACTGTCGCTTGGTTCGCGGCGGGTGCAAGCAACAATTTCAAGGCGGTGTGATCTGGTGGCAGTCCGGGACCGGCGCGTGGAGCACTCATGGTGGTGCGATCCAGACAGCCTGGATCAACCAAGGCGGCGAGAAGGGCCGCCTTGGTTACCCCAAGACCAACGAGAACTGCACCAACGGCTACTGCAAACAGAGTTTTGAAGGCGGATACGTCGACTGGACTGCAAAGGCTGGGGCGCGCACGCATTTCAATGCCGCTGCTGCCCCCAGCGTGCCTGTGATCAACAAACGCCGTCCGCTCTCCCCCATCACTTATGGGCCGGCAGCCACTATCAACGTCTACGGTGCCACGATGGAGCGCACTGCTGGTTTAGCTATGCAGCGACTCATTGCTGCCGCCCGTGCCGCTGGTGCTGGAATGACAGCGGTTAGTGGTTACCGCAGCTACGCCACGCAGAAATCGCTCTACTACAACTATGTGGGCATGTACGGTCAGGCACAGGCTGACCTGATTTCAGCCCGGCCTGGTTATAGCGAACACCAAACCGGGCTGGTCCTAGACATCGGCGATTCGAGCGGCCAGTGTGGGCTGTTGCCGTGTTTTGAAAACACCCGTTCCGGTGCTTGGGCAAAGGCCAATGCGTGGCGGTACGGCTTTATTGTTCGCTACCCCAACGGCTATACCAACATCACCGGATATTCCTACGAACCATGGCATTTGCGATACGTAGGCACGCCATTGTCTACGGATATGCACATCCGCAAGATTCCCACACTTGAACAACGTTTCAGCTTGCCAGCAGCTCCCAGGTACTAAAACTAGTGCTGGCAGCTAGGGCACCAGTAGAGTTTCCGGGCGGCCGCTTCAGTGAGTGCCACAGCTGTGCCGCACTTTCTGCACGGTAACCCGATGCGTTTATAGACAAAGTGGGAGTCTTCTGGCGCGGCAAGGCCGTCAACCGCCAGCAACTCAGGTGACCAAAAGTCCGGTGGTGTGGTGATAATCCGCCCGTCCTTGACGCCGTCGGACATTAACCGTGTGGCATCTGCCCACAGCGCCGAGGCGGCGCTTTCACTCACCTCGGTACCTGGCACAAACGGATTAATACCGGCCCGGAACAACAGCTCTGCCCGGTAAATGTTGCCGATACCCGCGACCACACTTTGGTCCATTAACAACTGTCCGACGGCGGTACGTCGCCGCCGGAGACCGCCCACAAACCGCTGTTCGTCACCAGTTTGACCATGCAGCCCCGTTTGGCTGTGCAAGGGATCTGGCCCCAGCTTGGCCCGGCGCTCCGAGGCTTCCGGTTCAGTAATAACATCACAACGGCTGGCACCGCGCAGATCCGCCCAGCCGTGCTCAGAGACTAACCGGACACGAATAGCACCCCGCGGTTCTGGTGGCCCCTTATAAGGAGCACTGGACGTGTCCTCAAAAGATTCGCTCTCACCGATTTTCCGCGGCGCACCGATACTTGAAGCACCACTGAAAGTGGCGTCACCACCAAACTCCCAAGCACCGTAAAGTCCCAAGTGCACGTGCAAAACCAGCTGGTTCTCGAAGCCCAAAAAGAGTTGTTTGCCGTGCGCTTGAGCGTCCACTAGACGCTGGCCGTCAAGGAGTCGCGCGCCGTCCTTGAACCTGCCCTGCGGGCTGGAGGCGGCTAGCTGCTCACCTGCAAAAACGTCTGCAAACTGAATGGCCAAGCGTCGGACTGAATGCCCTTCAGGCACTAAGCGATGACCTCGCCAGTGGTCTCATACTGGGCAATCTTGCCGATTCGGCGCATGTGGCGTTCGTCGTGGCTGAACGGTTCTACCAAAAACGCTTCAATCAGTTGAGTAGCTTCCTCAACAGTGTGCTGACGCCCACCAACCGCAATAACGTTTGCGTCATTGTGCTCGCGAGCCAGACGTGCCGTGTCCAGATTCCAAGCCAGCGCTGCACGGATTCCCTTGACCTTGTTTGCGGCGATTTGTTCGCCATTACCGGATCCGCCCAAAACAATTCCGAGGGCGTGGACTCCGGCGCTTTGATCAGCAACCACTGCGAGCGCAGCGTTGATGCAGAAGGCCGGGTAGTCATCCAATGCGTCATATTCGGTGGGTCCGTGGTCAACCACTTCGTAGCCTTTGGCACTGAGGTGGCTCATGAGGTGGGCGCTAAGCTCCATCCCTGCGTGGTCAGTGGCAATGTGTACGCGGGGTGTGGTGGCAGTTGAAGTCACGGAACAATCCATTCGTTGAAGCCTGTGGTGTTGGTCTATAGCCTACTAGCGCCAAGCATTCAGATGCGCGGCGAGGGATTCTGCGTCCTCTGGTGTTTTGGTGCCGAGGACAGCGCTGCGTCCATCTGTGAAGTTCAGCATCACTCCAGCTCCGCTGCTGACCAGGATGGAGCGGCTGTTGTGGTGTAAGCGCGGCCCCCACCCGCCGTGATTGTTGGCATCCAGTGTTGTAGCCGTGGCCGAGTCGAGATGGCCTGCTTGGGTTTTGAGAAACGGCAGCACCCCGGCAATACGAATCTGCAGACGATCCTGATCCGCATAAATGCGGTAGAACAAACAGGCCGCAATCACTAGCGCAACCACGACCAGTAGCCCCGAAAGCCAGGGAACCAGCGGGACAAGCAGGGCTGCTGGCATCAAAAAACCAATCCCCAGCATCACAAAGATTGAGCTGCGCGCATGAACCCAAGATGACCATTGGTCATCTTCTGCTTCTGGATTCGCTTCCAAAAGGAGTTCACGTTCCAGTGCGCGGTCATCCGCTGGGCTCCATTTCTCGTCCGGTTTGTAGAGCATGCCCATCACCAGCGCGAGGGTCACGGCGGCTCCACTACCGAGCAGCAGCACCATGGTGTCAACGTGGGAGTTGCGGGCATCTGCCACATTGAGCTGGCCTACCAGTCCGGCGGCAAAAACTGTCACCAGGAAGAGGTCAGCAGCAATCCCTAGGGCCATCAGTATTCGTCTCATGACCACTGGTCTGGCTAGCGAGACGGTCTGCAAAAGCAGTGCCACCCCCACTAGAAGGATCGTGCCAACAGCCACCAGCATGTATGTTCCAAAGGGCACAAAAGCACGCGCGCCAGCACCGTCCCACATGATGGCTACGGGTGAGGGCAGCCTCGAGGAAAGGCTCGAGGTCGCAATAACAAACGCCGCACTCAACACCACCGGAAACCCGATGGCAAAACGCAGTGCACGGTGATCCCAGCGGGGTGCGCTGTTGATGCTTGGAGAGCTCATATGTCCACGTTATTCCAGCCGGGCTTGCTTGGCGCCCGATCAATGAAAGAATGATTTCATAGTGCCGCAGATCACTTGACTACGGCCCCACTCCCACTATTGGAGGAAGCCTTAATGCCAGGAATGAATCTGACCCGCGAGGAAGCCCGCGAGCGCGCCGAGCTACTGAACGTGGAGCAGTACAACGTCACGCTCGATTTGAGCCGCGGCGACCGTGTTTTCGGTTCCACCACGGTGGTTCGGTTCAAAGCAGTGGCTGGTTCGTCGTCGTTCATTGATGCGGTGACCGATTCCGTTGCCTCGGTAACGTTGAACGGCCGCGAGCTGGACCCGTCGGTGGTTTCCGATGGTGTGCGGATTGCTTTGCCTGATTTGGCTGCCGAGAATGAACTGACCATTGTGGCTGAGGCTCCGTATATGAACACCGGTGAGGGCCTGCACCGCTTTGTGGACCCCGTGGACTCAGAGGTATACCTCTACACACAATTTGAAGTCCCGGACTCTCGCCGCATGTTCGCCGTGTTTGAACAGCCCGATCTCAAAGCATCTTTCCAGTTCACCGTTACGGCGCCTTCCTACTGGAATGTCATCTCCAACTCCCCCACTCCAGAGCCAGTAGGCGCCGAGGCACGGGCCGACGGCGTTGCTTACTCAACGTGGGAGTTCGCACCTACCCGGCGTATTTCCTCATACATCACGGCGTTGATTGCCGGTCCATATGAGGGTGTTCACAGCGAAGTCACCAGCGCGGACGGCCGCACCGTTCCCTTGGGCGTGTTCGCCCGCAAGTCACTCATGCAGTACCTCGACGCCGAAAACATTTTTACGTTGACCCGCCAAGGCTTCGAATTCTACGAAAAGCAGTTCGGCACCCCGTACCCCTTCGAGAAATACGACCAGCTTTTTGTTCCGGAATTTAATGCTGGAGCCATGGAAAACGCTGGTGCCGTGACCATTCTTGAGGGCTACGTATTCCGCGGAAAAGTTACTGGTGCTCAGGTGGAACGCCGCGCCATTACCGTCCTGCACGAACTTGCACACATGTGGTTTGGCGATCTGGTCACCATGCGTTGGTGGAACGATCTGTGGCTCAACGAATCCTTTGCCGAGTACATGTCCCACTTGGCTGCTGTGGAGAATACAGAGTTTGAAGGCGCGTGGACTACTTTCGCTTCCGTGGAGAAGTCTTGGGCCTACCGCCAGGACCAGTTGCCCACAACGCACCCGATTTTCGCTGACATCAACGACTTGCAGGACGTTGAAGTGAACTTCGATGGCATCACCTACGCTAAGGGCGCATCAGTGCTTCGCCAGTTGGTTGCGTGGGTTGGACCGGAAGAGTTTATGTCTGGTGTGCGCGAGTATTTCCGCAAACACTCGTGGAAGAACACTGAACTCAGCGATCTGATGACCGAGTTAGAAATTTCTAGCGGCCGCGACCTGGATTCTTGGGGCAAACTCTGGCTTGAAACCGCTGGTGTTAACACACTCACACCTGAAATCACCGTTGACGCTGATGGCACCATCACCGCCTTTGACATTGTGCAGAGCGCGACGGCGGATCAGCCAACCATCCGGCCGCACCGTTTGGCAGTGGGCGGCTACTCCCTTGATGCCAAGGGCAAGCTGCGTTCGGTGAGCCGGGTGGAGCTGGACGTTGACGGCGAGCGCACGTCCGTCACCGAGCTGATCGGTACCAAGCGTGCCGAACTGATTCTGCTCAATGACGGCGACCTCGCCTACGCGAAGGTTCGCTTAGATCCTGAATCATTGACAGTGGCTAAGGCACATCTAAAGGACTTTGCTGATCCGTTGCCGCGCACCCTGGTATGGGCCTCGGCTTGGGATGCAGCCCGCGACGGCGAAACACCAGCACGTGAGTATGTTGACCTGATCTTGGCCAACATCGCCCACGAGTCTGATTCCTCAGTAGTTATGGTTCAGTTGCGGCAGCTTGTGACCACCTTGACCTTCTACGTTGCTGCCGAGCACCGGGCTGCAACCAAGGAGAAGGCGGCGGGGGCGCTTTGGGATCTGGCACGGGCGGCTAAGGCTGGTTCGGATCACCAATTCCAGTTCGTCAAGAACTTCGCGCTACTGGCCAGCAACAGCACTCACTTGGATACTGTTGCAGCGCTCCTTGAAGGCACGGAGTCTCTGGAGGGCCTAGACATTGAGCAGGACCTGCGGTGGGAACTGCTGACCTCTTTGGTGGTTGGCGGGCGCTTAGGCGAAGCGGACATTGCCGAAGAGCTCACACGAGACAACACGGCAAGCGGCCAGAATGCTGCAGCTTTGGCCACGGCGGCTATCCCCACAGCCGAGGCCAAGGCCAAGGCGTGGAACTCAATTGTTGTTACTGGCGAGCTTTCCAACGCCTTCCAGGCCTCAGCGGTCAGCGGCTTCACTCGGGTACCAGACGTTGCTTTACTTGAGCCGTTTGCCGGCAAGTACTTTGCCTCGATCGAGGGAATCGTGAAGAACCGCACACTGGCTCTGGCACAGCAAATTGTGGTGGGCCTTTATCCCGCACAGCTGACCACTCAGGAAACCGTGGACGCGTCAGATGCTTTTATCGCTGGCCTCAGCGCTGATCAGGCACCGTTGCGTCGCATGATGCTTGAGAACCGCGACGGCGTTGCCCGAGCTTTGCGAGCCCGCGCGGCTGACGTCTAGGCCGCCTGACGGCTGACTTATCAGGAGCCGCTGGCCACTGGAATCTTCCGGCGACCAGCGGCTCTTAGCGTCTGGCTCTTGGCATCTGGTGATAGTTCTAGACTGTCCCCATGAGTCTTGATCAGCACCACTATGCGGCAACCGTAACTTGGACTGGTAATCGTGGAACGGGAACCTCCTCCTACCGCGACTACGGGCGGGATCATGACATTGAATTCGCGGGGCTTCCCACTCTCAAGGGATCGGCCGATCCCACGTTCCGGGGCGATCCTCACCGTTATAACCCGGAGCAGCTCTTGCTCGCGGCACTGGCTCAATGCCACATGCTCTCCTACTTGCATGTTGCGGCTCAGAATGGTGTGGTGGTCACCGCTTATAGCGACCGCGCTGAAGGCGTCATGCGATTGAACCGTGATGGCAGTGGCGAGTTCACCTCAGTAACCCTTCATCCGCAGGTAAGCGTTGCTGACCCGGCCCACGCGGAAATAGCGCAGTCTTTGCATACGCGGGCCAATCAGTTGTGTTTTATTGCCCGCAGTGTAAATTTCCCCGTACATCACGAGCCCACCACTGACGTAGCTTCGGCTCCCGTCCAGGGCTAGGACTGGTCTCCAATTATCAGGATGTGCCTGGGCGAACGCCACGGCGCTAGGGTTGATATTGGACGGGTTCTCCCCGCCCGGCGAACACAAGACTGAAGACAAACTTGAGGAGTTGCTGCCCGGAATGCATTCCGTACTCAAAGCCGAACAAATGACCGCTCTCGGTGCCGCATCCGCTGATTTTGTGGGTGCAGTGATTGCGATCGTTGCTGGACTTCTGGTGTGGGCGATAGCAAGATTTTTGATCGCACGCATTACCAAACGGGCGGCCAACGGCACGGAGTTCTTCAAGAAGCGGCATTTTCGCTGGGCAGCTCCGGCGCTACGTGCGCTTGACCACGAGCGTCGGGTTCAACGAGCAGAGACCATTGGATCGTTGCTCAGCAGCGTTGTTGGCGTTCTTATCTCGATCATTGTGATCATCTACGTTTTGCAATCCCTAGGTGTAAACATTGCTCCCCTACTCACCAGCGTGGGCATTTTGGGTGTGGCAATTGGTTTTGGTGCCCAGCAGTTGATCCGAGACTTCCTCGCCGGAATTTTTATCACCATTGAGGACCAATACGGCATTGGGGACCTTATCGAGACCAGTGAAGTAGTGGGAACTGTTGAAGCGGTGGGTCTCCGCATCACACGCGTTCGTGGCGAAGACGGTGCTGTCTGGTATCTGCGCAACGGCGAAATCCTCCGAGTGGGTAACCGTTCGCAAGGAACCTACTCCCCGGTGATTGAAGCCACAGATAACCAACCCCATGAAGGACAGAAGGCCAGCGAATGAGCCAGCAATTGCCAATCCAACCTCAAGGAACCCCTGCACGGCCGAACCTGATGCAAAACGATCCGTTCAGCAAGCCTGGGTACACCGACAGCTTCTACGATACCGTTGGCGGGCACCCCACCTTTGTGAAGTTGATCGACGTTTTTTACGACGGCGTGGCCGATGACGAGCTGTTGCGACCCATGTATCCGGAGGAAGATCTAGCTCCCGCCAAGCGCCGCTTTTTGATGTTCTTGGAACAATACTGGGGCGGGCCCACAACGTACGGCGAGGAACGTGGCCACCCCCGATTGCGTATGCGGCATATGCCCTTTGAGGTCACGCCCGAGGCGAAAGACCGATGGCTCAAGCACATGCACCATGCCATTGATTCTTTAGAGCTTTCGCCACTGCACGATGCAACCCTGAGGGATTATATGGACCGTGCTGCGTTGTCCATGGTTAATGCTGCAGCGCCGCGCACCAACACGTGACCCTGAGGGCTGCTCAGTCGCTGCCACCTGCCAGAGCTGAGCATGCTCAACTCTGTGCCGGGTACCAAGAAGCCCAGCGAGAAAGCGGCGAACGCAGCGCCGAGCGGTAGCTCACTCGTTTCCGAGAGTGGCCGGCTCCACACTGTGGCGCGGGCATTGTTCACGATTAGCGCCCCAGGCTGATCGGGGATGATCTCGGCAACCTCTTTCATGCCCGCCATAGCCAGGGCTTTGACGTCCTCAGACATTACGGCGCCCTGGGGCGTCCACGGACCGCGAGGTGCTGACACGCCAGCCCACGACGCAGCGGCTGTGACAACGGGAAGCGGCAATTCGACGTCGTTCTCCCCCAGCCGCGCCAAACGGTCCAGGACAGCCGAGATCGGTACGGTGATGTCCACTTGGGCATCAGAGGTGAGCGCCATCGTGCGTAAACCCAAAATAGTCGGGGTACCTTCTCCCAACAGCGTGGGTTTCAACACGCATACGTAGCAGGCCAAAACCCGTCCTTGAGCGAAGAGACGTACAGCACCGTCATCTACGGCTCGGGCGCGGGCCATGTAAGTCTGCAGGTCCCGAAGGTCGCCAGCATCGCTAAAAATCAAGGATTCGGATGGCAATTTCTCGTCGATTGGCACTATAGGACTCTAGCCGAGTACAGCAGCCAGACGCGAAGTAGGCCGTAACCAGCGTTCGAGGAACCGGGGATTTACGGGCAATCAGGAACTTTTGGGTAATCACGCACTTTCGCGTCATTAGCCGCGGCGGCGCCGGAACGGTACCGGCTCCCCGGACCAAACACCCAGAGCGTGGCGTTGGGCCGGCGTCAAGCGCACCGGCCGGCCGGATTCGCGATTGACCAAAACCATCGACGAACTCGCCAAAGCATAAGTCTTCGACCCATCAGCCTCAGCCACTGAGTAGCCGAATTCAAAACTCGATCCACCCATAGCTGTCACCCAAATATTCACAAAGATTGGCTCGGTGCGAAAGTGCAACGGCAACAGATATTCGATCTCGTGTCGGCCAACAAGCGTGAAGTTCTCCACTCCCACTAAGTCGTCAAAGGTGTCCTCTTCGGCGGCGCCATTACCGGCTGCCTGCCCCAGCGTTTGATGGATGAGCTGAACGCGTGCATCCTCCAAATAGGAGAGGTACGTAACGTTGTTTACGTGCCCATACGAATCAATGTCGCCAAACCGAATTTGGATGGGGAAGCTGAGACCTTGGTGTACTTGATCAGTCATCCATCCATTTTGGCAGTTCGCCGGGCGCTATTTGAGCGGGTTGAACACTGCCGTCTAAAGTCGTTACATGACCGAGCCCATCTCAGCACCACATTCCTCCGCCGCGGACAGTCAAGAACAGCAAACCGAGAAACTGTTGGACTTGCTTTCTCTACGGGGCTTAGAAGGAGCCCGCACGGATGAAGACATCTTTGTTGGGGACACCTACGAGCAGCCACGTGGCCGTGTTTTCGGCGGTCAAGTCCTAGCTCAATCCATTGCTGCTGCCAATGCCACAGTGGACCCTGAACGGCTGGTTCACTCGATGCACGGCTACTTCTTGCGTCCGGGCAACGCTGACCAGCCCATCACCTTTGGCGTTCAGCGTTTGCGCGATGGGCGGTCATTTTCGGCCCGACGTGTGCATGCGTACCAAGAGGGGGTGCCCATTCTCTCCATGATCGCCTCCTTCCAGGTCGAGGACGAGGGTGTGGAGCACCAGTCACAGATGCCTGACGGTGTGCCGGACCCGGAGTCTTTGCCCACGACGGCCGAACTGCTCAGTAAGTTCGATCACCCGGTGGCTCAGCAGTGGTCCTTCGGGCGCCCCTTCGACATTCGCCACGTGGACACACCTCTGTACCTCTCGGGTGGAACTGAGGCTGTGGCCACCAACGCCGTATGGATGAAGACCTTTGGCCCCATGCCAGAGGACCCTGCCCTGCACCAAGCTGCACTGGCCTACGCGAGCGACTACACCCTTCTAGAGCCGATTTTGCGCGCCCATAACCTCAGCTGGATTACGCCAGGAATGAGTGTGGCCAGCTTGGATCACGCCATGTGGTGGCACCGCCCGGTCAAGGTCGACGAATGGTTGTTGTATGTTCAAGAGTCGCCCAGCGCTCAGGGTGCTCGCGGCCTGGCCACCGGAAAAATCTATTCGAGAGACGGTATTCATGTGGCCTCAGTAGCCCAAGAAGGAATGCTGCGTATCCCCGGCCAAGGTGCTAAGGGCTAAGTCAGGCAAAAGAAAAGAGTTCGACGGCGGCACCCTCTTTGGGTGCCGCCGTCGAACTCTTTGATTCGCTTCCCCGGACGGCGTGTCCAGGGGGCGTTGAGGATCTAGTCGCGAGTCAAACGACGGTGGGTCACGCGATGCGGACGGGCAGCATCGGCACCCAAACGCTCCACCTTGTTCTCTTCGTAAGACTCGAAGTTACCCTCGAACCAGTACCAGTTGGCCGGGTTCTCTTCAGTGCCTTCGTAAGCCAAGATATGGGTTGCTACTCGGTCCAAGAACCAGCGATCGTGGCTGACCACCACTGCACAGCCGGGAAATTCAAGCAATGCGTTTTCAAGGCTGCTTAGGGTTTCCACGTCGAGGTCGTTAGTGGGCTCATCGAGGAGCAACAAGTTGCCACCCTGTTTGAGTGTCAAAGCCAGATTCAGACGGTTGCGCTCACCACCGGAGAGAACACCTGCCTTCTTCTGCTGGTCCGGGCCCTTGAAGCCGAAGGCGGCCACGTAAGCGCGAGATGGCATTTCTACATTGCCCACCTGGATGAAGTCCAGGCCATCGGATACAACCTCGAACAGTGTTTTGTTCGGGTCAATGCCGCCACGGCTCTGGTCAGCATAAGAAATCTTGACAGAATCACCGATCTTCAGCTCGCCGCCGTCGAGGGGTTCAAGTCCCACGATGGTTTTGAACAGCGTGGACTTACCAACACCGTTGGGGCCAATAACACCAACAATGCCGTTGCGCGGAAGCGTAAAGCTCAAACCGTCAATGAGCGTCCGGTCATCGAAGCCCTTTTGCAGGTTCTTTGCTTCGAGCACCAGGCTGCCCAGGCGCGGTCCCGGCGGGATCTGGATCTCTTCGAAGTCCAGCTTGCGGGTACGGTCTGCCTCTGCAGCCATTTCCTCGTAACGTGCCAGACGTGCCTTGGACTTGGTTTGGCGTCCCTTGGCGTTGGAACGAACCCAGTCGAGTTCGTCGGCCAAGCGGCGTGCCAGCTTGGCATCCTTTTTGCCTTGAACTTCCAAACGAGCGCGCTTCTTCTCCAAGTAGGTGGAGTAGTTGCCCTCGTAGGGGTACAGACGGCCGCGGTCCACTTCACAAATCCACTCAGCAACGTGATCAAGGAAGTAGCGATCGTGAGTGACTGCCAATACGGCGCCCGCGTAGCTGCTCAGGTGCTGCTCGAGCCACAGCACCGACTCGGCATCCAAGTGGTTAGTAGGCTCATCGAGAAGCAACAGGTCCGGCTTCTGCAACAAAAGCTTGCACAGCGCCACACGGCGGCGCTCACCACCGGAAAGGACTGTCACGTCAGCGTCTCCGGGCGGGCAACGCAGAGCATCCATGGCCTGCTCGAGCTGGGAATCGAGGTCCCATGCGTCGGCGGCGTCAATGGCCTCTTGAAGCTTGCCCATCTCGTCCAGCAGAGCATCGTAGTCTGCGTCCGGGTTGGCCATTTCCTCGGAGATCTCGTTGAAGCGCTGGATCTTTCCGTAGATCTCCCCAACGCCTTCCTGGACGTTACCCAGAACGGTCTTCTCTTCGTTCAGCGGCGGTTCCTGCAAGAGGATTCCCACTGAGTAACCGGGGCTGAGCCGGGCCTCTCCGTTGGAAGGAGTGTCCAAGCCGGCCATGATCTTGAGGATGGTCGACTTACCGGCGCCATTAGGCCCAACAACACCGATTTTGGCACCGGGGAAGAAGGACATGTTTACGTCGTCGAGGATTACCTTTTCGCCAACGGCCTTACGGGCCTTGGTCATCGTGTAAATAAATTCCGCCATGGGTACAAATCTAGTGCGTGGCCGGGTGGTTCTCATATTCGGGGCCATATTGAACCCGCGGAATTTACCGAACGGTGGTGGCGTCTAGTGTTGGTCTCCCAGGAAGCACTTGCCGTTGGCTAGCGCCTTGACCACGCTGGTGGTCACCGTCTTGTCCCGAACTTGGACGTACACGCACTGGGAATCGGCTCGGACGGCCGCCGTGAGCGCGTCCGCCGCCAACCCCGTTGGCGTTGTGCTTTGTGAGATCTCTACCGCCGAGGTTGCAATGCCCTGCGCCACAATGGCACTTCGCAAGGCGACAGTGGTGGCTGTGGAATCGGCTTCAGTGGAAGTTATGCCAGCCTCCTGAAGCTTGGTCAACATTGCACTGACGGCTGGCGAATACGTTGTCGCAATTTTTGGTGAAGCTGAGTTGGGCTGCTGCGCTTTCGCTTGGCCAGAACTTTGGGGACCCGCTATGGCACGGTTTGTGGCGTCCATGCCCGAGTCATCGTTGGACGGAGCCGAGGGAAACACGGAACAGCCAGCCAAGACAACCGCGGCCGCGACGGCTGTGGCTGAGGTACCGATGACCCTCAGCCTGCCCGTGAGGTTCATGGCTGAGCCCACCCTGTGCGGCCGCGAACGTGTGTTCATAATGCTGACATTCTGCCATGCTCCCTCGACTCCACGAGGACTTGCGCTGCCTTCTAATCCCCTTGCGGATCCCGCGAGGTATCCCGGTTGGCTCGGAGATTTGCTACCGGCTGCCTTCCTCTCACGCGCCAGCCATAGCAAGAGTCCTCTTATTCGCTTTGGTGGGAACGGCGTCGTTCTCTGAAGAAGGTTCTGTCCCGTCACCGGACGGATCTGTGCCCCCATCGGTGTCTTCAGGCAACTGCTCATCAAGCAGTTCTCCCCCGTCCCCAACGGTCCCCACACCTTCAACGTGAACAGGTGCCATACCACCAACCCCTTCAGCCGAAGCAGGCGTAGCACTGCTGTTGCGGACATAGTTTGCAGTGCCCCATGCGAGGTCGTGCCCAATGGCGTCGGCATCAATTTCGGCCTGGTGGTAGAGCTTGCCTTCATGTTCCCACTGCCGGAGTTTGAGTTTGCCGACCACCAGGACGCGGTGGCCCTTTTTGACGCTGCACACCACGTTGCCTGCCAAATGGCGGTAGGCAGAGATGGTGTACCAATTTGTTGGACCATCCACCCAGACACTGTTTTCCTTGTCGAAGCGCCGCTCCGTGGTGGCAATCCGGAAATTGACCGTTGGTGTGCCACCGGTAGTGGTTCCGGAACGGGGTTCTGTGGCTACAAAGCCGCGGACTGTAATGGTGTCACTCATGAATATCTCTCCTCGTTAGTTGCGCCGAAGTTGGCTCCTCCAGACTGTGGCCAATTCCGTTGGTGCGGGAGAGAAAAGTGACGCTATGTGGACAACTCGCCCAAATTCGTGGGTGTGGAGGAAAAGTGAGAGCGCAGTTGGAAGCCTGCTCGCTGTTAGGATTAATGGCGCTGCCCCAGTAGCTCAGAGGATAGAGCAGCGGCCTTCTAATCCGACGGTCGGGGGTTCGATTCCCTCCTGGGGCACCATGTGATGTAGCGGGACATAGTTCATATATGTCCCGCTCCATCATTCACAGAGAGAAACCCCTGGCTTCGGCCGGGGGTTTTTCTCTTTCACCGCACTGGTTCCCGGGTAGGTTTCCGGTGCACTGGTCTTCCGCGCGTGTGCACCACAGCTCAGTTTTCAGCGTTGACGCCTGCCCATCTAGCCAAAATTGCCCTACTTTCCGGGGGCTGCAGTCTGAGTCCATCGCCAAAGTTGAGCCACCGTGTACGCCGTCCGCACTGGTTTCCGGGTAGGTATCCGGGACGCTGGTTTCCGCGTCCAGTATCTGGGCCACCAAGGCGGCGGTTGCTTGCGAGGATCAACGACAACCGCAATAGCCGGGCGGTTGGGTGAAGCGTGAGTTATTTCGAGACAGGCTGAGGCGAAACCGTTTGAGGTTTGCCAAAGAGGTTCTTGGTGCGCGGGTCAATAAAGATCAAATACAACGCAAAGAGCAGTGCGATAACTGCCGCCGCGTTCCGGGCCAAGGCCAGAGCCAATCCCAAGTCTTCGGTCTGCAAGTACGGGAAAACGTCCAACTGATCCGAGATGGCGTAAACCATAAAAAACGAGACCATAAAGTACAGCGCTTTGACCTGCCAGTCTTGCCGAATGCCCGTGACTGCGAATAGCGGAATCAGCCAGACGACATACCAGGACTGAATCATCGGTGACAAAACCACCACTGCAGCGAACGCCAAGGTCAGGCGGCGCATGAGGCGATCGTGGTCGCCCTTGAAAATCTGCCAACCGATAATGCCCATGGCCACGACTTTGCCAAAGGTGTAAACCCATCCGGCCATGGCCCAACCATCGAGTTTAAAGACGTTGAAGATGGAAGCGACGATGAGGCCCAGCAGACCAATTGGCGCGTACCAAATCCACACACTGCCCGGAGCGCTCAGTCCGTTGATCCAACCAAAGCCGAATCCGTTGACCTTGCCCATGGCCCACAAAAGTGCCAAGGAGATCCCGGCAGTGAGGAACCAGTACCAAAACTTTCTAGGCCACGAAGCATTCTTCCCGGCCCACAAAAGTCCTAGGAACGGCAAGAAAATAACGGTTATCGGTTTGACCGAGATGGACAGCGTGACT
This sequence comes from Pseudarthrobacter sp. J1763, assembly GCF_050490295.1. Classification (NCBI taxonomy): domain Bacteria; kingdom Bacillati; phylum Actinomycetota; class Actinomycetes; order Micrococcales; family Micrococcaceae; genus Pseudarthrobacter; species Pseudarthrobacter sp. J1763. Next base: position 72,183 of record NZ_JBNPEN010000008.1, on the reverse strand, counting down.
AGCACAATGCCGCGAATGGCGCGCTTGGTGGCGCAGTAGTACAAACCAGCAAGTGCCAGACCTACCATCAGCGCATCGTTGTGAGCGCTGGTGATGAAGTTGGTCAGGAATAAGGGGTTAGCCACGGAAAGCCACAGCGCCCGGTGAGGGTTTACGCCGTGCAACTGCGCCAACTTGGGAACGTAAATAATGCACAGCACAATGCCAACAAGGGCTACCAGCCGGAAAAGCAAAATGCTCATTTCTGGCTGTACGTGCGTTACCCAAACAACAAACTGTTCGATCCACAAAAACAGCTGGCCGTAAGGTGTTGGGGCCTCGGTCCACATCTTGTCTGCACCAAGTTGGTAATAGTTAGACAGTGTTGAGATGCCGTTTTCGTAAGGATTGAACCCTTCGATCATCAGCCGCCCTTGGCCAATGTAGGCGTAGACGTCGCGGCTGAAGAGTGGAACGCTGACCATCATCGGCGCTCCCCACAGTGCCACCGCTTGCAGGGTGGCCTTTCGGGCTTGGAGGCCCCAGATGTTCACACGCTGTCCCAGCCGGAGCCAAGCACGGACCAACAACATCCCGCCAACTGCCAGCAAGACGATTGAGAGACCCACACCAAAAGCTTCTGTACGCATCCAAATAAACAGAGGAACGCGTCGCAGTTCAGAGACGGGGGCCAACCAACCGACCCCAATTGAGCCAATCAGTAAAAAGATAGAGCCAATGAAACCGGCAATCAGAGGCGAACGTGCATTGTCCACCTCTGGAATTGGGGTCACCGGAGCATCCACATCCTTGATGGGGGCAGCGGGTACCGGCTTGCTCATCAATCATCTCCAAATGTCTCTACGTGCAGTGTCCAAGCCGAGATGACCTCGGCGCGTCACAGCGCAAGGGGCACATCCCCAGAAGGCAGGCCGGCAGTACGGAGATTTTACCACCGGAGCACCAGCAAACTGGGTCAAACGGTACGCTAAGAAGCGTGCCTATATCTAACGAACGAATCGTCTGGATCGACTGTGAAATGACGGGGCTCAGCCTCGAAAATGACGCATTGATCGAAGTTGCTGCCCTAGTTACAGACTCTGAACTCAATATCCTCGGCGAGGGTGTGGACGTTGTTATCAAGCCGGATGATGCGTCCTTGGCTCAGATGAACGACTTTGTCCGGAACATGCATACCCAATCAAAGCTCCTCGACGAGCTGCCCCAGGGTAAAACCATGGCTGAGGCGGAAGCCGAAATCATGGAGTACATCGAACGCTGGGTGCCCGAACCGGGGAAAGCCCCACTGGGTGGAAACTCAGTTGGTACTGACCGAACCTTTTTGGCCCGTGACATGCCAGCCGTCGTCGAGCACTTGCACTACCGCGTGATTGACGTCAGCACCATCAAAGAACTCTCTCGCCGCTGGTTTGCTCGCGCATATTTCCAGTCCCCTGCTAAGAGTGGTGGTCACCGCGCCCTAGGTGATATACGCGATTCCATCAACGAACTTCGCTACTACCGCGAAGCTGTTTTTGTACCCCAGCCAGGGCCGGATACGGCCACGGCAAAGGCCATTTCCCAGAAAATCTCAGACACAGCAGAGTAATTTGAACCACAATTGCAGGAATTTTTGGCCTAAAACGCCAAAGTGGCACTTAGCACCCCTGTACAGCAGGTAAGCTATTTGTCGTTGCCTTTTCGGCCCCGTCTCGATGGGGATGAAGTTGAGGCACATGGTGGGCGTAGCTCAGTTGGCAGAGCGCCTGGTTGTGGTCCAGGAGGTCGCGGGTTCGACCCCCGTCGCTCACCCCACGGGAATCTAACAGTTCCCCCGAAGGCCGCACTGGAATTCCAGTGCGGCCTTCGTTGTTCCCGTTCGCACTAGCACCGAGGATTCAACGGAAATGACAGTCCAGCCAGTCACCATTTGGGGCGAGCCAGTTCTGCACCGCCGGGCGGCAGAGGTCACCGAGTTCAACGACGAACTGCGCACCATCATCGCCGATATGTTTGAAACCAACGACGCCGCGAACGGTGTTGGGCTCGCAGCACCGCAGATTGGTGTGGGTTTGCGCATCTTCGTCTACGACTACGAAAACGACGACGACGTCCCCGCTCGCGGTGTGGTGGTCAACCCAGTTCTGACCACGTCAAAAGTCTCCGGCGCAGCTCCGGACCCGGACGACGAAGTTGAAGGCTGTTTGTCCTTCCCCGGCGAGCACTATCCACTCAAGCGGGCCGAATGGGTTCGAGTGACGGGCTTCGACGGTGACGGCAATCCGGTGAATTTTGAGGCCACCGGTTGGTTTGCTCGCGTTATGCAGCATGAATATGACCACCTGGACGGCTATCTTTACGTCAACAAGCTCAACGATCGCTACGCGAAAAAAGCGATGCGTCACGCTAAAAAGGCTGGTTGGGGTGTGCCCGGTCTGACCTGGATGCCGGGTGTTGACGAGGATCCCTTCGGTCACTAGGCAGCCGTGTGACCTTCGGCGGGGCGCTGCTGCTCTAGGCTGATGGAATGATCGAACGCCAGGAGCTTTTTGACCTGCTCGCCATCAGCCCCGAGGATCAGAGCGGATGCAACACTTTGTTGAACGCTTCACCGTCTCGTGGCACGCTCGTTGCCTTGGCAACCTTGCGTTCACGCCTAGGGTCCTTCGCTAGGGGCGGCGCGGAAGTTTTCCTCAGGGAGGGTTCCCCGAGAGCGCTAGCCCCCAGTGAGAGCGACTGGACATCTGCGTTGTTGCTTTTTGCCCCAGAGCTTTTGGACCATCATGCCGCGCTTGGTATTCCGCAAGAGATTTCCCAAGCAACAGTGGCAGATCTTGGTTTGAACTTGGCGATCAACCGACGCGTTCACGGGCGCTTTGGGCTCGAGACTTGGTCATGGCTAACGCTGCACGCAGCGGGGAATCTGTTCCGTGTAGGGCGTTTGCAATACCACCTAGTCCCCAGCGAGGCGCCGCCAACAGCCGGCAAACCAACCCGAGCGTGGGAACTAGGCATTCACATCCCAGAGGACGGAAGCCTCTCCCCTGCAGCTGTGGGCGCCAGCTTGGAGCAAGCCGTTGAATTCTTCGTGCGGTATTTTCCTGACAAAACCGTGACGCAAGGGCGTTGTGTCTCTTGGCTATTGGACCCCGAACTCGCGAAGCGACTCCCGGGGAGCAATATTGCCAAGTTCGCTCAGCGCTTCACCCTCGAGCGCTTGGACGGTGACTCGCGTGACGCCGTGTACTTCACGTTCCGTCAACGTGGCCTCGACGGACTCGAGCGGTTGCCGCGAGACACCGCCTTGCAACGTGCCGTCCTTGACCACTTGAACGACGGCGGCTCTTGGCAAGTGGGCCACGGATACTTGGATCTTGTGGCTGGTTAGGGATGCACCGTTCGTTGCGCTGGGCACTTGTTGAGGACAGCCGCCATGGCATCGTGCTCAGCAGGAGTAACCCACAAGTGATAGGCGAACTTCACTGAGATTTGCCGTGCAACGTAATGGCAGCGAAATCGCTTATTGGATGGGAGCCACGAGGCAGCATCGGAGGCGCTTTTCTCCTGGTTGGCCGGACCATCTACGGCAATAAGGTTCACCGGGTCATTGGCTAAGGAAGCGCGCTGTCCGGGAGTCAACAATTGCGCACCGGTTTGCCACGCATCGGATAGGGCAACCACATGGTCAATTTGCACACTCTTACTGCTCTGACTGCCTCGTTCAAAGAAGATGGTTGTGCCAGTGTAGGGATCACTCAGTAGGCCCGATGCCACTTGACACTTGGATGTGAGCGAGCTCTTGGTGAAGCTGACATTCAAAAAGTCCCGGCGGAGTACGTCATTGCGCGTGTCACAACCGTTGCGGTCCACATCCAGCCAGGCTTGACCAAAATTCTCCCGGTTATAGCCAGTACTCGGCGCACGTCCTTTAACCTCTAAGAGCGCCAAAACTTCCGTAGCCGAAGCGTCCTGAATAGCTCGCGGTGGAGTCACTTCTTTCATAAACGCTGCGTCGCGCACAGGTGCTGTTTCCGGCCCCGTGGATTGCGCATCAGCAACGGCGAATTGGCCGGCAACAAAGAACCAAATGATCGTGCCCATCAATACCGCAGCAAAAACTGACACCGCTATGGCAGCGAACAATGACCTCCGCTGGCGTCTGCGGTAGGTTCTCCAATTAAGTGACACTCTGGCTCCCGAAAAATCAACGAACGATTCGCTGAAGAACTAGAGCCTACGCGGGTGCTCAGACAGACTGACTTTTATCCACAGTGTTGCCAGCAAAAGCTGGTGAGGAGTAGTCGATGTGGAGGACAAGTCATGAACAACGAGTCCTCCACATCGAGCTAACTTAACTAGAGGCTAGTTTTCTTTTTGAACCCGCTCTAGGTCAGTCTTAGCGGTAGCCAAAAGCTCTTCCAACTGGCTGACACGTTCGGGGCTCACGTGACCATCGGCCACACCAGCTTTAGCCTCCGCTAACAGGCGCAAAGCTTCTTTGTGGTTGCTCTGCGCAACGTCGAGTGCATGTTCCAAAGTTGTTTCATGTTCCATATCTCCATGGTGCTCACTTTTGGTCACAAACACCACAGCCACACGGGCCAATTCTGATCTTTCATGAATCGGCCAGCTACACCACTGGATACGCTGGCGGGTTCACGCCTGCCATTTCCTCCATCACACGAACAACCTGGCAGCTGTAACCAAACTCGTTGTCGTACCAAACGTAGAGGACAAGGTTGTTCTCGGTGGAAATGGTTGCAAGACCATCAACAATTCCTGTCCGGCGCGATCCCACAAAGTCAGTGGAAACTACCTCGGGGGAATCGATGTAGTCGATCTGTTTACGCAAGGGCGAGTGCAAGGACATGATCCGGAGGTAGTCGTTGACTTCTTCCTTGGTGGTGGCCTTTTCCAAGGTGAGGTTCAGGATTGCCATAGAAACGTCTGGTGTGGGTACGCGGATGGAGTTACCGGTCAATTTACCCACAAGTTCCGGGAGGGCCTTGGCAACGGCCTTCGCCGCACCCGTCTCGGTGATAACCATGTTCAACGCCGCTGAGCGTCCGCGACGGTCTCCCTTGTGGAAGTTGTCAATCAGGTTCTGATCATTCGTAAAAGAGTGCACTGTTTCAACGTGCCCGTGGACCACTCCATAACGATCGTTAATGGCTTTAAGCACAGGGGTGATCGCGTTGGTGGTGCATGAGGCAGCAGTGATGATCCGGTCTGAATCGGCAATGCTGCCGTGGTTGATGCCGTGGACAATGTTCTTCAGCTCGCCCTTACCGGGCGCCGTGAGAAGTACCCGTGCCACACCTTTGCTCTGCAAGTGCTGAGAGAGCCCCTCAGCATCGCGCCAGCGGCCGGTATTATCCACCACAAGCGCGTCATGGATGCCGTAGGCGGTGTAGTCGACGGCGGCTGGGTTATCGGCGTAAATCACCTGAATTCCCACACCGTTAGCGGTGATGGTATTTGCTTCTTCGTCCACTTGGATGGTGCCTTCAAAAGACCCATGGACTGAATCACGGCGCAGCAAACTGGCACGCTTGGACAGGTCATTCTCGGCACCGCGGCGGACCACTACGGCACGCAAACGAAGCCCATGACCGCCACCAGCCTTTTCAATCAACAGACGTGCCAGCAAGCGGCCAATGCGTCCAAAGCCATAGAGCACAACGTCGGTGCTGGTGCGCCTGTCTGCGCCACGCTGGCCAACTACTTCAGCCAGTTCTGCTTTCAGAAAATCTTCAAGGGAACGGCCCGCCCCGTCAGTGTGGAACTTCTCGTTGAGCCGTGCAATATCAATGGCGGCAGCGCCCAGATCCAAGCTGTCCAGAGTTTGCAGCAGTGGCAGTGTTTCCTCAAGCGGAAGCTCGGCTTGGCTCATGCGGCGAGCGAAGCGGTGCGCCTTGAGGATGTTCATTGTGGACTTGTTAATGAGGCTACGACCGTGGATGCTAGTCACCACATTGTTGTCCCGGTATAGGCGGCCAATCACCGGGATCATTGCCTCGGCGAGGGCTTCGCGGCCCTTCCATTGCTCGAACGAATCAGACGTCTGGGTCACAGAACAACCTTTCATACGGGTACGTCGTCGTACCCACTTTCTTGCCGCGAGCGCCGTCGGGCATCAAAAAACCGCCGGCTGCGAACGCAGACCCGGCGGGAGAACATCTACGTTCATTACCATCCTAGGGTGGCTTACGGAGGCCCCACGACACCTGGCGGGTGACTTCACTCACACACGGCTGGTGGTTGGATGGGTTGGCCTATGAGCCGGGTTCTGTCATCCGGCGCAGTTTCCCGCACCAGAGTAGCGATCATCCATCTAGGACCGTTGTTACCAACGGCCTCGAGCAGCCTACCCAAACGCTCGGGCGAGCAGCCCTCAAACGCGTTCTGTCTGGCCTTGCTCCGAGTGGGGTTTACCTAGCCTTCCCGGTCACCCGGGAAGCTGGTGGTCTCTTACACCACCGTTTCACCCTTACCTCCAGTGCTGTGAACAGCACGGCGGCGGTCTATTTTCTGTGGCACTAGCCTGCGGGTTTCCCCGAGTGGGCGTTACCCACCACTCTGCTCTGCGGAGCCCGGACTTTCCTCGGCGCTTGTTCTAGGAACAAACAACGCGATCGCCCAGCCAACCCATCCGCGAACCAGTCTAGTGCCCACCACGGTGCGGACCTGCACGGTTAGGATCTAACGGTGCTGATTTTGCTTCCACCCTCAGAAGGTAAAACCCCGCCAGTCTCCGGCGAACCCGTCCAATGGGATGAATTGGGGTTCCCTGACCTCAACCCGGACCGCGCGCACGTACTTGACGCTCTGGGAACGGTGAGTGCACATGAGGATGCGCTAGCGCTTCTCGGCGTGGGAGCTTCCTTGGTGTCCGACGTCGACCGAAATACCCGCTTGCACCGGGAGCCGGCCGCCCCGGCCCACCAGATTTATTCTGGCGTTTTGTACGATGCCTTGGGTTACGCCCGGATGACTCCGGTACAAAAACGACGCGCGGATGAGACAGTGCTGGTCATTTCCGCTTTGTGGGGTGCTTTGCGTTTCACCGATGCGGTACCTGCCTACCGTTTGTCCATGGGCACGGCGCTGCCAGGCTTGGGCAGGATGTCCAGTTTTTGGAAACCACGGCTGAGCGCGGTACTTCAGGATTTGCCGGGGGCCGGGTTGATGGTGGATTGCCGTTCGAGTAGTTACACCGCGGCGTGGCCAGCACCACCGGCGCGTACCGTCGTCGTTAATGTATTCACCGAAGCAGCAGGAAAACGAACGGTAGTCAGTCACTCGGCTAAACACACTCGCGGTGAGTTGGCCAGGCACTTGCTAACGCGCCGTGGCTCTGCCCCCGAAACCCCCAAATCGCTCTTGAAGGCTGCGTCTACTCGGTGGCGCTGTGAGCTGCTTGAGGGTTCAGAGCGCAAACCTCACGCGTTGAACATCATCCTCTAACTCCGTTATATTTCGACGGCTGGTCTAATTCCATTCAGCGGAGCGGACCAGAACGCAACCGGAGTCAGGGCAGAAAACTACCTCGTCTTCGGGAGCGTTTTTGATCTCGGCCAAGTCGCCGGGGCTCAATTGCATACCCGAACCTTCTGAGCGGCCGTGGAACAAGCGGGCAGCGCCTACACCTCGCTTGGCGAGTGTTTTCTCATAAATAGCCAGAAGTGCCGGTTCAACAGTGGCTGCGAACTCTTCCCGGCTGGAGGTGACAGTTGCCCGCTCAGTGGAGATAGCGGCCAACTGTCCGTCCACGTCAGCGCGGATTCCGGTCAGCGATTCGGTGATCTGATCAACGATCTGCTGCTGTGCTTCTTGTTTTTCTTTGAGCCCTTCAAGGCGCTCCATTACTTCTAGCTCAACGTCTTCAAGGTCCGAGCGGCGGCGGTTCAAGGAGGCGATGTCCGTTTGAAGCGCCATCAGGTCTTTGGACAATCCGGTGCCGCTATTGAGCTTGGCTTCGTCGCGAGAAATACGAGTAGCCACAAGTTCAACATCGGCTTCAGCCTTTTTGAGCTCAACGCTGGCGTCGTGAACGGCAGTTGCGGCGGCGGTCTGCTCGCTTCGGGCTACAGACAACGCAGAATTCAGATCAACCAGCCGGGGGTCTGCTTCTAGTGTGCGGCGTTGGTTCTCCAATGACTTGAGCCGGGCGTCAAAGCCCTGAAGTTCAAGTAGTTTCAACTGTTCTGCTGCGGGTGCCTTGGCCACACTTACCTCCTATTAACGCCGAGTAGGTCCTCGTACGCTGTATCGACTCTAGCGCCTGAGCTGCCCAGCTGCTGCGCTCTGCTAGGGCGGTTCCCGCACCTGCTCGGTTTAGCCCGGCGTCAGAATGAAGTCCCACGGATCGCTATTGGTGGTGCTGACTTCAATTTCAACGTTGTGGCCCTGATCGGTTAATACGTTTTCGAGCGCCTGAGCCGCCACCGGAAGCCACAGCCATTCTGAGGCAAAGTGCGAGACGTCAATCAGGTACGGCCGATCATTGGTGGCGTTCTCGCGGGCCTCGGACGCGGGGTGGTGACGCAAGTCCGCTGTGATGTAAACATCGGCACCTGAGGCGGTAACGGCGTCGAACAGGCTGTCTCCAGCACCACCGCACAAGGCGACGCGGCGAATCAGCCCGTCCCGGTCCCCGGCCACACGAACACCGCCTGCCACGGCCGGCAGCAGCCCATAAACCTTTGCAGCAAAATCGCCCAAACTCATGAGGTCCTCAAGGTCCCCCACCCGGCCAATACCTTCTTCGGGGAGTCCTTGGGTCGCTGCGCTGAGCGGTTCCACGTCTTGGAGGCCAAGCGCATCCGCCAGAACATCGGAAACACCTCCGACGGCGGCATCACCGTTGGTGTGGACCGTCAGTAGAGCCGTTCCAGACTCAATCAAGCGGTGCACGGCACGGCCCTTGGCGCTGACGGCAGCCACCGAATTCACGCCTTTAAGTAAGAGCGGGTGGTGAGTGATCAGTAGGTCAGCGCCAGCCGCGATGGCGTCTTCGATCACAGCAGAGGTGGGGTCAACGGCGAAGCAAATCTTTTTAATTTCTTGGCCCGGGTGTCCCGATACCAGCCCTACTTTGTCCCACGACTCGGCCAGAGATTCGGGCCATAGCTCTTCAACGGCCAAGAGGATTTCGCCGAGCGTTGTAACGCGCTCTGGGTCCTGGGTCACAGATTCCATAGCCTTATTTCTACAGTATTTTCCCAGTTCCGCAGCATTTCTCAGTGGCTTTGGGGGCGCTGGGGAATCTTCTGGGCCCTCTAACCATTAAGAAGACCATGGAGACTTTTGTTTTGGCTGGTGGCTGCTTTTGGTGCCTAGACGCCGTGTATCAAAAAACGGTAGGCGTGCAATCGGTAATTTCGGCGTATACGGGCGGCGCCATGGAGAATCCTGACTACTACAGCGTGTGTTCTGGGACCACTGGTCATGCCGAAGTAGTGGCTGTGACTTTTGATCCCGAACAGGTTCCTGAGGACGTCATTTTGGACATGTTTTTTGCCCTGCATGACCCCACTACTTTGAATCGCCAGGGCTATGACGTAGGCACCCAGTACCGGTCCGCCATGTTTTATAGCTCCCCCGAGCAGCGAGAGCTTTTTGCCGCGGCGATTAACCGAAACCAAGCCCTGTGGTCAGCGCCAATCGTCACTGAGTTGACCCCGCTGGGCGTGGTGTACGAAGCCGAGGCAATCCACCAGGACTACTTCGCAAAATTCCCCGAGCAGGGCTATTGCCAAGTGATCATTAACCCCAAGCTCGCCAAAGCTCGGAAATATTACTCTGCATGGCTCCGCGCTTAGCACTCACCAGCCAGCATCGCTAAGCTGACCCCAGTATTTCTACCGAAGAGATAGGCAAAGATTCATGGCACGGATTTACGACGACGTCACTCAGCTGATCGGCGGCACTCCCCTCGTGCGCCTGAACCGCCTCACCGAAGGCCTCGAGGCCACCGTTGCGGTCAAGCTTGAGTTCTACAACCCGGCGAACAGCGTTAAGGACCGTATTGGTGTGGCGATTGTTGATGCCGCCGAGAAGTCCGGCGCGCTCAAGCCCGGCGGAACCATTGTTGAAGGAACTTCCGGTAACACCGGTATTGCTTTGGCTCTTGTTGGTGCTGCTCGCGGTTACAAGGTTGTCCTGACCATGCCTGAGACCATGTCCACCGAGCGTCGCGTTATGCTGCGTGCCTATGGTGCTGAGATTGTCTTGACCCCCGGTTCCGAAGGTATGCGCGGCGCCGTTGAGAAGGCTCAGGAGATTGTGGCCAACACGGAGAACTCCGTTTGGGCTCAGCAGTTCGCCAACCAGGCCAACCCTGAGATTCACCGCACCACCACCGCCGAGGAAATCTGGGCTGACACTGACGGTGCCGTTGACATCTTTGTTGGTGGCGTTGGCACCGGCGGAACCATCACCGGTGTGGGCCAGGTCCTCAAAGAACGCAAGCCCAGCGTGCAGATCGTTGCCGTTGAGCCGAAGGACTCCCCCATCTTGAACGGCGGATCCCCGGGTCCCCACAAGATTCAGGGTTTGGGCGCTAACTTCATCCCCGAGGTTCTGGACACTAACGTCTATGACGAAGTTCTTGACGCAACCATTGAAGACTCCGTGGCTACAGCCCGTGCCTTGGGAACTCAGGAAGGTATCCTCGGCGGTATCTCTTCTGGCGCGGCAGTTTGGGGCGCTTTGGAGCTTGCTAAGCGCCCGGAAAACAAGGGCAAACTGATTGTTGCAGTGGTTCCAGACTTCGGCGAACGCTACATTTCAACAGTCTTGTTCGACGACATCCGAGGCTAAATATTTAGCACTGCAAGACTCCTCTGCTGTAGAAAGGTCCTTGTGACTTTTTTCGCAAGACTCAAAGAAGATCTCGACGCCGCCCGGTCCCACGACCCGGCGGCTCGAGGTTCTTTTGAGAACTTTTTCGCCTACCCCGGACTACACGCCATTTGGGTACATCGCTTGACTCATCGCATGTGGCAAAACCCTGCGCTACGGTTCCCCGCTCGGCTTTTGTCCCAACTGGCACGCTTCACTACCGGAATTGAGATCCACCCTGGCGCCACCGTTGGCCGGCGGTTTTTTATTGACCACGGTATGGGGGTGGTCATCGGCGAAACAGCCGAAATCGGTGAAGACGTGATGATCTATCAGGGAGTTACCCTGGGCGGCCGATCGCTAGCCAAGGTCAAGCGTCATCCTACGATCGGCAATCGGGTGACCATTGGTGCCGGCGCCAAAGTATTGGGCCCCATCTATATTGGTGACGATTCAGCGATTGGCGCTAACGCCGTCGTAGTTAAAGACGCACCGGCCGAGTCCATTCTCACCGGAATCCCCGCTACGTCCCGGCACCGTGACGCAACGCGTGAACGGAAACCCGCGGTGGACCCGGCCGAGTACTACTACATTTAGCGCTTGGCGCGGGCAAGCCGCGTAAACACCATCCATAACAGCGAGTCAAAAGCCCGGTCAGGCAAAACTTGGCGTAGGAACAATATGGCCTTGGCTCCCTTGCCTACCGGATAGCGGGTTTTGGGGCGGTTTGCCGTGGCAGCATGCACGATTGCTTGGGCCACCACGGCCGCAGGCGTTGACATGGACGTCCCGGATGTTGAAGCCAAGGCTGCAGCAACTATGTTCGCTTGTTTGCCGTAGGGGCCGTCAGCTGAATTTTGGGTCAAGCTTGCTGCAGCAATTTTTCCCCACTCACTCGCTGTGCCTGCTGGCTCAATGATGGAGACCATAATCCCGTGCGGTTTGAGCTCTAAACGTAGAGCGTCTGACATGCCTTCAACGGCGAATTTGGTGCCGTGGTACCACGATCCAAGAGGTTCATACATTTTGCCGCCGATGGACGAAACGTTAATAATCCGTCCGTGACCGGCCTTGCGCATGCTGGGCAAAACGAGTGCTGTTATACGGGCCAGCCCAAATACGTTCACCTCAAATTGACGCCGCCCCTCGTCCAGCGGCACCTCTTCGAGTGAGCCGAAGGTTCCGTACCCTGCATTGTTGACCAAAACGTCGATCCCGCCTTCCGCGTCCACAATCTGCGCAATGGCACCGGAGACGGACTCTTCATCAGTGACGTCTAAGGACAAAACGTGGATCCCAAGCTCGGCCAAAGGCGCCATCAGTTCGGTGCGGCGGGCACCTGCGTAGACGCTAAAGCCTTGCAGCTTCAACGCCTTAGCTGCCTCGAATCCAATGCCCGTTGATGCGCCGGTAACAAGTACGGTTTTGCTTTTCATCAGATTCCTAAGGAGTCATGGGATAGTGCCTTAACCATAGAGGGAGACGCCCGGTTTGGACGTCTCCCTCTAACAGTCTTAACGGACTGACAGTGCTTAGAACGCAGTGCCCTTAGTGAGTGTCAACGGCACTGATCTCGCTCTTGTCCTCGCCCCACAAAGTGTGGAAGGAGCCTTCAGCATCAACACGGCCGTAGGTGTGCGCACCAAAGAGGTCACGCTGGCCCTGGATTACAGCGGCCGGCAAGCGCTTACGGCGCAAGCCGTCGTAGTAAGCCAACGACGACGAGAAGACCGGAACCGGAATACCCAACTGAACAGCCGTGGAAACCACGCGGCGCCAAGCCGGGAGTGCATCCGCGATGGCCTTGGTAAAGGCCGGTGCGAAGAGCAGGTTGGCTGGCTTCTCTTCGGCAGCGTAGGCGTTGGTGATTTCCTTGAGGAGTTCAGCCCGGATGATGCAGCCACCGCGCCACAGTGAAGCAATCTGGTCCAGCTTCAAATCCCAGCCGTATTCTTTGGCAGCCGAGGTCAACATGTCTAGGCCTTGGGCGTAGGAGACCAACTTGGAGGCGTAGAGAGCCTGACGGACATCATCAACGAAGGTCTCCGGAACGTTTGCGTCCAGTTGACCAGCGGCCAAGAGTTCTTGGCCCAGCTTGCGCTGTTCGGACTGCGAGGAGAGTGCGCGGGCGAACACCGATTCGGCGATACCCGAGGTGGGTGAGCCAAGTTCCAGGGCAGAGATGACTGTCCAACGGCCGGTGCCCTTTTGACCTGCTGCGTCTACTACAACGTCAACAAAGGGCTTGCCGGTCTTGGCATCTACATGACCCAGAACTTCGGCGGAGATTTCGATCAAGAAGGAGGCGAGCTCACCCTTGTTCCATTCGGCGAAGATCTTGGACTGTTCGCCCGGCTCAATGCCGGCCCCGGAGCGCAAGAGGTCATAGGCTTCACCAATTACCTGCATGTCGGCGTACTCAATGCCGTTGTGAACCATTTTCACAAAGTGGCCTGCGCCGTCGGTGCCAATCCATGCACAGCACGGCTGACCGTCTACGTGGGCCGAGATTTTCTCCAACAGCGGACCTAGCGCATCGTAGGATTCTTTGGAACCACCGGGCATGATGGACGGGCCGTTAAGGGCACCTTCCTCGCCACCCGAAACACCAACGCCCACAAAGTGCAGGTCCTTCTCTGCGAGGGCGGCCTCACGGCGGCGAGTGTCCTCATAGTGCGAGTTACCGGCGTCGATCACGATGTCACCGGGCTCCAGGAGTGGAACCAGCTGGTCAATAACGGAGTCCACCGGCTTGCCAGCCTTGACCATAATCAGCACGCGACGAGGCTTCTCGAGCGAGTCAACGAGTTCTTGAAGCGACTCAGTGCGAACAAAGTCACCTTCGCTGCCATGCTTTTCCAGCAAGGCATCCGTGCGCTCTACTGAGCGGTTGTGCAAAGCTACGGTAAATCCGTTGCGGGCCAAATTGCGGGCCAGGTTGGCGCCCATGACGGCCAATCCAGTTACGCCGATGTGTGCAGACATCTATCACTCCGATTCGTTGCAGGTTTAGTGCAGCTTGTTAGGGTCAAAACAGATTTTTGTGTATTTCCACACTATGGGTGACGGACAGTACGGGAAAGTAATGACCACTTTGCGGGCAAAGTTACTTTTTTGGAAGCGAATTTCTAGCCGGGCGCTCCATGCCTCGCAGCTAGGATAAAAACCACAACGTTGACCTCTCCTCCGTCACAAGCGAAAGTCTTTGCCTCTAATGCCTCGTAAAGCAGCAACTAGTCTTCACCACCGCGCGATCGAAAACCTCGGTCAGCGGATTGTGGACGGTTCACTGCCGGAAGGGCACGTGATGTTAGCTGAGCAGCTGGAAACTGAACTGAACGTCTCACGTTCCGTCATTCGCGAGGCTGTGCGGGTTCTGCAGTCTTCCGGGTTAGTGGAGACCATCAAACGAGTGGGCATCCGCGTTTTGCCTGCATCGTTCTGGAACCCCTTTGATCCACTGGTGATTCGTTGGCGTTTGGCGAGTGCTGGACGCGGAGCCCAGCTACGTTCTTTGGCTGAACTCCGGACTGCTGTGGAACCCATTGCTGCCGAGTTGGCTGCTGCTAACGCACCGGAACAGCTCAAGCAGGAGTTGTTAGACACTGCCGATGAGCTTTTGGCTGTGGGCAAGAGTGGCGACGCCGCAGCCGCCTTGAGCCTAGACATTCGTTTTCACGCGCTGATGTTGGCAGCATCCGGCAACCCGATGTTTGCCCGTTTGGCGGACCAGGTTGCTGAAACATTGAGTGGCCGGACGTCCCACGGGCTTATGCCAGAGCAAATAGGTTCCCAGGCGCTCCACCTACACGTAGACGTAGCCCAAGCGATTTGGAACGGCGACTATCAGGCCGCGCGCACGGCCTCGGAGAGCATTATGCGTCAGGTTCTGCACGAGCTCTCCCCGAGTTTGGCGGATCAACCGCGTTCCTTCGGGCAGAACTAGGTCCCTAGTTTTAGGTCCAACTGCGGGCCCGGGGCGGCAGCTGTAATAAAACGCAACATGACTGGACGTGGTGGGACGTCCGGTTTCCCTTTGGCAAAAGTTCACTGTATATTCATTTTCAGGCGCTCGACCGTGGTATCCCCCAATAACCACGGCCGAGCGCCTTTCCAATTTAAGCGCCAGCCATAGGCGCCTGGCAGACCAAAAGTGACTAACCCTACGCTGCCAACTCTTTGTTGCGCTGACTTCCGTGCCGTTCGCTGCGGTCCAACTCGGGCCGCACATGCCAGCTTCCGCCGAGCTGATCACGTTCTAACTCCACCGTACGAAGAGCCGAGTTATTGTTGCGTCCCAGACGGATCTGCAATTGCCACACCTCAACATCCATCCGGCTCAGCCCTCGCGGCATCCGCCGGCTCTGTTCCCACCAATTAACCCGCTCAAACCAACGCACCGGTTCCTCCTGCACCAACCACTCGCGCTGCTCCAGAACAAGGGTGTGAGGTTTTCCGTTGCTATCGGTGTGCACCACTGCGTATCCCATGTCCCCGAGACTAGAAGGAGGCTACGACATTTAAGCGCGTAGTTGGGAACGCTGAGAGGAAAAGAAAAAACCCCGCAGCTTCAGGCTCTAAAGCCTTGAAACTACGGGGTTTATCTTGGTGGGTCCTACCGGGATCGAACCGATGACATCCACGGTGTAAACGTGGCGCTCTACCAGCTGAGCTAAAGACCCTTGATGTTTAGTGCGTTTTCCCGCCCCAAGCAACGAACAATTACTTTACCTGAAAGTAGACCCACTTGGCGAATCGAGGTCTCCGAGCGTGTCGGCGAGCCATTCCAGGGCCTCACTTGTACCAACATCCAACTTGAGCGTGGCCAGCGAATCGCCTCTGGTTTCCCCTCGATTGAGGATTACTACCGGCTTGTTTTCCTTGGCCGCTTGCTTCACAAAACGAAGCCCACTCATTACCGTCAAAGAGGAACCAGCAACAAGCAGCGCCTGTGCCGCATCTACCATGTCCGCGGCGCGTTGAACTCGCTGTTTAGGCACACTCTCACCAAAAAATACAAAGTCAGGTTTGAGCATGCCGGAACACACCGGGCAGTGAGCAATCACAAAGGACTCAAGTAGCTCCCGGTCCTCAAGCTCAGCATCCGCATCCGGAGCAATAGCCCCAGCGCCGCGAGCTTGTGCTTCCGCTTCGAATCCCGGGTTGAGTGCCTCGAGTAACTCTGCCACGGTGTTTCGGGAGAATAATCTGCGGCAGTTCAGGCAAACCACCTGATCGTAGCGGCCATGAAGGTCCACCACATTCTCACTGCCGGCACCTTGATGCAGGCGGTCCACGTTCTGTGTAATAACGCCACCCAAGAGGGCTAAGCGTTCTAGCCGCGCTACGGCCCGGTGCCCAGAGTTGGGTTCAGCGTGGCGCAAATGACCCCACCCCAAATGATTGCGCGCCCAATAACGTTGCCGTTGCGCCGGGACGGCAACAAACTCTTGATAGGTGATGGGTGAGCGCGGCTGTGCGTTAGGCCCGCGATAATCCGGAATTCCAGAATCTGTGCTGAGCCCAGCGCCCGTCAGGAGGACAAATCTGCGTCCCGCTAGCTGCTCTAGCAGCGAGCGCTCTTGCTCAGCGTTTGCCAGAACTGTCACGACTGTAGGCCTTAGCCCAGTTCAGCGAGCGCCGCACGGTACTGGGAAAAGTCACGCGCTTCCCCACGAGGCTTGATGACCACGTAGCGGATCACTCCTTCGGCGTCGATGACAAAACTGCCACGGACCGCCATGCCGCTTTCGTCGTCGAACACTCCGTAGAGGTCCGCAACGGCCCCATGGGGCCAAAAGTCAGCGAGCAGCTGGAAGTCGAAGCCTTGGGCTTCGGCGTAAGCGCGGGCCGCGAACTTGCTGTCCACAGAAATGGCTAGGACGGTGGCCTCGCTGTCATTAAAGATGCTCAGATTGTCCCGAATCTCACACAGTTCACCCGTGCAGATTCCAGAAAAAGCAAAAGGATAAAAAACAACGACGACGGGCGCCCCGCGCAGCGCTGACAAGCGAACCGGTTCGCCAAATTGGTTCACCAGCTCGAAGTCTGGTGCCACTTCACCGACCGCGGGCGCCTTGGAGAAATCGCGGCTAGCAGGAGATTGTGCCTCCGTGGGCACTACTTCTTCTTCCTAAAGACCAGACGCGTGGCGCTCCAGTCCTGAGAGACTGCCACGCTCGAGGTGCAGTGCAATCCAGCAGTAGGTGCGGCTTCTTGGATTTCTGCGGGGGTCACATAACCGTCACGGCCGGACTTGGGTGTCAAAACCCACACAACACCGTCCTCGCCCAAAGTGGTCAACGAGTCAACCAAAGCATCAACTAGGTCACCGTCGTTCTCGCGCCACCAAAGGATAGCTGCGTCAACAATCTCCTGATCGTCTTCATCCAGAAGAGCGGAGCCTATGAGGTCCTCAATATCCTCACGTAGATCGAAGTCAACGTCCTCGTCGTAACCAAACTCTTGGATGAGATCCCCATCCTTGAAACCAAGTTTGCCTGCGACGTTAACATCTGTGCCGGCGTCGGCCTCGCTCACGTGTTCCTCCTCATTGCTTACTGCTGCTGTAAATCAGAAATTCCATACAAATACCAGTATTCCCTACGGGACCAAGACGGGTACAGACGCGCCGTAGCGGCCAGGACAAGTGGTGATTTGCGTTACTACTACCCAACACCCATTGTGGGGTAGCTTCAAGCTCCCCTGCCCCGCCACGCCCTAAAGTTAGGGCGATCCGGTTTTGCCACACTAGAGCGCCGAGGGTCTACGAGTTAGTTGAAATGGTTGTTCCTTTGTCACAGCTACGCAACTAAACGTCTACCGGGCTAGAGTAACTGTGGAACGATTCTGCCACCGGGCTGCAATAACGGTTTGAGGGCTAAACGACTCGTTGCACAAGACCTCCCGGTTCACCTGACCGGGGTGAATATAGCCAATGGCGCCAGCAGCACCGCAACCATCGTTGCCGGCCTGGACGGCGCACAAAGAGAGGTTGGACGTGGCTGCAGGAGAAGATACCTCAGACATCCTCAGCGGGTTGACTAACCAGCTGCCTGATCGGGATCCAGAAGAGACCGCCGAATGGATTGAGTCCCTGGATACTCTGATTCAGGAACAGGGCACAGAACGCGCCCAGTACATTATGCGTAGCTTGCTCCAGCGTGCAGGCGCCCAGTCTGTGGGCGTGCCGATGGTGACTACCACTGATTATGTGAACACCATCCCGGCGGATCAGGAAGCAAAGTTCCCCGGAAACGAAGAATTTGAGCGCCGCTACCGCGCTTACATGCGCTGGAACGCAGCCATCATGGTGCACCGCTCCCAGCGTCCCAACATTGGAGTGGGTGGACACATCTCCACCTACGCCGGTGCCGCCACCTTGTATGAGGTTGGTTTTAACCACTTCTTCCGCGGCAAGGACCACCCGGGCGGTGGTGACCAGGTGTTCTTCCAGGGTCACGCCTCCCCCGGTATGTACGCCCGTGCCTTTATGGAAGGCCGCCTGAGCGAAGAAGACCTCGACGGTTTCCGTCAGGAGAAGTCCAAGGAAGGTCACGCACTTTCCTCCTACCCGCACCCGCGCCTCATGCCGGAGTTCTGGGAATTCCCCACAGTGTCCATGGGTATCGGTCCCATGAACGCGATCTACCAGGCTCAGTCCAACCGTTACCTGCATAACCGCGGTATCAAGGACACCTCAGACCAGCAGGTTTGGGCGTTCTTGGGCGACGGCGAAATGGATGAGCCTGAGTCACGTGGCCTCCTTCAGCTGGCCGCGAATGACAAGTTGGACAACCTGAACTTCGTTATCAACTGCAACCTGCAGCGCCTTGACGGCCCCGTCCGCGGTAACGGCAAGATCATGCAGGAACTCGAAGCTTTCTTCCGTGGTGCCGGCTGGAACGTCATCAAGGTTGTTTGGGGTCGAGAGTGGGACGACCTCTTGGCCAAGGACAAAGACGGCGCCTTGGTAGACATCATGAACACCACGGTTGACGGTGATTACCAGACGTACAAGGCCGAGTCCGGTGGCTTTGTACGTGAGCACTTCTTCGGCAAAACGCCGCAGACCAAGGAACTCGTCGCTGATCTCACTGACGATCAGATCTGGGGCCTCAAGCGCGGTGGTCACGACTACCGCAAGGTCTACGCGGCCTACAAGGCAGCTACGGAATTCAAGGGCAAGCCCACCGTCATCCTGGCCAAGACGGTCAAGGGCTACGGTCTGGGAACTCACTTCGAAGGCCGTAACGCAACCCACCAGATGAAGAAGCTCACGCTTCAGGATCTGAAGGACTTCCGCGATCACTTGCGTATCCCGATCACGGACGAGCAGCTTGAAGCTGACCCATACCAGCCTCCGTACTACCACCCAGGTAACGATGCTCCGGAGATCAAGTACCTCCAAGAGCGTCGCGCCGAATTGGGCGGTTACGTACCTGAGCGCCGCAACAAGCACAGCGAGGTTGTTTTGCCCGGGGCCAAGGCCTACGAGGTAGCAAATCGCGGTTCCGGCAAGCAGCTTGCAGCCACCACCATGGCCTTTGTGCGTTTGCTCAAGGACTTGATGCGTGACAAGGAATTCGGCAAGCGGATTGTTCCGATCATCCCGGATGAGGCACGCACCTTCGGTATTGATGCGTTCTTCCCCACCGCGAAGATCTACAACCCCAACGGCCAGAACTACTTGTCCGTTGACCGCGACCTCGTTTTGGCTTACAAGGAATCCATCTCCGGTCAGATCGTCCACGCCGGTATCAACGAGGCTGGCTCGGTTGCAGCATTCACCGCTGCTGGCACCTCCTACGCCACCCACGGCGAGGCGCTGATTCCGGTCTACGTGTTTTACTCGATGTTTGGTTTCCAGCGCACCGGCGATTCGTTCTGGGCTGCTGCTGACCAGATGACCCGTGGCTTTATCATCGGAGCAACTGCTGGCCGCACCACCCTTACGGGTGAAGGTTTGCAGCACGCTGATGGTCACTCACCGCTTTTGGCCAGCACCAACCCGGCAGTGGTCAGCTATGACCCCGCCTATGGCTACGAAATCGGCATCATCGTCCGTGATGGTCTTGAGCGTATGTACGGTCCGGACTCCGCGGACCGCAACCTGATGTACTACATCACGGTTTACAACGAGCCGATCCTCCAGCCTGCCCTCCCGGAAGACTTGGATGAGGAAGGTGTCCGCAAGGGTATCTACCTCTTGGCTCCGGCCAAGATCGACGGTCCGCGCACGCAGATCCTTGCCTCCGGCGTTTCTGTTCCTTGGGCTCTGGATGCTCAGCGAATTCTCGCCGAAGACTGGGGAGTATCTGCCGACGTTTGGTCCGTGACCTCTTGGAACGAACTGCGCCGCGACGGTCTGGCCGCTGAGGAAGAAGCATTCCTCAACCCAGGTCAGCCTGCTCGTGTTCCGTTTGTTGCTCAGCAGATGGCCGGTGCCACTGGCCCGATCGTTGCCGTGAGCGACTACATGAAGGCTGTGCCGGACCAGATCCGTCAGTTCTTGCCTAACGAGTTCGCTTCCTTGGGTGCTGACGGCTTTGGTTTCTCTGACACCCGTGCTGCTGCTCGCCGATTCTTCAAGAACGACACTCACTCGGTAGTGGTTCGTGCTCTGGAGATGCTGGCTCGCCGCGGTGAGGTTGACGCTCAGGCGCCTGCCCAGGCCATCGAGAAGTACCGTCTCTTGGATGTCAACGCTGGTACCACCGGTAACGCAGGCGGCGACTCCTAAACACTGGACGTACCGTTCCACGTACGACGGCGCCCCTCACCATTTGGTGAGGGGCGCCGTCGTTGTTTGAGGTACTTGCCAAAGGTCCACCTCACGCCAAGACAAGAACACCACCCTGCCACCAGCCGCTGCGGCTGCGGCTGTAGAGTCCAGACAACTTTGACTTCCCCAGACGCCTAACCACTGTGATCTAGACGGCATCGAGTTGTAGCGTTTATACAAATGGAGCTTCGTCACCGATAAACGTATGCTCGTTGTATGGCACAGAGCAGCACCGGAACCACAGCACAGACTAAGTCCCTCAAAATGACACCGGAAAAGGCTGAAACTCTCAAAAAGCTCAACGCGAGCATTGGACAACTCTCAACTACCACCATGCGCCAGCTTGAGCACTCACTGCCGTGGTACGTCAGGCTCAGTTCTGACGAACGCTCAGCCCTGAGCCTCGTGGCGCAAAACGGTATAGCCGCCTTTGTCACGTGGTATGAGAAACCAAGTTCGCCGTCGTGGATCCTCTCAGACGTGTTCGGCAATGCCCCCACCGAGTTAACCCGCTCCATTAGTTTGCAAAAGGCCTTGCAGCTGATTCGTGTGGTTGTTGAAGTGGTGGAAGATCAAGTACCAGTGCTGGCCCCGGAGGCTGATCAGTCAGCCCTCCGCGAAGCCGTTTTACGGTACTCACGAGAGGTGGCATTCGCCGCCGCCGACGTCTACGCACGGGCTGCTGAAACCCGCGGATCGTGGGACACCCGGCTAGAGGCCCTGATAGTTGATGCCATTTTGCGTGGTGAAAACACTGACGCATTGCGGTCCCGAATTGCCGCTTTGGGTTGGCGTGCCCAAGAACGATTCGCTGTGATGGTGGGCAACACACCCGTCGAACCCA
This sequence comes from Pseudarthrobacter sp. J1763, assembly GCF_050490295.1. Taxonomy (NCBI): domain Bacteria; kingdom Bacillati; phylum Actinomycetota; class Actinomycetes; order Micrococcales; family Micrococcaceae; genus Pseudarthrobacter; species Pseudarthrobacter sp. J1763. Next base: position 50,731 of record NZ_JBNPEN010000008.1, on the reverse strand, counting down.
GCGCCGGCTACGTTAATGACCTACGAAGAGCAGCTAGCCGATTTGCCCAAGACGCCCTGGTAGGGATTCAGGGAGAGCGCCTTATATTGATTCTGGGTGGCGTCACGGACCGGGACACCTCCTACGCGCGTTTGAGCGAACTCTTCGCACCCGGCCCCGTAGTTTACGGGCCGGAAGCGTCATCCTTGGTAGAGGCCAGCATCTCAGCGCAGGCCGCCTTCGCGGCCCTCACAGCAGCCAAGGCCTGGCCCTCGGCGCCACGGCCCGTAGCAGCGGATGATCTTCTCCCCGAGCGCGTTATGTCCGGAGACGATGCCGCCCGAAGGACACTCATCCGGACCATTTACCGGCCCCTAGTGGCAGCCTCCAATGGTCTCATTGAGACTCTAGGAAGCTACATTGAGCTAGGTCACTCGCTAGAAGCAACAGCCCGTGAACTGTTTGTCCACGCCAACACTGTGCGCTACCGGCTCAAACGGGTCTGCGACGTAACAGGCTGGGACCCGCTACTCCCCCGCGAGGCTTTTGTCCTACAAACTGCGCTGGTTATGGGACGTTTGACTGTCCCGCTCAAGGCCACGCCCGAGAGGCACAACAGCCGCTCGAGCTAATAACTCGTTGTAGACTTCCTACAAACCGACCCAGTGAGCTTGGTGTGCCTAAACACCGGTGAATCACACGGCAATTTGGAAAGCTGGTTACGTGCTTGCAATCGTCTGCCCCGGACAGGGCTCTCAAACTCCCGGATTCCTTGCTCCATGGTTGGAGCTGGACTCCGTAGCTGAACACTTAGCTACGCTAAGCGAGACGGCACAGATTGATCTCAAAGCTCACGGGACTACCTCTGACGAGGAAACCATCAAGGACACGGCAGTGGCACAACCGCTGATTGTGGCCGCTGGTTTGATCACCGCACAAGCACTCTTCGACGTCGACATCACCACCCTGCCCGTGGTCCTCGCCGGTCACTCGGTGGGAGAGATCACGGCATCGGCACTTGCTGGAGTGTTGACCCAGAGCGAAGCGATGACGTTTGTTCGCGAGCGTGCCAACAACATGGCCACAGCGGCAGCCGTGACACCCACGGGCATGACCGCCGTCGTCGGAGGTGATCCCGCTGAAGTACTCGCAGCGATCGAAGCATCCGGCGCAACCGCAGCCAACGTCAACGGCGCGGGCCAAACTGTTGCAGCAGGAACCTTTGAACAGCTCAAATACCTAGCCGAGAACCCTCCGGCCAAAGCACGCGTTATTCCGCTCAAGGTGGCTGGCGCATTCCACACTTCTCACATGCAGCCTGCCGTTGCTGCGTTGGAGGCGCTGCGCCCCTCACTGCAGCCGAAAAATCCCGGCGTCAAGCTGCTCTCCAACTTCGACGGCCAAGAGGTGACTGACGGCAACGCTGCCGTGGCCAGCCTTATTGCGCAGGTTTCCCGCCCGGTGCGTTGGGACCTGTGCATGCAGACGCTCACTAACTTGGGTGTAACGGGCGTGATTGAACTTGCTCCTGCTGGCACCTTGGCTGGCTTGGCTAAGCGCGGCATGCCTGGTGTGCCCACCGTTGCAGTCAAAACTCCTGATGATCTTGAGAAGGCTCTTGCCCTCTTTGCCAGCGATCCTAGTGCTGCGTCAACGGCTGGCTCAGGACATCATTCAACCGCCAGCGACTCTCCGGTCAGCACAGAAGGAGCATCGGCATGAGCACCCCGGTTTTGAAGCAGAGCAAGACTCACGAGAACTCTCGCATCTTAGGCATTGGCGCTTACCGTCCGGACGTTATTGTCACCAACGACGACGTCTGCCAGTGGATTGATTCCTCTGACGAGTGGATCCGCCAACGGACCGGCATCATCACACGTCACCGCGCTAGCGCCGATGTCAGTGTGATTGATATGGCTGAAGGTGCTGCACGTGAGGCCCTAGCTAAAGCTGGCATTGAAGCCTCGCAACTTGGCGCAGTCATCGTCTCCACCGTGACCCACCCCTACGCAACTCCTTCGGCAGCCGCCGCACTGACTGATCGACTGGGAGCCACTCCGGCCCCTGCCTACGACATTTCGGCGGCCTGTGCTGGCTATTGCTACGGGATCGCTCAGGCCGATGCGCTGGTTCGCTCCGGCGCTGCCGACTACGTATTGGTAGTTGGAGCAGAGAAGCTTTCCGATGTGATCGACAATCACGAGCGCACCATTTCTTTCCTTTTGGGTGACGGTGCTGGCGCAGTTGTTGTTGGCGCCTCCGAGGAGCCAGGCATTGGTCCCTCGGTATGGGGTTCAGACGGCAGCAAATGGACAGCCATCGGTATGACCCACTCCCTCGACGAAGTCCGCGCCCTTGGTGAGACGGCGCGCACCTCTGACCAGAGTGACGATGAGGCAGTGCTTGCCGCCGCACAGACTGTTTGGCCTACTCTGCGTCAAGATGGACAGACTGTTTTCCGCTGGGCTGTATGGGAAATGGCAAAAGTTGCGCAGCAGGCCTTGGACGCCGCAGGCATTACCGCCAGCGATCTTGCAGCGTTTGTTCCGCACCAGGCTAATATGCGCATCATCGATGAGATGGTCAAAAAGCTGAAGCTGCCTGAGTCAGTGGTGGTGGCCCGGGACATTGCCGACGCCGGTAACACCTCGGCTGCCTCCATCCCCCTTGCAACGCACCGCTTGCTGCAGGAAAACCCCGAGCTCAGCGGCGGGCTGTCACTTCAGATTGGCTTTGGCGCGGGCCTTGTTTTCGGCGCTCAAGTTATTCGACTTCCCTAAAGATTTTTACCCCAACAAGCCGCAACAGTGGTTTGAAACATTCCGGCACTGACTGCCGGCAACAAAAGAAAAGGAGCCGACATGGCTAGCAACGAAGAGATCCTGGCCGGCCTGGCTGAAATCGTCAACGAAGAGACCGGCCTCGCCCCTGAGGCAGTCGAGTTGGACAAGTCGTTCACGGACGACTTGGACATCGACTCCATCTCCATGATGACCATTGTGGTCAACGCAGAAGAGAAGTTCGGCGTACGCATCCCGGACGAAGAGGTCAAAAACCTCAAGACCGTTGGCGACGCAGTTAACTTCATCTCCGGCGCACAGGCATAATTTTCGCCTTAGCTTGTTCTAGGCGTAACGCGGAACCGGTCATCACAGCACCCCAACGGTTGTGATGACCGGTTACCTCACCATTTTTCAAGACTGCTCAGCGCTATGACGCTGACAAAACTCCAAGAGAGTGATTCCATGGCCCGCAAAGTTGTCATCACCGGCCTGGGCGTCACAACGCCCATCGGCGGAGACGTCCCCACCATGTGGAAGAACGCCCTTAAAGGCGTCTCTGGTGCCCACACCCTCGAAGACGACTGGGTGGCCCGCTACGAACTTCCCGTCACCTTTGCTGCCCGGTGTTCGACGCCGGCACTAGAGGTATTGAGCCGCGTTGAAGCCAAGCGTATGGACCCGTCCACTCAGTTTGCTGTTATCGCCGCTCGCGAAGCCTGGAAAGACTCTGGAATCACCGAAGTAGATCACGATCGCCTTGCCGTAGCCTTCGCTACCGGCATCGGTGGTGTGTGGACACTTTTGGACGCTTGGGACACATTGCGCGACCGCGGCCCCCGCCGTGTGCTGCCGATGACTGTCCCCATGTTGATGCCCAATGGCGCAGCAGCGGCTGTGAGCTTGGACTTGGGTGCACGCGCAGGTGCGCACACCCCCGTCTCAGCTTGTGCTTCCGGTACGGAAGCCATGCACATGGGTCTGGACTTGATTCGTTCGGGTAAGGCCGATGTTGTGATGTGTGGTGGCGCTGAAGCCGCTATTCACCCCATGCCTATGGCTGCGTTCGCTTCAATGCAGGCTCTTTCAAAGCGCAACGATGATCCTGAGCACGCGTCTCGCCCCTATGACCGGGACCGCGATGGTTTTGTGATGGGTGAAGGCGCTGGTGCTTTGGTCCTCGAAGCCGAAGAGCACGCCCTGGCCCGCGGTGCACGCATTTACGGCGAGCTTGCTGGCACCTCCGTTACAGCTGACGCCTACCACATCACTGCCCCGGACCCTGAGGGTCTGGGCGCAACGCGAGCTCTCAAGGCCGCAATGTTTGACGGCCGTATCCAGCCTGAAGACGTGGTCCACGTTAATGCTCACGCAACGTCCACCCCAGTGGGTGACAAGCCTGAGTACACAGCGCTTCGCAATGCATTGGGCAAGCACCTGGATGACGTTGCGGTCTCCGCTACGAAGTCCCAGATGGGCCACCTTTTGGGTGCATCGGGTGCTGTTGAGGCTGTTCTTACCGCGCTTGCCGTCTACGAGCGCAAGGCGCCGGTAACCATCAACTTGGAGAACCAGGATCCTGAAATCCCGCTCAACGTTGTCACTACAGGGCGCGATCTGCCTGCTGGCGACATCGTGGCTTTGAGCAACTCCTTCGGTTTCGGTGGCCACAACGCGGTCATCGCGGTCCGCAGCATGTAATTGGCTGGTAGGCCCCGATGAAGGGCTGGCAGCAGCGAACATAAGGGAAGGCTCGCACCATGCGGTGCGAGCCTTCCCTTTTTCCCCGGCTATGAGGTAATTAGCAATCTGAGTTATGGAGCTTTGGCAGGGTTTAGCTGGCCGGGCTGAGGTGGCCTAGCCGACTTGGTGCAGCCAGCGCACAGGTGCGCCTTCAGCTGCGTGACGGAACGGTTCGAGTTCTTCATCCCATGCTTCGCCAAGCGCCAAGGAAAGCTCGTGGTACACAGCCGCAGGTTCCCCAGCGCCGTGCTCGTAGGCGTAACGAATGCGGTCCTCGGAAACCATGATGTTGCCGTGCACGTCTGTGACGGCGTGGAAGATGCCAAGTTCGGGAGTATGAGACCAGCGTGCGCCATCAACGCCAGCGCTTGGTTCTTCGGTCACTTCGTAACGGAGGTGGGCCCAGCCGCGAAGCGCGGAGGCCAATTGCGCACCGGTACCGGGAGCTCCTGCCCACGACAGTTCGGCGCGAAACATTCCGGGCGCAGCAGGCTGAGCGGTCCACTCGAGATCCGTGCGTTGATCAACCACGGACCCGATGGCCCATTCAACGTGTGGGCACAGCGCAGTTGGGGCTGAGTGTATAAATAATACGCCCCGTGTCATTGCAGCAGACATTCCATCCTCCATAGCCGTAGGTACGTCTTCCCCAACGACCTGCACAGCTATGAATGTGTTACGAACTGCTCTTCCAGCCTCTTAGGACCAGGCAGATGAAATTATGTTCTGAGTCCAACGCTGCGGCTTCAACCTCAGCTTGAATCTTTTAGACTCTTGACCATTGTGCCCCACAGCACCAAATTACGCCAGTGGAACTACAGCGCAGGTATTCCCGCGGCCAGTTTCAGCCTATCCAGGCTCGTTGGCTGCCGCTAGGCGCGCGGGTGGGCTTGTTGGTAGCTCTGACGAAGCCTGTCTACAGACACATGTGTATAGAGCTGCGTTGTGGCGAGACTGCTGTGGCCTAGGATCTCTTGTACAGCGCGAAGGTCGGCCCCGCCGTCAAGTAGATGGGTAGCAGCAGAGTGGCGCAGCGCGTGGGGTCCTGATGCTTTGGTGTCCCCCAGCTGGGTGAGTTGTTTGTCTACAACATCGCGGATTTGCCGTTGATCAACGCGTTTGCCTCGGGCGCCGAGGAAGAGCGCTGCTCCACTGCCTTGAATAACGAGTTTGGGGCGGCCGCCGGTGAGCCATGCTTGGACGGCTTGGGCTGCTGGCGCGCCATAGGGCACGGTCCGTTCCTTGTTGCCTTTACCCAGCACACGAAGGGTCCTGCGTTCGGCGTCCAGATCGTCAATGTCCAAACCGGCAAGTTCGCCAACGCGAATGCCTGTGGCATAAAGAAGTTCAATCATTGCTACATTGCGCAGTGGGAGCGGATCACCGTTCTCAGCCGTGTGCTGGGTGTTTTCCATCAGACGGCCCACTTGGTTTTGAGCCAGCACGGCGGGCAACGACTTGGAGCGTTTGGGAGCCTTAAGCCGAAGCGATGGATCCGTTTCAATCAGTTCTTCGCGCATAGCCCAATGGCAAAAGCTGCGCGCCGTAGCTGTGCGGCGGGCCAGCGTGTTGCGAGCAAGGCCTGCAGCGTTCTGCTCTCCCAACCAGGACCGGAGTGTGCTCAGCTCGATGTCTTTGAGCTCAGAAATTCCCTCAGCAGCTGCGAAGCCGAGCATGCTTTGCACATCAGAAAGGTAGGCACGGACGGTATGGTCTGAACGGCCGCGCTCGGCAGCAAGGTAGCGGCCGAATCCGTCAATAACGTGTTTGTACGGATCGGTTGGAGTTTCTGGCACACCACCACTTTGCTCCGCGCGTCCCCTGTCTTCAAGCCACCTCGCCGCTCAGTTACCGCCACAATCCACCGGAAGACTTTATTGGGACGCTTTGCTTCGCTTCCAAAGCCCGTTGTTGGTTTCGGCAAGCCCCAACAGTTGAAGGCGACCCAGCCCAGCTCGCACTCCCGTGGCTTCTAGGCCAGCAACAATGCAGAGTTTTTCTATGCTGGTTCCGGCACGCAAGGGCAAGGCATCTAAAATGATCAGGTCCTCTAGGCTGAGTCCGTCTTGAACTCGTGATTGTGCCAGGGCCCGTTGTGGGTCGGCAGAGTCCCTCCCGCTGGGCGAGAGTAGCTCAATCACTTCGGCAGCGTCGGTAGTCAGCACTGCGCCGCCGTCGCGAATCAAGCGATGACACCCCGCGCTGTTGGCCGAATGAACCGACCCCGGTACTGCAGCCACTGCCCGGCCAAGGCTCTCCGCATGATGGGCAGTGTTCAGGGCGCCGGACCTCCAACGAGCCTCAACAACCACCGTGGCTCCGGATAAGGCCGCTATTAACCTGTTCCGCTGTAAAAAGCGATAGCGAGTCGGTGCCGAGCCAGGAGGAACCTCCGCTATGACGGCTCCCTGACGCGAAATAGCCCGCAGTAAGTCTTCGTTACCTGCTGGGTAAAAGCGGTCTACCCCACCTGCCAGAACTGCAACAGTAGGAAGCGCAGATCTCCCAGCTGCGAGCGCCGCACGGTGCGCGTGGGCATCGATGCCATAGGCACCGCCAGAAACCACACAGTAACCCCGGCTGGCCAGAGCGTGGGAAATTTCTGCAGTCACTGATGCGCCGTAACTAGTGCTGTCCCTAGAGCCAACCACCGCCACAGTGTTTTCCAGATCCGGAAATTGCTCTCGATTTCCGCGCCACCATAAACACAAGGGTTCGTGGATATCGAGGTCGCGTAATTGTTCGGGCCAGATTTCATCCTCTGGGATCAGCACACCGCCCCCGAGTCGCTCTATGGTGTTCAGATCCCGTTCTGGTGCCAGGTCCGGCACTCTCGCTGCCCACCGTTTGATCGCCGAGCTCAGTCCTTGCCAACCTGATAGATGATTATGCTCATCAAGAAGCATTGCCACATCTTTTTCCAGTCCCGGGTCGCTGGGCTTCTTCCCTGTTGCAATTTGAAGCGCCACGCATGGCCCTGCCACCCGTACTAGTGCCATTCCGGCAGCGTCTTGTGGTTCCATCAGCCTGGATAAGGATGCCCGGGCCAGGACGAGTTCTTTGGACATTGATTTTCTCCTTATGCTGCGGACTCGGCTTGGCGTAGGCTCAGCGCTTGGCCAACGTCATTAGGGGTGGGGGTGGCCCGCTGATCCAAATCAGCGATGGACCAGGCAATGCGCAGGACCCTGTCGTAGCCGCGGGCCGAGAGAATGCCGCGCTCCAAGGCAGCATCAAGAATTCGTGTGGCATCGCCGGGCAACTTGAACACTCCACGCAGGAGCGAGCCTGGAACCTGCGCATTGGTCTCATATCCATACGGCGCTAACCGCTCATGCTGGCGGTCCCGCGCTTGTTGCACTCGAGCTGCCACCACTGCACTGCATTCGGAGGTCCCTGCTTGGCCAAAGTCAGCCAAGGACAAGCGCTCAACCGGGAGCTGAATGTCTACGCGATCCAAGAGTGGACCAGACATTCGTCCGAAATACCTCCTACGGGCCAGCGGGGTGCAGTTGCATTCGAGGCCCTTACCACTGGCCTTTCCACACGGGCAAGGGTTCGCGGCTAGCAGCAGTTGAAAGCGTGCCGGGTACGCTGCAGCGCCTGCCGCTCGATGGATGACTAGTTCACCGCTTTCAAGGGGCTGACGAAGGGCATCCAGGACCTTACGGTCATATTCGGGCGCCTCGTCGAGAAAGAGCACACCTCGATGCGCCCGGGACGCAGCACCGGGCCGGGGCAAACCAGAGCCACCGCCAATGATGGCCGCGGAGGTGGCAGTGTGGTGTGGGTTCTCAAAGGGCGGGCGCCGAATAAGTGCGTTAGTGCGGCTCGGTACTGCCGCGAGTGAATGTATTGCTGTGACCTCCATGGCTGCATCGTCATGAAGGTCCGGCAAGATCCCCGGAAGCCTCTCGGCGAGCATTGTTTTTCCGGCACCGGGTGGGCCCATCATCAAAAGGTGATGGGCCCCTGCTGCAGCAATCTCCAAGGCCTGCCGCGCTTCGAACTGGCCAGCTACGTCGCTCATGTCTGGAACTACCATCGATCCATCACTGAGGACCTCTTCCTCGGCGTCGCTCTCTGGTGGCAAGTCCAAAAGTAGATCTTTGGGGTCAGCGCCCATATCCAGGGCCAAGCGTGCCAACGTAGGGTAGCTCAGGACATTCGCACCGGGCACCAGCGCAGCCTCGTCAGCGTTCGCGTCAGCCACCACTACGTTGGGATGACCGGCCTTCACTGCCGCCATCACTGCTGGCAGAATCCCGCGGACTGGTCGCAGCCGTCCGTCCAATCCCAGTTCGGCAATAAACACCGTGCCGTCAATGGCGCGGATGTCCCCGGCCGCTCGAAGCGCGGCCATGGTAATTGCGAGATCGAATCCAGATCCGCGTTTAGGCAGAGACGCTGGGATGAGGTTGACGGTAATTTTGCGTCTGCTCAGGGGAATTCCAGAGTTGTGGGCTGCGGAGCGGATTCGTTCCCGAGCCTCGTTGAGAGAAGCGTCGGGCAGGCCCAGGACCACGAATTGGGGAAGTGTTTGGCCGATGTCAGCTTCCACCTCAACGAGGTACCCATTCAGACCTACGAGCGCTACCGAGAAGGCGCGGCCCAAGGTCATCTAGCCCACCCCTTTGAGGTGTTCAATGATGGGGTCCGATTCACCGTCATCCATCACGGCGATGGCGTCCAAGCGTCTCAACGGCAGATGGAGCGCATTGGAATGCGCCCATTCCCGTGCCAAGCGGTGCAGCCGTGCCAGCTTGGCGGGTGTGACGGCTTCGAATGGATGGCCGTAATCCAAGTTGCGGCGGGTCTTGACCTCGGCAATAACCAGGGTGTCCCCGTCCACTGCCACAATGTCGATCTCGCCGGCCGGGCATCGCCAGTTTTGATCGATGACCCGAATTCCGTGTTGTTCTAGGTAGCTTGCTGCGATCTCTTCGCCGCGTTGCCCCAAAATGTCTTTTGCTCTCATGATGTACCTCCGCCATTAGCTTCGCGGGGAAGCCCAGACGGTGGGAGAGCCAAAGTGCGCTATGTGGGTAACTTGGCCAAATCAGTACTTGTGGAGGAGCAGTGTGTCGGACAACCAGCGGCTGCTTTTAGTTACTGGGTTTAGTTACCCAGATCGCCGTCCTTAGGAACTTGAAGCTCCTCGTTGCGCGGCAACTCTTCAACGTTGACGTCTTTAAAGGTGATAACGCGGACGTTTTTTACAAAACGTGCAGACCGGTAAACATCCCACACCCAAGCGTCTTGCAGCGTCAGGTCAAAATACACTTCGCCATCGGCGCTACGGGCTTGAAGATCAACGTGGTTTGCGAGGTAAAAACGCCGTTCGGTCTCCACTACGTAGCTAAAAAGCCCCACAACATCCCGGTATTCGCGGTAGAGCTGAAGCTCCATGTCGGTTTCGTAGTTTTCAAGATCTTCGGCGCTCATGAATCCATCTTGCCCCACTGGACCGGGCTGTGCATCTCAGAGCAAACGCCAAGTCTTCCGGTGGTAGTCAGTAGCACCGTGTTCGCGGATGGCATCCCGGTGTGCAGCCGTCCCATAGCCCTTGTTTCCTTCCCAACCATAAGCTGGCAATTCTCCATGCAATTGTGCCATTAGCCCGTCTCGCTCTACCTTGGCAAGGACGCTAGCCGCCGCCACACTCAGGCACGTCATGTCAGCTTTCACCAGTGTGTGAACGGGTGCCGTGACAGCGCCTAGTTCGGCCCAAAGATCAGCATCGTTCGGCGCGGGGTCAATGCTAAAGAGCGTTGTTTCTGGTGTGCTGAACCAATCGTGGCTGCCGTCGAGTAGGACGACGTCCGGCACCACTAGATCCCCGCTGAGTCTGCGCAGTGCACGCATTCCGGACAGTCGAAGTGCAGGAACAATGCCTAGTTGGTCTATTTCAGCAGCGCTTGCATGGCCCACCGCTGAACCCACAGCCCAGTCATTAATTTCGGCTACTAGCGATTCACGCCGGACCGCAGAAAGAAGTTTGCTGTCCCGGACCTCGGCCAGAAGCTCAGGCGGATTATGCAGATCAATAACCACAATTCCTACACTGACCGGTCCGGCCAACGCGCCCCGTCCCACCTCATCCACTGCAGCCAAGTAGCGGACGTTATCGGTTCGCAGCGAGAGTTCGTGGACCAATGTTGGCGCCACACCTCGAGCCATCTACTGGCCCGAGGAAGTCAAGGGGGCGGCTGCGCTCTGCGGTTTGGCAGCCGGTACGTCACGGAAAACTTCCGAGTAGTTGTCTAGGACCCGAATCCTGTTCAAAGGCCAAGCGATCACTGTTGCTTTACCTTCAACGTCGCTCAGGTCAACAAAACCGGCACCGTCGCCGTTTTGGTGCGCCCGGGAATCAGCCGAGTGGTTGCGGTTATCTCCCATCACCCATACCTTCCCGGCCGGAACAGTGATGTCAAAGGGTTGAACCGTGGGGACTTCGTTTTGGTTGACGTATTTCTCGTCAAGAGGCGCACCATTGATAGTCAGTTTTTGATCTGCGTTGCAGCAAATCACGTGATCGCCGGGTAACCCGATAACGCGCTTAACAAGGTGTTGCTGCGTATTGTCCGGCATCAAGCCAATAAAGGTCAGGCCGTCCTGAACCCACGTGAAGGGGCCTGTTGGTTTTTCGGCTGCTGCTGGCAGCCACCCTTTGGTGTCTTTAAAAACGACGACGTCACCGCGTTCAAGGGCGAAGGGCCGTGGCACCAGGAGGTTCACGAAGATCCGGTCCTGAACATCAAGGGTGTTCATCATGGATTCGGAGGGGATAAAAAATGCCCGAAACAAAAAGGTTTTGATCAAAAAGGACAGCAGGACCGCTATGACCACGATGGTGCCGATTTCCTTGAGCCACGCAAGCACGGGATGCAAAGGCTTTTTGACCTTAGCGGCAGGCTCCACGGTGGGTTCCTCTGCTGCAGGTTCCTCGATGTTCTGAGGCATTAGTGTCCGTCCTTTGTTGTTGCGTCCGCTGACTGTGTCCGGGGCAATGTAGTCAATCTATCAAGGGGCCAAATGATGGATATAGGCCGGCCAATGACCCTGGATTCTGGCACCATTCCACCACCGGGAGCTCCAAGAAGGCTGCGTGAGTCAGCTGATACGGACCGGTGGTCCCCCATCAGCCAGAGCCGGTTCGCTGGCACGATGACGTTGAATTTTTCTCTACTGGGCTGATCGCTGGGATAAAGGTATGGCTCGTCTAGCGGTACTGAGTTGACGGTGATTTTTCCTGCGTTGTTGCAGCAAATCACGTGGTCTCCCGGCAAGCCAATGACCCTTTTGACGTAGACAGTATCGCTGCCTGAAACACCCAGCCACTGGCCCAGCGAGGAGAAAGCGTCGCTAAGTTGTCCGCGTCCACTGTTCAACGGAGCAAAGGAGCCCCGCCCGTCGAAAACCACCACGTCTTGGCGTTGAATTCCTTGAGAAGCGAAATCCACGCGTGAGACCAACATGCGGTCTCCGCTATCGAGTAAGGGCTCCATGGAGGCCGAGGGGATGTAATAGACGTCCACCCAGAGTGTGCGGACCAGCGCGCTGATCAGAATGGCAAGAACAATTCCGAGAGCAAAAAAACGCCAGCCCAGTTGTCTGGGCTGGCGTTCTTTGCTGTTCATTCAACGTTCCTTGCTGTGCTGGAGCCGCAGGCGCCTCCAAGGCAATGGGCCGCATCCTGAACGGGCTACCCGGCCATTGGCCGGGTTTGCCTTACTTGCCGGTGCTGAAGTCGCGCTTTTCCTTGATCTTCGCAGCCTTACCGCGCAGTGCACGCATGTAGTAAAGCTTGGCGCGACGCACGTCACCCTTGGAGACGAGCTCGATCTTCTCGATGATCGGGGAGTGTACCGGGAAGGTACGCTCTACGCCGACACCGAAGGAAACCTTGCGGACGGTGAAGGTTTCACGAACGCCGTCGCCCTGGCGGCCAAGGACGAAGCCCTGGAATACCTGAACACGAGAGTTCTTACCTTCGATGATGTTCACGTGCACCTTGATGGTGTCACCCGCGCGGAACTCGGGAACATCATTACGCAGCGATGCTGCATCTACGCTATCGAGGATATGCATTAATCCACTCCTGGTGAACGCCACAGGTCATTCACTTTGGGTCACGGCAATGAAGCCTGCATATGTGCAAGAATTCATTACCGAAAATCATGTTTGCCACTCGTTTCACTGCTTGAAACGAATGGGGCATCTCACTGTTGGCCGCACTCCCCCCGTGGCAGGTGGGGGCCCAGTAGACACAAGGACTAATTCTGCCATATTGCGGGCAGACAGGCGAATCTTAGCGCTGCGGTCCAAACTCACCAGTGCGCAATTTACCGTCGACGACGGCGTACCCTAGTGCCCCTAAAGCCTCACGATCAGCTCGTGGCAAGTTTGCGGCGTCGAACGTTTCCATCAGGTCCGGGCGGCGCTCCGCCGTCCTGGAGTACTGCTGGTGACGGCGCCACTGAGCAACCTTGCCGTGATTGCCGCTCAAGAGAATGGCCGGAACCTCACGTTCACGCCACTGTGCCGGTTTGGTATATACGGGATACTCGAGCAATCCGTCCGAATGCGATTCCTCCACGAGGGACTCCGGATTACCTACAACTCCGGGCAAAAGCCGGCCGATAGCCTCAACCATAGCCAGTACAGCTACTTCACCGCCGTTAAGGACGTAGTCCCCCAAGCTCACTGGACGCACATCGTAGTGGTCTGCTGCCCATTCAATAACTCGTTCGTCAATGCCCTCGTAACGCCCGCAGGCAAACACAAGGTGCTCCTCCTCAGCGAGTTCGTAAGCCATGGCCTGGTTGAAACGTGCACCAGCTGGGGAGGGAACAATAAGGACCGGCTTCCCTGCAGCACTTTCGGGCTGGAGCACTGACTCGAGGGCAAGAGCCCAAGGCTCAGCCTTCATCACCATTCCGGCGCCGCCACCATAGGGGGTGTCGTCAACACTGCGGTGTTTGTCAGTGGTGAAGCTGCGCAGATCGTGGACGGCAAGTTCCAGCGTCCCCTCTTGGCGCGCTTTACCTAAAAGAGAGAGCTCAAGCGGTGCAAGATACTCGGGGAAAATGCTAAAGACGTCTATGCGCATTTATTCGCCTTCGCGGTTTAGTTCAAACAATCCATCCGGCGGAGTGAGCAGAACAAAACCATCCGCCACGTTGACCTCAGGCACAATCTGTTCAACAAACGGGACTAACACTTCCTCACCGGCAGGCGTTTCGATGGTCAGCAAGTCTTGGGCCGGCAGGGTAGTTAGCGCTTTGACAGTGCCGACTTTCTCATTGCCAACACGGGCCTCGAGTCCTACGAGTTCGTGCTCATACCAAGCGTCAGAATCGTCGCCATCTTCGGCGAGCTCCTCGGTTTCAATAAACAGCTTGGCGCCACGGAGCGTCTCGGCCTCGTTGCGGCTGACGATCTCGTCGAAGCCGAGCAGAAGGATGTCTTTGTTCCAGCGTGCGCTAAAGACGGTCAGCGGGCCCAAATTGGCCGGCTCCACAATGAATTCAGTCTCGGGGACAAACCGATCTTCCGGGGCGTCGGTGAGTACCTGAACGGTGACTTCGCCGCGAATGCCGTGGGGTTTGCCGATTCGAGCTACCTGAAGCTTCATTGTGTCCTCTATGTCTAAAAAATTGTGGCCGGGATTATTGGCTGTGGCTCTAAAACAGTCCGGCCCCTCCACCATATTCGGTGGAGGGGCCGGACTAAAGCCAGTTCAAAACTGTGCGTAGCTACTCGTTAGCGACGACGGTCGGTATCAACGACGTCAACTCGGACTTGCTCGCCATCGGCGAGGGCGTTCACTACAGTGCGCAATGCACGTGCGGTGCGGCCCTGACGACCAATTACGCGGCCAAGGTCCTCTTGATCAACGCGCACCTCGAGGGTATCCCCGCGGCGGTTGTTCTTGGCGGTAACTTTGACGTCTTCAGGAGAGTCAACGATTCCGCGAACCAAGTGCTCGAGAGCTTCTGCCAGCAATTTACTCAGCCTCGGTGGTCTCTGCCTCGGCGGCGGGAGCCTCTTCAGCTTCTTCAGCCTTCTTTGCCTTCGGGGTGATGGCTTCCGGAATGATGACGGAACCCTTCTCCGGAGCAACGAATGCTTCCTTGGCAGCCTTGGTCTTCAAGGTGCCTTCCTGGCCGGGCAAGCCCTTGAACTTCTGCCAGTCACCGGTGATCTTCAAGATCGCGGCAACCTGCTCGGTGGGCTGTGCGCCCACAGAAAGCCAGTACTGTGCACGCTCGGAGCTAACCTCGATGAACGAGGGCTCTTCGGTGGGGTGGTACTTACCGATTTCTTCAATGGCACGGCCGTCGCGCTTGGCGCGGGAGTCCATTACAACAATGCGGTAGTACGGTGCGCGCATCTTACCGAAGCGCTTAAGGCGAATCTTTACGGCCACTTTTGTGGTCACTCCTGTTTCTGAAACGGGGTGAATCCGCGGTTCTGCACCCGTGGGGCGGGCCATACTTGCGGTTTCGGAAGGACAAGACGTCACGCAGAGAGAGGGGCCGCGCGCATCGAGTACCTGTCCATTATGCCAGAGCCTGGACTATTTTGCGAAAGGTCCCCTATCCGGCGCGTTTTGGGTGGGACGGAAGGTTCTAAACAGCAAAAACGTACAGCTGGGTGCGGCTGGCTTCGTCTACTTCTGCAGCAAGCTTGGCCAGAGCCCGCACATGGCCGGCGGCAGCGTCGGCGTCGAACGGCATGTCCTCTTGCCCAGCCCACGTGGTGGACACTTCCTCGAGGACGTCACCTTCGCCTTCACTCTGGTAGGTCAAGAGTTCAGCCAGGACACGCACCATTGGCGCGGGGACGGCGAGCAAGGAGTCAGAGTCCACGTCAACCATGGAGAGCTCAAAGTCGGCTCCCCCGGCGTGCACTGCCGCGCCGGCCACGTCTCCGAGTTGTTCGATCTCATAGTCGGAGATGTTGGGGATGCGGACGGCCCCGACGTAGGAGGCAACCAAGGCCGCACCGTTGCTGGCAGCTTCGAGGGCTTTTGCGTGTTTGAGTGCTGCGTCGTGAGTGGCTACAAATACTTCAGTGAAGCTGGTGATTTCCGGCACGATTACCTCGCTGTAGTGCTGCTCAATGGGACTAGGCCTCCGCTTTCACGGTGCCAGCTTCAGCCTAGCCCAGCGTGCCTCAAGATTTAGCGCACCGCAACGCGGATTTGGTTCTTCCACGGGTCTTCGAAGCGAAGTTCGGCACCGGTGTGGTGTGAGGCGTAGCCGGCAACCTTGAGCCGATCTGCGAGCGCACCGAGGTCATCGCTGGCGGGAACTTCGATGAGAACTTCGCCCAGGCCCAGGGTGTCCTTGCGGGGACCGGCACCTCGGCTGTTCCAGACGTTCATGGCCATGTGGTGGTGGTATCCGCCGGCGGATACGAAGAGTGCTTGGCCGTGCCAACCTGCGGTTCGTTCAAAGCCAAGGGTTTTGACGTAGAACTGTTCGGCTTTGGCAACGTCTCCCACTTGGAGGTGGACGTGGCCCACGCCTGCGTCTGCTTGGCGTTGGTTCTCGAGGGATGCTTCGCTGAGGTGATCGTTGAGGTACTGCTGCGGCGGCAGGGCGACATTGTCCATCACCACGTTCGCTCCGTCCCATTTCCAGGACTCGCGGGGCTTGTCGAAGTAGAGCTCAATTCCGTTGCCTTCCGGGTCAGTGAAGTAGAAGGCTTCGCTGACCAGGTGATCGGCGCTGCCTACAAAAGCTTGCGGCTCAAAGTTGGCTGCGGTGGCTACGGTTGCGGCGAGCGAGGGCTGGTCTTTGAACAGGATTGCCGTGTGGAACAAGCCGGCTTCGCCGCGGGAGGGCAGTTGGAGTCCAGCTGCCGGGGCGAGGTGAACTACCGGGGTGGCGCCGCGGCCCAGGTACAGTCCGCCGTCTTGTTCGGCCACAACGTCTAAGCCCAAGGCCGTCTGGTAGTACTTGGACATCATTTTGAGGTCGCCGACCTTGAGCATCACCGTGCCCATATTCAGCTCGGCGGGCAAAAGGTCTTGGGTGTTTGCACCAGTGGACACGGTATCTCCTGACGTGGATCGCAACGGCTCTCGTTGTGGGTTCACTCTATTAAATTACTTGAAGCTTCAATTTATTCCAAGTGGATGGCGATTCCTTGTGGTAGCTTCGTCTACGACCACACGGGTGCCCATGCATGGGCTGAGATCAGGCTGACGCAGCTTGCGACCGTTGAACCTGTCCGGGTAATGCCGGCGAAGGAAGTGAGCAACACCTTGAGCACCACAAATTCACAGCACAGCTCTACCCAAAACGAGTCACCAACGCCCGTAATGAGCCTCGCGTCCCACTCTTTGGCATATATTTCCGACGCCGAAAGTGGCATCCGTGTCCCCGTCACCGAAGTGGCTTTGGACCCGTCCCCCAACGGCGCGGCCAACCCGCCGCTTCAGCTGTACCGAACAGCCGGGCCAGGAAGTGACCCGGTACTGGGCTTGGAACCGTTCCGGGCTCCGTGGATCTCCGAGCGCCAAGACACCGAGGCCTACACCGGGCGGGGCAGGAACCTGCTCGACGACGGCAAGTCGGCTCTGCGGCGCGGCGCCGCCTCCGCAGAGTGGAAGGGAACCCGGCCCGTGCCGCGTCGGGCAGTTGCCGGGCGCACCGTCACACAAATGCACTATGCGCGCCAGGGACTTGTAACCCCGGAGATGAAGTTTGTGGCGCTGCGGGAAAACTGCGAAGTGGAATTGGTCCGCAGCGAAGTAGCAGCTGGCCGAGCCATCATTCCTAACAACATCAACCATCCCGAGTCCGAGCCGATGATCATTGGCAAAGCGTTTTTGGTCAAGATCAACGCCAACATTGGCAACTCTGCGGTGACCAGTTCCATTGCCGAAGAGGTGGACAAACTTCAGTGGGCCACCCGCTGGGGTGCTGACACGGTGATGGATTTGTCCACCGGCGATGACATTCACACCACGCGCGAGTGGCTCATCCGCAACTCCCCCGTTCCCATTGGCACCGTGCCGATCTATCAGGCCCTGGAAAAAGTCAACGGCGAGGCAAACAAGCTCACGTGGGAAATTTTCCGGGACACGGTGATTGAGCAGTGCGAGCAAGGTGTGGACTACATGACCATTCACGCCGGTGTGCTGCTTCGCTACGTACCGCTGACCGCAAACCGCGTCACCGGGATCGTTTCGCGCGGCGGCTCGATTATGGCCGGTTGGTGCCTGGCACATCACCAAGAGAACTTTTTGTACACCCACTTTGACGAGTTGTGTGAGATCTTCGCCCAGTACGACGTGGCCTTTTCGCTCGGCGATGGTTTACGGCCAGGCGCGACGGCGGATGCCAACGATGCAGCACAGTTCGCCGAGCTGGACACTCTCGCAGAATTGACCCAACGCGCCTGGGAGTTCGACGTCCAGGTTATGGTGGAAGGGCCTGGCCACGTGCCGTTCCACTTGGTGCGGGAGAACGTGGAACGCCAGCAAGAGCTGTGCAAGGGTGCCCCGTTCTACACACTCGGCCCCCTTGTGACGGACATTGCGCCAGGTTATGACCACATCACCTCGGCCATCGGCGCCACCGAGATTGCCCGGTACGGTACCGCGATGCTCTGCTATGTCACCCCCAAGGAACACCTGGGTCTGCCTAATAAGGACGACGTTAAGACGGGTGTGATTACGTACAAGATTGCAGCTCACGCAGCGGACTTGGCTAAGGGCCACCCCGGCGCGAATGAACGTGACGACGCCCTGTCTAAGGCGCGCTTCGAATTCAGGTGGCGCGATCAGTTTGCCCTGTCGCTGGACCCCGAAACTGCAGAGTCTTTCCACGACGAGACGCTGCCAGCCGAACCGGCCAAGACCGCGCACTTCTGCTCCATGTGTGGGCCTAAGTTTTGCTCCATGCGAATCAGCCAAGACATCCGGGACACCTACGGTTCGGCCGATTCCCAGGCAGCGATTGCTCAAGCGCAGGAAGGCATGCGAGAGAAGAGCGCCGAATTTATGGCTTCCGGTGCCAAGGTCTACTTGCCGGAGCTGGAACTGCCGGCTCAAAACTAGAACGGATGGCCGCCGCTGTAACCGATTAGGGCGGAGCTCGGCGCCAAATGGCGCCGAGTCTGAGCCCTAGCGAGGAGACTGTTTCCGCAGGAAGGACTTCAGTAGCCCGGCGGCTTCTACGCTGTCCTGCGGGCGGTGAGCACCCGGCGTCGTACGGTGAACGGCGCCGGTGCCCACCAAATACTGGGCCACTTCCTCAAATACTGGTTCCCAACCGCCGGTGATCACCAGAGTGGGGACGCCGGGGACAATGTGAACCGGCGCCTCCCAGGGGCGGAGCTCATCCTTGGAATGGGCCGAAAGGTATGCGGCAGTGGCTGGCAGTTCGGCGGTGAGCGAGAGGCATGCCGGTTCAAAAAGCGCCAGGGATGAAACAAGTTCCGGGTGCTCGAGGGCCACGTACATGGCGTCGGCAGCACCCTCGGCGTGGGCCACGAGATGGCCGCCGTCTTCAAGGGCGCTCGCTACCGCGGCCTTGCGCTGCTCCCAGGAATAATCACTCGGGGCAGCTTTGAGGAACAATGCATCAAAATCAAGGGACAGGCCATGCTGGCGGGGCCAAGCTTGCGCGCCGGAAGGCCCAGTACCAGGGACGAAAACTACGCGCGACTTTTGCATTACTCCACCCTAGAACACTGCTCTGACATTGGGCCGAAGGCACAGAAATGGCCCCGTCCATCAAGTGAACGGGGCCATCTAGATGCTGGAAAACCCAGTGACTATTTGCCGAGGAACTTATCGAATCCCTTGGGCAGATTCAGTGCCGAGGGGTCAAAGTCGGCGCCGGGCTGGCCGAATGATGCACCGCTCGGTGCGGCCTTTGCAGCGTTGGCACGCTTGGCCTCGGCATCGCGGAGTTCCTGCGCAGCCTTGGCCGGGTTACCGGAGCGAGCCTTCTTCTTCGGTGCGTTCTTGCCGTTTTTACGCGCCGTGCCGCCACCGGGGCCACCCATGCCGGGAATGCCAGGCATTCCGCCACCGGCTGCCATCTTCTTCATCATCTTCTGAGCCTGCGAGAAACGCTCCAACAGGCCGTTGACCTCGGAAACGTGAACACCGGAACCGCGAGCAATACGTGCGCGACGGGACCCGTTGATGATCTTCGGAGCCACACGCTCGTGAGGAGTCATGGAGCGAACAATTGCCTCAACACGATCAATCTCGCGCTCGTCAAAGTTTTCGAGCTGCTGACGCATCCCTGCAGCTCCGGGCATCATCATTAGCATCTTCTTCATGGATCCCATGTTGCGGATCTGCTGCATCTGAGCCAGGAAGTCATCAAGGGTGAAGTCTTCTTGATCGGCGAACTTCTTCGCCATTCGAGCTGCTTCGTCTTTGTCCCAAGACTTTTCTGCCTGCTCAATAAGAGTCAGGACGTCACCCATGTCCAAGATGCGCGAAGCCATACGGTCCGGGTGGAACAACTCGAAGTCGTCAACACCCTCACCGGTGGATGCGAACATCACGGGCTTGCCAGTCACGGAAGCTACCGAGAGTGCTGCACCACCGCGGGCGTCGCCGTCGAGCTTGGAGAGGACAATACCGGTGAAGTTAACACCCTCGTCGAAGGCCATCGCCGTGTTAACAGCGTCCTGACCAATCATCGAGTCAATAACAAAAAGAACTTCGTTCGGGATGATCGCCTGACGGATCCGGCGAGCCTGATCCATCATTTCGGCGTCAACACCGAGGCGGCCTGCGGTGTCCACAATTACGACGTCGTGAAGCTTCTGACGTGCTTCTTCAACACCGGCGCGGGCCACCGCAACGGGGTCACCGGCAGGCTGATCCAATTCGGTGGAAGTGGCGCCCGGGTGGGGTGCGTAAACCGGAACGCCGGCACGCTTACCAACAACCTGGAGCTGGGTGACTGCGTTGGGGCGCTGAAGGTCACAGGCCACCAGAAGGGGGCTGTGGCCTTGGGACTTGAGCCACTTGGACAGCTTGCCCGCGAGGGTAGTTTTACCGGCACCTTGGAGACCGGCCAACATGATGATGGTGGGTCCGGTTTTGGCCAACCGGATACGGCGGGTCTGACCGCCCAAGATTTCAACGAGCTCTTCATTGACGATCTTGACGATCTGCTGGCCGGGATTCAGGGCAGCATTGACCTCGGCGCCAAGCGCACGTTCTTTGACCCGTCCAGTGAATTCGCGGACCACGGACACTGCCACGTCAGCGTCAAGGAGGGCACGCCGGATTTCACGGACTGTTGAGTCAATGTCCGCTTCGGTGAGACGGCCCTTGCCGCGCAGGTTCTTGAAGGTTGCTGTCAACCGGTCAGAGAGTGAATTGAACACGTGCCGCGCACTTCTTTCAGTGGATTCCCAGGAGCATGTTGGAGCCGTCCGCAGCCTGTAGCGCTGGAACAGCGCTTTGGTTGCCTCGCGAGTGCGGCCCCGGTTTTACTCGGTGCCAACATTTGCGACACGACTCGACTATCTAGGGTACCAAGTCCGGCCCTTGCAGTGGCATGCTGGCTGTGTGACTAGTTCAACGGCCGGACGTGGATCCGGAACATCGACCGTCAAGACTCTTCTAATCCTCGGCGCTTCAGGGGATCTGACCGGCAGGCTGCTGCTTCCCGGGCTTGCGCGCCTAGTGGCTTTGGGCCGCGCACAGCAACTGCGACTTGTGGGCGCTGGCTCGGATGCGTGGACTGCCCAACAGTGGCAGGACCGGCTCACTGAGTCCTTTAAAGAAGAGACCGCATCTGCTGACGCTGCCGGCAAAAAAGCTCTCAAGGCCATCGCCGCGGACAGCACCTACCACCAGGTTGACGTCACCAAAGATGGACCTCTTGCGGAGTTGTTGAATTCCCTCGATGGTCCCGTGGCTGTTTACTTCGCCCTCCCACCGCACGTCAGCCAGCTCGCCTGTGAGGCACTCTCCCCCGATGAAGTCCCTGAAGGAACTCGTCTGGTCATGGAGAAGCCCTTTGGTTCCTCAGAGGAGTCGGCCCGTGAGCTGAATGAAACTCTGCGTGAGCTGGTCCCCGAGGATCACATTCACCGTGTTGACCACTTCTTGGGCAAAGCCACCGTGCTGAACATTTTGGGTTTGCGCTTCGCCAACCGTTTCTTGGGGCCGGTCTGGAACCGCGATCACATTGAGAAAGTCGAGATCATCTTTGATGAGGATCTCGCCCTTGAAGGCCGTGCCCGTTATTACGACGGCGCAGGTGCTTTGCGTGACATGATCCAGAGCCACTTGCTCCAGATCATGGCCCTGCTGGCTATTGAGGTTCCGTCCACTTTGCACGAACGCGATCTCCGAGAAGCGATCAGCACCGTGCTGCGCGCCAGCAGCGTCAGCGCCCCCTACAAAAAGTCCACCCACCGGGCCAGGTACACGGCCGGGACCTTGGATTCTCGAAAGATCCCGGACTACGCCTCCGAAGAAGGTGTTGACCCAAAGCGGTCCACCGAAACCCTCGCGGCAGTCACAGTGGGAATCGCAAACGCACGTTGGGCAGGTGTGCCGTTTATTCTGCGCTCCGGAAAAGCAGTTGGCTCCAAGCGCAAGGAAGCGGTTATCACCTTCCGCCCCGTGCCGCACTTGCCCGAAGGCTTCTCCGGCGTTGATACGCCGAACAAGTTGCGGATCGGTTTTGGACCGGACACCCTCAATTTCGACATCGACGTCAACGGCCCCGGCGATCTATTCAGCCTGGACCGCGTCACGCTGACCAGCGAGCTGAACGCCTCCGATCTGCTCCCTTACGGTGAAGTTTTGGATGGTGTGCTGAGCGGGGATCCACTGCTCTCGGTACGTGGCGATATTGCCGAGGATTGCTGGCGGATCGTGGAACCCGTGCTGAAGTCGTGGGAAGCCAACAAGGTGCCGCTCGAAGAATACGCAGCCGGCAGCGATGGCCCCGAGGGCTGGCCTGGCGCACCGGACAGGGACGAGCCGGTAGCAACCAGCACGTCCGCTAAGCCGGATACTTCGGCAGCGAAGTAGAACAAATCAGCAGCGATTAAAACAAAAAAGTTCGACGACGTCCGGCCGGTGAGCGGGACGTCGTCGAACTTTATTTTTTGAGCCTTTAGACAAATCTGGCCGGGCCGCTAAAAGCGACCCGGCCAGTTTTATTTTGCTGTTTTATGCCTAGATGGCCGCGGTACCGCGTTCACCTGTGCGGACACGAACTGCTTCGTAAACATCGATGGTCCAGACTTTTCCGTCACCGGCGCGGCCGGTGTTGGAGGAAGAAATCAATACGTCCAAGATGTCGTCTGCCTGATCATCGGTGGCCAAAACTTCCACTCGAATCTTGGGCAAAAGGTCCACGTTGTATTCTGCGCCACGGTACACCTCGGTGTAGCCGCGCTGACGGCCATAGCCGCTGGCCGCGCTCACCGTAAGTCCTTGTACCCCATAGGCCTCGAGGCCTTCGCGGATAGCTTCTAGCTTCTCCGGCCGGACAATTGCGGTGATGAGTTTCATGCGTCTACCTTTGCCTTTCCGGTGTCTTCGCTCTTACGAGCGTCGTCGTGGCCCTTGATGATTTCGTGGAGCGGCTGGAAGCTTCCGCCGCGTCCGCTGATACCAAACTCGTATGCCGTCTCTGCGTGCTGGCTCAAGTCAACACCAACTACTTCTTGCTCTTCACTAACACGGAAGCCCATGGTCTTGTGGATTGCAAGCGCAATGATGGTGGTCATGATGGCAGAGAATGCGATGGCAACTCCTGCTGCTGCAAGCTGTGCCCAGAGCTGAGCGAAACCGCCGCCGTAGAAGAGACCGCCACCAACACCGTCGGTGGGCAGAGCGATGAAGCCCAGGGCCACAGTTCCGATGATGCCCGAAACCAGGTGGACACCAACTACGTCGAGTGAATCGTCATATCCGAACTTGAACTTCAGGCCTACTGCGAGCGCCGAAGCTACACCGGCAACTACACCCAGTGCCAAGGCACCAAGCGGGCTGACGTTTGCACAAGCCGGCGTGATGGCAACCAGACCAGCTACTACACCGGAAGCGGCACCCAAGGAGGTGGGGTGGCCGTCGCGGATGCGTTCAATAATGAGCCAGCCCAACATACCTGCTGCGGGTGCTGCCAAGGTGTTGACCCAGATCAAACCGGCCTGCTCTGCGGTGGTAGCTGCACCACCGTTGAAGCCGAACCAACCGAACCAGAGGATTGCTGCACCCAACATTACGAACGGGATGTTGTGCGGGCGGTGGTTGGGGTCCTTGCCGAAGCCCTTGCGGTTACCGATGATCAGAACGAGGATCAGGCCGGCAACACCAGCGTTGATGTGAACAACTGTTCCACCAGCGAAGTCGATGGCCGGGCCAAGAGCCTTGCCAATTGCGCCGTCGGGACCGAAGAGGCCACCACCCCAGACCATAAAGGCGAGCGGTGCGTAGACCAAAGTGACCCAGACCGGGACGAAGACTGCCCAGGCGCCAAACTTAGCGCGGTCGGCGATTGCACCGGAGATCAGTGCAACGGTGATGATGGCGAAGGTTGCTGCGAAGCCAACCTTGATGAGGCCATCGGGGGTGTTGATGCCGTGGAGACCGAAGGTAGTGAACGGGTTACCGAAGATCTGCCCGATGCCTTCCCCACCGCTCATTGATGAGCCCCAGAGGACCCATACAACACCAACGAGTCCGATTGAGATGAAGCTCATCATCATCATGTTCAGTGCTGCTTTGGCGCGAGTCATACCGCCGTAGAAGAATGCCAGGCCGGGCGTCATAAAGAGCACCAGAGCGGCTGACACCATTAGCCATACGTGACCGGCTGTGAGTTCCATGGCCAACGTCCTTTCCTTGCAATGGGGAGTGCGTACGCGGTCTAAACCGCCTGAATCAACGCCTATGCGTTCTGGGATTAAGTTTTGGCTGGCCGTGTTTCGGTCTATTCGGAATTACATGTCGGCTCTGTTACGGATTTCGGCTCGGCGTAAATGATGAGTGTCCGTTTTGTTTCGCTTGTGTTTCGTCTCACCCCTTCTGCGGCATTTTGGCTGCGATGGTTAGGATGATTTCAGTCCGCCCCTTGCCCCTAGTCTTTGGAGCACCCTGATGACCCCGCCTTCCGGCGCCCGTGAAGAAAACAGCCCGGTTTCGCAGCCGTCCAACGCCAGTAATGGCCAGGCGCCATCGGCGCCACAGCCTTCCAAGCCCAAGTGGCGGTGGATTATTGGGGCTGTGGCTGCTCTTGCTGGAGTGGGGTTAACATTGGTGTTTACTGGCGTTTGGGCGCCCAAGCAGGACAATCCCGCATCAATAGACACACCCTCAAGTAGTGGAACCACCAGCCGCTCAGTTGCCACTCCCACGCCGACGCCTACTGTGCCGAAGTCTCCCTACTATCAGCAGCTTTCGCCGCCAGCCGACTCGCCTCTGCAAAAAGTGGCGCCGCTGAACATCACCGTTGCTGCCACGAAAACCGGAACGTCGTTTAAACCCGGGGACACGGGTCTTTCGCTCGAAGCTACGGATCTGGCGGATCAGGAATTCAACGCGAACAATTCCACGCTGTTGAACATGCTCTCGGTGATGGACAAGCCGTTTTTGCGTTTTGGCGGTAACTCCGTGGACCGTCGATTCTTTTGGACGTCCAAAAAGGAGTCCATGCCTGCCGGGTACAAGGGCATCGATGGCCACCCAGCTCAGGTGGTGACACCGGATGACTTGAAACGTGTGATGGGTGTGTTGGACAAGGTGGACGGCACCATCCTGATCACCGTCGACTTGGGCCACTTCAACCCGGACCGGGCCGCGGATTTTGTGAAGAACGCTTCCGGTATTTTTGGCAAGCGCCTGGTGGGTTTCACCGTGGGCAACGAACCTAACGGCTTTGCCAAAACTGACCTTCGTCCGGCCAGCTATAACGTCGACGCGTTTTTGACGGAGTTCAAAGCGTACGCTGACGCCATCGCCGCGGTGGCGCCGCAAGTTCCCGTGGTGGGCCCGGGAACCTACACCGAATCTTGGTGGGAACCGTTCCTGCAAACCCCCACAAAGCAGAGCAAGATCCTCTCTTTCCACCACTACCCGCTGTACAGCTGCGACGGCTCGGTGGCCTCCAACAAGCCCACCATCGCGAACCTAATGAGCACCGCATTGGATACGGACATTGCGAATTACCACGCTGAGGCGATCCGGCTGGCGAAGCGGTACAACGTCCCCGTGTGGCTGTCTGAAACAGGTGTCTCTGCCTGCCCTGGCTCCAATCCCACCACCAAGGTTCACGCCTCCGCGCTCTGGGCTACCGAATATTTGTTGAGTTCAACCCGCCGCGGTGCCGAGCGTCTAGCCCTGCACAGTTCCTTGTCTACCTGCATTGGTGGCCCGCCGATGTCCCCGATTTGTAGCGGCGGTAAGTACCTGAAGCCCGACGGCGTCTTCTCACCGCGTGCGAATTACTTTGGAATGTTGATGGTCGCCAACATTGGCAGCGGTGACTACCTCAACCAGACGGTCACTGGTGGCGGCCTCACTACCGCTTTCAGTCTGCAGATGCCCAACGGCAGTACCACCGTGGTGTTGGTCAACGAGAATGACCCCACCAAGTCGGCGCAAGTTGCAGTTAGCCTCAAACTCCCCGCGAAGGCCGTGAATGGAACTATGACCCAAATGACCGGGCCAAGTTACAGTGCGGAAGACAAAACCCGGATTGATGGTGGCACCGGCGCACCCGTCCCACTAGCCGAGCGTCAGCTGGTCCCCGGGTTCAAGAAGGCCCAGAACGTGCAGAGTTTCAACATCACAGCCGGCACGGTGACGGTGTTGAACTACAGCTACAAATAAGGTTTGCGCTTAAAAGAAGGACGCCCTCCCGGACAAAAAATCCGGGAGGGCGTCCTGTTTTCTAGAACAAGATCCTTTAGTTCAGGAGCGCGTCCACAAAGGATTCGGCTTCGAACACTGCCAAGTCATCGGGACCTTCGCCGAGTCCGATCAGCTTGACTGGGACACCGAGTGTCTTTTGGATCGCGACCACAATGCCACCCTTGGCCGTGCCGTCCAGTTTGGTCAGCACAATGCCGGTGATGTTCACTACCTCGGAGAAGACCTTGGCCTGTGTGAGTCCGTTCTGCCCGGTGGTGGCGTCCAGGACCAGGAGTACTTCGTCAACGGTGGCGAGCTTTTCGATGACTCGCTTGACCTTGCCAAGTTCGTCCATCAGTCCAACTTTGTTCTGGAGCCGGCCTGCGGTGTCCACCATTACAACGTCCACTTCGCCTTCAATACCTGCCTTGACCGCTTCGAAGGCGACCGACGCTGGGTCTGCCCCGTCGACGTCGGACTTTACAGTGGGCACACCAACCCGCGCACCCCAGGTGGCAAGCTGTTCGGCGGCCGCGGCGCGGAAAGTATCCGCCGCGCCCAAAACTACGTCTTTGTCTTCGGCCACCAGGACGCGAGCGAGTTTTCCAACGGTGGTGGTTTTTCCAACACCGTTAACACCAACCACCATCATGACTGCCGGGTTTCCGTCGTGGCGGGTGGTGGTCAGGCTGCGGTCCATGGTGGGGTCAACGAGCTTGATGAGTTCTTCGCGCAGCATGGCTTTGACCTGCTGGGGGTCGCGGCTGCCCAGGATGCGTACGCGTTCGCGCAGAGCGTCAACCAAGGCCATGGTGGGTTCTGTTCCGAGGTCTGCGAGCAGGAGAGTTTCTTCAACTTCGTCCCAGACATCCTCGTCGATCTTGTCAGAGGAAAGCAGCGCCAAAAGACCCTTGCCCAGCATGTTGTTGGACTTCGAGAGGCGTTCGCGAAGCCGTGCCAACCGTCCAGCCACCGGCGAAGGAGTGTCTACTTGGATGGTTTCCAGCCCGGAAGCGTCGTCCGGAACGTCAACAGCAACGTCTGATTCGTCCAGCGGCGGGGCATCAACCGGCGCCGTCGCAGTAGCTGCCGGAGCAGAATCCGTGCGCTCCTCGACTGCTACGGAGGCGGGCGGATCGTTGGAGCCGCGCGTTGTTGAGTAGTTCTTTGAGCTCTTGCGCGACTTGAGCAGCACCGGGATGGAGAGCCCAACAACCGCGATGGCACCAATGACGTACAAAATTATGGGGAGGATCTCATTCACCCTCTTAGCTTCTCATAGCAAAAACGTGAAAAACTTCTAGAACCATGAGCCAAGCCAGTAGCACTCCCCCGCGTTCCGCCTCAAAACCCCGACTGGTGCTGGGGCGTGAGATCCGGGTACTGGTTGCTGCAGCCTTTTTCATCGCCCTCGGCTACGGCCTAGTTGCCCCGGTGTTGCCACAGTTTGCGCGCAGTTTTAACGTCGACGTCGGTGCAGCAGCTGCGGTGATCAGCGTCTTCGCCCTGGCCCGTCTCATTTTTGCCCCAAGTGCTGGTTCTTTGGTTGAGCGCTTTGGTGAGCGGGGTGTGTACATCACCGGAATTTTGGTGGTGGCCGCCTCCTCGGTGGCGTGTGCGTTCGCTGCAGAATATTGGCAACTTCTTCTGTTCCGCGGTTTGGGCGGCCTGGGATCCACCATGTTCACGGTTTCTGCCATGAGTTTGCTGGTTCGTTTGGCACCGGACGGTGGACGCGGACGCGTCACCAGCGCCTACTCTGGCGCGTTTTTGCTCGGCAACATCACCGGCCCGGTCTTTGGTGGAATTTTGGGCCAGTTCGGCCTCCACTTGGCATTTCTGGTTTACGCCGGAACCCTCGTGATCGCCGCTGGCCTGGTGGCTTACTTCTTGCGGCCTTCGGCCTTGGCGCCAGTTCTAGTACCAGTGGACGACGCCGGCACAACAGTTCCCGGGTCTGCTGAAGAACCGCTGGGGGCAGCTGCGCCGTTGGCTGCCGGTCCTGCCGCTCCGGCGGCTGGCACCCCTGCCACTTCAGCGGCTCCGGACGCTCCCGCCATGACACTTCGCGAGGCCTTGGGGCTTCGGACCTACCGGGCCGCCCTGGCCTCTGGTTTTTCAACTGGCTGGTCCTCCTTCGGGGTGCGAATGGCACTGGTGCCGCTCTTCGCCGTCGTAGTTTTGGATGCCGGGCCGCAGACCGCTGGTGCTTCCTTGGCTGTGTTCGCCATTGGCACCGGGCTTGCGCTGTTCTTTGCCGGGAAGTTGGCTGACTCGTGGGGCCGGCGACCCATGATGATCCTTGGTCTGACCGTCAACGGTTTGGCCATGGCAGGTTTGGGGTTCTCCACCTCGGTGCCGGTGTTTGTGATCCTGTCAGCGGTGGCCGGTTTCGGCTCGGGGTTGTTTAGCCCGGCCCAGCAAGCGTCCGTGGCAGACATCATTGGTTCGCGACGCAGCGGCGGCAAGGTTTTGGCCACCTTCCAAATGGTTCAGGACTTGGGAACCATCATTGGCCCGATCGCCGCTGGTGTGATGGTGGACTTGTGGTCCTACGGTCCGGCGTTTGCGCTAGCTGCGGCAACCTCGTTGCTGGCTGCGGCCTATTGGTTACGTGCTCCCGAAACTCTGGAGACCGCGACCCGTCCGGCCATTCTTCGGCGCAAACCCGCAGGCAACTAACCCGCTCACCAACAAACAGCACGGCTCAAGCTAGCGCGGTTCCAGTCGCTGACTAATCACCGTGGACACACCATCGCCACGCATGGTCACGCCGTAGAGCGCGTCGGCCACTTCCATGGTGCGCTTCTGGTGGGTGATCACAATGAGCTGGCTGGATTCGCGGAGTTCTTCAAAAATGGTGATGAGCCTGCCGAGGTTAACGTCGTCCAGGGCGGCCTCCACCTCGTCCATCACGTAGAACGGCGAGGGCCGCGCCTTGAAAATCGCCACCAAAAGGGCCACTGCAGTGAGCGACCGCTCGCCACCGGAAAGCAGCGAGAGCCGTTTGATTTTCTTACCGGCCGGGCGCGCCTCAACCTCAATACCAGTGTTCAAAAGATCGTCCGGGTCGGTCAGGATGAGCCGGCCCTCGCCACCCGGGAACAACCGGTCAAAGACGTGAATAAACTGCTCGGCAGTGTCCTCGAACGCCTGAGCGAACACTTGCTGAACCCGCTGGTCCACTTCTTTGATGATCTCCAGCAGATCTTTGCGGCTCTGTTTAAGGTCTTCGAGTTGGCTCGCCAGGAACTGGTGACGTTCTTCAAGGGCGGCGAATTCTTCCAAAGCCAAGGGGTTGACCTTGCCCAGAGAGGTCAGGTCTTTCTCGGCGCGTTTGAGCCGGCGCTCTTGCTCGGAACGAACATAGGGGGCGGAGACGGTTTCACCCTCAGGGTCCACGGACTCAATATTTTGGTCAGGACCGTACTGATCAATGAGCTGATCAGCTGAGATACCGAGCTCGTCAATGGCCCTGTTTTCCAACGCCTCAATACGGAGCCGCTGCTGTGCTCGAGCCAACTCGTCCTTGTGAACCGTGTCAGTAAGTTCTGCCAGTTCACGAACAAGATTCTCGTTGGCTGCACGTGCTGCAACAAGTTCTACTTCACGGGCTGCTCGTTCTTCTTCAGCCAAGTCCCTTCGCCGGGCGGCAGCGTCCATGGAGGTCTCCACTAAAGCAATGGTTCCCTGCGCCGTCTGGGCTACGGCTCCCGCGCGTGCGGCCGAACGTGCTCGGATCTGGGTCCGACGTTGGGCTTCTTCACGCGCCTTGCGTTCGGCAACCGCAGCACGTTCCAGGGACTGCGCCCGGTTACTGACGCCGGCAAGTTGCTCCTCGCCACTTCGCAGAGCCAAGCGTGCTTCCACCTCGGCCGCACGTGCGGCGGTGGCTTGCGCGGCCAAGGCCGCACGCTGTTCCGCAGATGGTTCTTCCTCGTCCTGAGTGCCCGGGTCCTCCTGAGCGGCATCGAGGCGTTGCGTGGCTTCTTCGAGGGCAGCCTGTTCGCGCACAAGGTTGGCCTGGGCCGTTTCCAAAGACGCGGAAAGACGTTCTTGCTCGCCAATGGCCGAGCGTAGTTGCGAGTTCAGCTGGCCAAGTCGCTCGGCCACTGCGGCAAATTGGGCGTCTGAATCATGCAGCTTGGCCAGAGCGGAGTCAGCCCGGTCCTGTGCCTGGGTTTTTCGCGAAGTGAGCGAGGCCTGCGAAAAACGATAGCGCTCAAGATCAGCTTGGATGGCGGCGAGCTGCTTTTGGGTTTCGTCGGCTGCGGACTGGGTTTCCAACAACGACGGTGCGGCACCGGAACCACCGTGAGCTCGGGAAGCCGTGAGCAACTCCCCCGACGGAGTCACGGCCGTCAGCTCCGGACGTTCGGCAATAACGCTCGCGGCGGCTTCCAGAGAATCCACCAGGACAGTGTTTTCCAAAAGTGCGACGACGGCCTGACCGGCTTGAGAGGATGCGCTCACAACGGTGTTCGCCCAGTTAGCACCGGCGGGCAGAGGTCCGGAGGATTTTTTAGAACTGGTTTTGCCTGTTGCTGTGTCAGGTGCTTTTCCGGGAGCCCCGGAACCGCCGGCGATCAGCAGCGAGGCTGTGCCGGCGTCGTCCGTTTTGAGTTTTTCCAAGGCCGTTAAGGCGGCTTGAGCGTCAGCAACTACCAGTCCACCGGCAATGGAGCCGAGCGCCGCGGCGATGGCCGCCTCATGCCCGGAGGTGATTTTGACCGAGGCGGAAACCTCGCCGAGCAGCCCTGCCGCACCGTGTTCTAGGAGTGCCGCGGTGCCGTCTTTACGGTTCAGCCCCAGGCTGAGCGCTTCGAGTCGGGCGGCGAGGGCAGCCCGCTGTTGTTCGGCGGCGCTGGAGTTTTCGGCGAGTTGACGGCCTTCTTCATTCAGGGCGTCGAGTTCATTGGCGGCCGTCTCGTATTCGGCGTCGAGATCTTCTTCCCCGGCTTCGGCCCCGGCAACCTGAGATTCGAGGGCAGCAAAATCCAGTTGTGCTTTGGTGCGGCGCTCCTCCCCTGCCCGGAGCGATTCGTGCAAACGGCCCACTTCGGCCGCTGCGGATTCCATCCGAGAACGGGCAGAACCAAGGTGACCGGCAAGCCTTGCGAGCCCTTCGCGCCTGTCCGCGGCAGCCCGGAGCAGCGCGGTGAATCGTTGCTCTTCCGCGTTGGCGTTAGCTTCGGCTTGGGCCCGGTTTTCGACGGCGGCGCTCAGGGCTGCGGCGCGAATTTCCAGTTCGGTGGTGAGATTTTGCTCTTCACTACGCAGACGGGCGGCTTGTTCTTGAAGCTGTTCGGGGTCTCTGCCACCAAAACTTGGGCCGGACTCGCTGCCCAAGAGGCGTTGCCGATCCTGGGCGAGCTGGGCAAGCGAGCGGAACTTCTCGCGCACTGCTGAGAGCTGGTACCAAGTGTCACGCAGCGCGCCCAATTGTGGTGCGGCTTGCGCGGCTGCCTGTTCCAGAGTGTTTTGAGCAGCGCGGGCGTCCGTGAGGCGTCGCTCAACCTCGGCCCGGCGTTCCTTCAGCGCCGTTTCATCAGCGACCTCTTGAGCCAAAACCGAGCTCAGCTGCACTAGATCATCGGCCAAGAGTCTGGCTTTGGCATCGCGGACCTCGAACTGGACACTCTGTGCCCGGCGGGCAACTTCGGCCTGTTTGCCAAGGGGCGTCAGTTGCCTGCGGATTTCGCTGGTAAGGTCGCTGAGCCGTTGCAGGTTAGCCTGCATGGCGTCGAGTTTGCGGACCGTGCGTTCTTTGCGGCGGCGGTGTTTGAGAATTCCGGCGGCCTCTTCGATGAAACCGCGGCGATCCTCGGGGGTGGCGTGAAGGACGCGGTCCAGTTGCCCCTGACCCACAATCACGTGCATCTCCCGGCCCAAGCCGGAGTCGGAGAGGAGCTCTTGAATGTCCAAGAGCCGGCACGGCGCGGAGTTGATGGCATACTCGCTGCCACCGTTGCGGAACAGTGTGCGGGAGATGGTGACTTCGCTGTAGTCGATCGGCAGGGCACCGTCGGTGTTATCGATGGTGAGTTGGACGTGCGCACGGCCCAGCGGCGGGCGGCCGGCGGTACCTGCGAAGATGACGTCTTCCATCTTGCCGCCGCGCAAAGTTTTGGCGCCTTGTTCGCCCATCACCCATGCGAGGGCGTCCACCACATTGGATTTGCCGGAACCGTTAGGACCCACGACCGCCGTTACGCCAGGCTCAAAGTCGAAGGTGGTTGCGGAGGCGAAAGACTTAAACCCCCGGACGGTTAGGCTCTTGAGGTGCAAGGTGGTCCGGATCTCCTGGCGGTGCGGTCTGAAATTCCGACGTCGATGTGTCGGCGCGGCGTGTACGTCCAATCTATCCGGTGCTAGGCACATTTCCGGGCAAATTCGCCTTAGTACTAGGACATTCCTATGCCGTTATCTCCGGCTGAAGCACAAGGGTCGGGATAGGCTTTTGCCACAACGACCAGCCCGTTTACCTCAGGTGCGGGCTGAATTTCTTTTCCAGATGGAGAACAGAACCATGACACGAATCCTCATCGTTGGGGCTGGAGCAACCGGCGGAGCTCTCGGAGCACGGCTGGTTGCCGCGGGCAGGGAGGTGACGTTTTTGGTTCGCGAACGGCGCACGGCCCAACTCGCAGCTGATGGTCTGCGTTTTACGGCTTCGGGTCTGGAGGTCAGCCACACGGTTCAGGCTGTCACGGCTTTAGATAGCGCCGGCGAATTTGATGTGGTGATTGTTGCGGTCAAGGCACCGGCCTTAGAAGCGATTCTTCCTAAACTGGCTCCCGCCGTTGGTGCGAACACCCAGATCATTCCCTTGCTGAACGGTATGGCGCACATGGATCTCCTCGAGGGTGCTTTTCCCGGACGCGTGATGGGTGGAATCGTAAAAATTGTGGCGACCTTGGACGAGTCCGCCACCGTGGTTCAGATGACTCCCATGAGTAGCCTGACAATTGGTTCGCTTGATTCCACTCCCGTCCCCGCGGAAATTGTTGAGGCCCTCGATGTTGAAGGGATCGATCTGGAAGTCAGGGAAAACATCGTTGCGGGCTTGTGGGAGAAGTGGGCATTCATTGCTGGCGCGGGTGTGATCACTTGCCTGTTCCGCGGGAGCATCGGCGACATCCTGGCAGCTGGCGGCAAGGAGCTAATCCTTCGAGCAGTCGAGGAATGCGAATCCGTTGCCCGCACCGCCGGCTATCCTGTCAGCGAAGCAGGCCACCAACTATCTCTGACGTTGTTCACTCAAGCTGGTTCCGGCTTTACCTCCTCGCTCTACCGCGATCTTCAGCACGGTGATCCTCTTGAGGCGGAGCACATCCTGGGTGACTTCGCCGCCCGGGCGAAGGCTCTCGGCGTCGACGCTCCCCTGCTCGACGCCGCAATTCTCCAGCTGCGCACCCACCATCAGCAGAGCCTGGCGGCCAATAAGATGTAGCCCAAAAAAACTAACGGCCCCGGCGCAGTGAAGCGCCGGGGCCGATAGTTGAGTTACCTAGCGTTTGTTCGATTGTTCAGGAACAGAGGATCCGACTAGTAACGCTTAATCGTGCGGTAGTACGGATACGTAGAGGTAGGAACTTCTACATAGCAACCAGCGTTATAGGCGGCCTGCCAAGCGCCGTTTTTAGTGGCCCCTGAGGATGAGTAGTAGAAGTTGACTTGGCCAGCGTAGAAACACAGCCTGTTCCACGTATTCTTGCCGACCACTCCGTCCGTCGAGAGGCCAACCCACCCCTGGAAACGGCGGGCTTGCGTATCCGTTGCAGGCCCAAAGCTGTTGTCAACGGTGAGGCCATAGCCGCCATAGGATCGACCGTATTGGTAATTGATCCCATTGAGCATCCGCTGGATGTTGCCGATGCAGCTCGCGTAACCGCCACGCGAATATTGATAAGCGGTACAACCCTGGCCACTTGTGCCCGAGTACGCTTCCGCCGACGAGGCCGGAATAATCATGCCAGCCCCAGCTAGGGAAACCGCTAGGGCTCCGCCGGCGATTAGCCGTTTGATCCTTCCCATGTTGTACTCCTTCGTTTGGATATTCGAAGGGCCCCCGGATGAGCGCCCGCTTTGCGCAGATCGCACCAGGGTGCACAACATAAAAAGACCAATCCCCCAGTTGCGTTCGTAACGCACAAAATTCAGAGTAGCTAGAGAATTGCCGCTTGTCAGTAGTTAAACAAAACTTTGGATAAATTCAGTGCGGAAGGCGGTTCTCACATCTTTGGACTACAAAGAATTAGCGAATTCGTGGATTCATCCAAGTCGCGCCACGAGCTGGGCGAAGGCGCAAGGCTACGAAGTAACTACGGGCCCGCCCCACCCCTCGTAGTCGCCGCCAAATTTGTGGAATACGGTAAGCACTTCTTCAGTGAACTTTTCGACGGTTTCTGGGTCCACAGGAGTCACCTTGTGGGCCTCTAAAAGAACATATCCCCGTCCCTCGCTGATGCGAGTTTCGTAGCCCAACGAGGCTAGCTCCAAGCTGGCATCAGTTGCTGACTGCTTTTCCGGAAATTCCCCGCTGTGATCTACCTTCCGGGGCGTGCTGAGCCGGTCAGACATGCTTCGTCGTTGTTGCAGCTGTTGCACTGTAAGCTTCCGCTGTTGAGCGAGTTCTTGGGAAAGTGTTGTCATGGCCCAAAGACTACTGGCCGGTAGGAACCGAGTTGGCGGAAGCGCGCCGTGAGTCCCGACGACTTACCTTAGAAACTGGGCCGGGCGTGGCGGCGATTGCGCCCCACTGCACCAGTGACATATCAGTAGTGGTAACGGGCCTGGAGAATGACCAGATCGTCACCGTCTACCAAGTAGACCAGCCGATGCTCCACGTCGATCCGTCGCGACCAAGACCCCTGAGCCCCGTATTTCAGCTGCTCGGGCTTACCAATGCCGGCAAACGGTTCTCTCAGGCAGGCATCGATCAGCAGATTAATCCGCTTGAGAATCTTGCGGTCGGCTGTTTGCCAATGCTTGTAGTCGTCCCAAGCGGCTTCGTCCCAGACGAGACGCACCTAGAGCCCCTCGTCTAACCTGTCGAGCTCGTGGATTTCGGTTTTACCCGTGGTTGCGCGCTCGTAAGCGTCCAGAAGACGGCGAGCGTTGGCCGGGGAACGAAACAGGTAGGCAGTCTCCTGCCATGCCGCATACTCGTCCGCCGGCATAAGAACGGCGTTACCTTTCCGGGATACGATCTCCACCGCATCATGGTCTGCGTTAATCCGCTCAATCAAAGGAAAGAGGGTCTTACGTGCCTCACTGGCGCTTATGGACATAACGTCATCCCTCCAATTCCTTGACTCGTACCCAATTATGGTACCACTTACCAAATCGGACGATATTCAAAAAACGCTGGCGACCAACGCGGTACTCGCCATTACGACAACCCTGCCATGGATTTGGACGAGCTGCTTGACCCTCTGATCGACCGGGGACTGATGATCGACGACCGAGATCGTGCCCTTCGTCTCCTAGTCTTAGACGCGCTCGAACGCATCGAGGTCGCCGTGCGCGCAGCCCTGACGGATCACATGTCAACGACTTACGACGATCCTCACTGGTACTTAGATGCCTCGCACTTTAGGGACCCCGGCAGGCATGCACAGCTCCTCAGGATCGTCAGGGAGACCTGCGATGCGCGCCTTAGTGGAATGCCGGATAGCGGACAAGACTCGCTGGTCCACCGCTCAGCCCTCGAGCATTACCGCATCACCTACGGCACGCCCGAATTGCCGCCGTCGTGGCTCATGGTTGAGACCCTTACTGTTGGACAGCTGGCCAGCACCTTTCGGAACCTCCGACTCCGAGCCGATCGAACTGCGATTGCCGGTCGAATAGGACTGACAGCTCGTCTGCTCGAGTCGTGGTTGCAAACCTACGTCCGGGTCCGGAACGTATGCGCCCACCACGGGAGGCTGTGGAATGTAGGACTTGGCGTCTACCCGGCTATCCCGACTTCGAGTTCACTTTCCTGGCTTGAGCGAGAGAACGCGCTGCCCGAAAGTGCGAGGAAAAGGCTCTACCCAGTCCTCGTCTCGCTGCAAACCGTCCTTGGCACCATCTCGCCGCGAAGCTCTTGGGCCAGAATGCTCTACGATCTGATCGGGCAAAGGCCGGCGATGAACCGCCGTGCCATGGGCATTCCGGAAAGTTGGGCCGAGGATCCGTTCTGGCAACGTCACCTCCGCTAGCCGACGGTGACCGCGTTGATTTGCGAGGCGCCGCTTTTCAAAAGCATTCCGTCGGTACCAACCATCGACTAACGTTTCCGCTGGCACATCGGGCAGAAGTGGCTGGACCGATTAGTGAACTTCTCCCGGACAACGGGCGCTCCGCAGCGGTCGCAGGGCCGGCCGGTTCGCCCGTAAACGTTTAGGGAACGGGAGAAGTAACCGGAGGCTCCGTTGACGTTGACATACAACGAATCAAAGCTGGTCCCGCCGGCGTCGAGTGCTTCCGTCATCACTTCACGGGCGGCCTCAACAATAGTCTTTGCCGACTTTTTGGTCAGAGAATCTGAGGCGCGCGCATAGTGCATTTTGGCTCGCCACAGTGCCTCGTCAGCATAGATATTGCCGATTCCGGAGATCAGCTCTTGATCCAACAGGGCGCGTTTGATGGCGGTTCGTTTTGATTTGAGTCGGTGGAAGAACAACTCGAAGTCGAATTCTGGATCCAGCGGGTCACGGGCAATGTGCGCCGCCTGCTCGGGGATCAGATGTGTGAAGAGTTCGACGCCGTCACTCACCTCTGGTAACAAAGGCGCGGCTTCGGTCTGCCAACGGCCACCGGCACCACCATCGGCCGTGGCAACGAGCGGCGAGAGCGCAAGGCCACCGAAGATTCGTTGATCCACAAAGCGCAACTCCCCCGGCATTCCCGGCCGCGGGCTGAGGTTCAGCCGAACCTTAAGATGCTTTTCGTCCGCAGCCTCGGAGTCCTCCACAAGCAACTGCCCGCTCATTCCAAGGTGCGCCACAAGCGCGAGGCCAGAAGGCGCTGGAGCAACGGCGGCCGCGGCAGGCGCCGTCGTGCTTTCACCTATAGCCAAAGACGGAAAACTGAGCGGCATCCACAGAAACTTGCCGCGACGAACCGCAGCGGTAACAACGGCTCCAGAAAGTTCGGCAGAAAAGTCGCCCAAGAGATGCCGGCGAAGTGATCGTGGGTCCAGGACGTCCACGTTTTCCACGGTTCGTCCCACAACCCAGCGTTGGAGTCCGCGGCGAACTACTTCGACTTCGGGAAGTTCAGGCACGCAAGTACTTAGGCGTTAGTCCCAGAAACGGAAACCGAACCAGCTGGCGTGACACCGTCAACGGCGGCCGGGGCCAGCGATTTCCAGGTGTCTGCAGCGGCTTCCTGTTCGGCTTCCTTTTTGGAATTGCCAGAACCCTTGCCGTACGCGTTCCCACCGATCATAAGAACTGCGTCAAAGGTGCGGGCGTGGTCCGGACCGGAGCCGGTGACCTCGTAGTTGATGGTGCCCATCTGGCGTGCGGCGGCGAGTTCCTGGATGTTTGTTTTCCAGTCAGTACCGGCGCCAAGGGCTGCAGCGTCGTGCAACAGGGGACCAATGAGGCGCATCACCAATTGCCGTGCTACCTCAATACCGTGAGTGAGGTAGGTGGCACCGATGAGTGCTTCCATGGTGTCCGCCAAAATGGAGGACTTGTTTTTACCATTTGTGAGCTTCTCGCCTTGGCCCAACAGAATGTAGTCACCCAAATTTAGGGTGCGCGCAATCCCGGCAAGAGCTCGCGTACTGACTACGGCTGAGCGGCGTTTAGCCAGCTCACCTTCGGGCAGTTCTGGGTTGTCCCGGAACAGCGCGTCGGTTACGGAGTAGCCCAAAATGGAGTCGCCTAGAAATTCCAGACGCTCATTGGTGGGCATGCCGCCGTTTTCATAGGCATACGAACGGTGTGTCAGAGCAAGACGAAGCGTCCCGGCGTCAATAGTGACACCGAGACGCTCCAGAAGCTCTTCAGTTGAAGACGTCATGATCAGCCTAGTGGCAGATTAGACGTCAGCTACCTTGCGGCCCTTGTATTCAAGGAACAGCGCGGTGCCTGCAGCGTCAGTTACGACCTTTGCCTGGTGCGGCAGGCTGTAGGACACGCGGCCGTTTTCGACGGTCTTTACCAGGTTGGGGGCAGTTGCCTTCCACTGGGACCGGCGGGCGCGGCTATTTGCGCGGGACATTTTCCGCTTGGGAACAGCCACGGCTAACTCTTTTCTCTCTTAGTCCAACACTTATCAGTCAGTTTTGCCGGTTTTGCCTTGCAGATCTGCGAGGGCAGCCCAGCGAGGATCTAGGACCTCGTGGTGGTGCCCCGGATCATCCTGCAGGCGCGCTCCGCATTCGGAGCACAGACCCTGACAGTCTTCCCGGCACACCGGCTGGAACGGCAGGGTGGTTACCACTGCGTCCCGCAACACCGGTTCAAGATCGATTGAATCGTGCTCGACTCGACGTTGCTCTTCATCTTCATCCTCAGACAAGGACGCATTGTCCTCGTAAAAGAAAAGTTCTTGCACATTGACCTGTTGGTCATACGCAAGGGGATCCAGGCAGCGGCCGCATTCGCCAACAATCTCGACGTCTACGGTTCCCGATACCAAAATTCCTTCGTGTACGGCCTCCAGTCTCAAGTCCAACTCGATATCCGAGCCTTCTTTGACACCAATGAGTGCCACACCAAGATCACTTGGTGCGGGTACATGCTCCGTCAGTGTTCGCATAGTGCCCGGACTGCGTCCGAGGTCCTTGACATCGATAGTCAGGGGCGAACTGAGATCACGCTTAATGGGAACTCCTGGTTGAACATATGACCGACGTACCATCTTAGCCTGAAGTCATTGGTGGACTCAAACCGGGTGGTCCGGACAAGCCGGGCCGCAAGATGGCACCGAAACAGTCTACCCGTGGTGGGACTACTTAGGTGCAGACTCGCCAGCGCTGAGCCGTTTGAGCACTGCTCGCGGTATGAATTCGGACACATCCC
The DNA here is from genome assembly GCF_050490295.1 of Pseudarthrobacter sp. J1763. Lineage (NCBI taxonomy): Bacteria > Bacillati > Actinomycetota > Actinomycetes > Micrococcales > Micrococcaceae > Pseudarthrobacter > Pseudarthrobacter sp. J1763. Next base: position 11,336 of record NZ_JBNPEN010000008.1, on the reverse strand, counting down.
CGCCGAGTGCGTGCACTTCTTTGATCAGAGTTGAGGACAAATGAAGATAGTGCCCCTCGGCCGGGATAAACACCGTTTCCACTCCGGAGAGCTTTCGGTTCATGGTTGCCATGGGCAGTTCGTAGTCAAAGTCGCCGGAGGAGCGCAGGCCCTTAACGATTGCTGTTGCCCCGCGGCGGCGGCAATATTCGGCAAGGAGCCCCTCACCCATGGGTTCCACCACCACTCCGCGGAGTGCCGAGAGCGTCTCGCGAGCCATGTCCAGCCGGTCTTGAAGGTCAAAGCGATACTTCTTGGCAGGGTTGGTGGACACCGCAACGATCACTTCGTCAAACAAACTTGTGGCACGTGCAATGACTTCAAGGTGTCCATTGTGGATGGGGTCGAAGGACCCGGGGCATACTGCGCGGCGCATAGTGAGAACTTACCCCATTCCGGGGCCGGGATACCATGGCACCAGACTGGGCGATTAAGGGCTGAGCGATCATGGGCTGGGCGATCAAGGGCCCGGCAACCAAAGAATGGGAAACGGTGGGCAAGATGGTGGACGAAGGTTCCGGGGCTATGCAACCGTGGCAGCGCACTGCAATGGGTGCAAACCTTCTCTCCTTTGACGGAAGTTCTCCCACCGGTAGTTTGGGAGTCACTATTTTTGAAGAGATGACCTCTCTTGCCACTGCTACCGGTGCTATCAACTTAGGTCAGGGTTTCCCGGACGAGGATGGTCCGGAAGTGATCAAGGATGCGGCTCGTTTGGCCATCAGCAACGGTGCTAATCAGTATGCGCCCGGCAAGGGCTTTTTCAACTTGCGTAGCGCCATTTCCCGGCACCAGCAACGCTTTTACGGGCTAATTCCGGACCCGGAAACGGAAATCATTGTTACCACCGGCGCCACCGAAGCCATTGCGGCGAGCATCCTGGCTTTGGTCTCCCCCGGCGATGAAGTTATTACTTTTGAGCCTTTTTATGATTCTTACGGCGCCATGATTGCTCTGGCCGGCGGCAAGCACGTTACGGTCCAGCTGAAAGCGCCGGAGTTCCAACCAGACTTGGATGAGCTGACCGAAGCTTTCTCAGACCGCACCAAAGTGGTTCTGCTGAACAATCCGCACAACCCCACGGGCGCGGTTTTTGGCGCGAATATTTTGGAGCGTTTGGTTCAGTTAGCCCACCAGTACGACGCCGTGATCATCAGTGACGAGGTTTATGAGCACCTTGTGTTTGGGGCTGAGACAGTTGTGCCAGCCCATGTGCCCATCGCTACGGTGCCGGGAGCGGCTGAGCGGACGCTGACGATTTCTTCAGCTGGCAAGACTTTTTCTTTGACCGGCTGGAAGGTTGGTTGGCTCATGGGCCCGGCAGATTTGGTTGCCGCGGTGCGCACTGTCAAACAATTTATGTCTTACAGTTCAGGTCCCCCGTTCCAGAACGCTATTGCTCAGGCCCTAGAACTTCCGGATTCGTATTACACCTCGGTGGCAGCCACACTCAAAGGCAAACGGGACCTGCTGATTACCGGGCTCAAGGCAGCTGGGTTGGCTCCATACACTCCGGCTGGCACTTATTTTGTCAATGCTGACGCCACGCCTTTGGGTGTCACAGATGCAACAGCGCTGGCCCGCGCCTTGCCTGAGCTGATTGGTGTTGCGGCCATACCGGTAGGTGTCTTCTGCACCCCTGAGGGTGCCAAGAACTATCAGAGCCTCTTGCGCTTTGCCTTCTGCAAACGGGAAGAAGTCATTACCCAAGCCGTTGATCGCCTCGCGGGACTCGGTTCAGCGATCAGCACCTCAGGTCTGCTTGGAAGCCTCAAGTGACAGCTCGGCGCTTTCTGCGAGGAATTGGACTGCACGCGAGCATCGAAGAGGACGGCTTCACTCCCGGTGCGTATGTGATGAGCATTGGGGATGCCGAACAGTCACATGTGAACATGGGCCACCCTGAAGAGATTTTCTACGAGTACTTGCGCCGAATGGGCAATGTGGTTGACCTTCTGGCACCTGCTGGCCAGCCGATCCGCGCCCTGCATTTGGGAGCCGGAGCATTGACGTTGGCGCGCTACATTCAAGCTACCCGGCCCGGATCTATCCAAGTTGCCGTGGAGTTGGAACGCGAGCTTTTGGACTTTGTTCTGGACGCTCTCCCCTTGCCCGCGGGAACTAAACTCACCACCCGAGTAGGTGACGCACGGGCCGAGCTCGCTGAGCTTGCCGCAGCGGAGAACGCAGAACTTTTTGACTGTATTGTGCTGGACATTTTTTCCGGCCCTGAGGCTCCGGAACATATTGCGTGCACGGAGTTTTACCAAGAGGCTGCAGCGATGCTGGCTCCCGGTGGTGTGCTGTTAGTCAACGTTGGCGACGAACCTGGATTAACTCTGGTGAGGAGCCAGGTTGCAGCAATGCGTAGGGCCATCACTGATGTTGCGGCTACCGCGGAGTCAGGAATGTTCGCCGGACGCTACCCAGGCAACATCATCTTGCTAGGGACCACCACAGCTTTCCCACCGGAGTGGAGCCCCGCACTGGTGGCTGCAGGTCCACACCCGGCAAGAGTGCTGACCGGGGTGGATCTGGACCCCATCAGCGACTAGTAGCTGCTTACGTGGGGCTAGTCGGTAGGCGTGGGCTCGGCGAACCACAACACTGTCTCGCCATACTTCTTCTCCGAGAACCTCTCGAGCCCCTCGGGCCAGATGGGTTCGGGTGAGCGCGAGGAGCGTTCCAGCACCAGCACTCCGCCTTGGTCTAGGTGCGGGGCCAATTTGGCAAGGACAGCGGCTAAGGGTTCCTCTTCTAGCGGGTAGGGAGGGTCCATCATCACCAGATCCCAGTGTGGCCCGTGTTCGGGGACCCGGTCCAAAAATGATTCGACCTTGGAACGGTGCACTGTAACGACTTTTTTGCCTATAGCGTCGTTGACCATGGTTGCGTTGCGCTGGCATACAGCTGAGGCTTTGTCATTGAATTCAACAAGTTCCACCACAGCAGCTCCACGGCTGGCACTCTCAAGTCCTAGGGCGCCGGAGCCTGCGTAAAGGTCTAGGACCCGGGCGCCGGCGATAATGTCAAAGGCATCAAGGCGTGAAAAAAGGGCCTCTTTGACCCGGTCTGTGGTGGGCCTTGTGGCTGATCCGGGCACGCTGGTCAACGGCGATCCACCGGCTGCGCCGGCAATAATCCGGCTCACGCGGCACTCACTGCCAAGGCAGTAGTTCCAGCGAGTATCACCATGCGTTTAGCCTCGCTCAAGGAAGGCCTCCTTTTCCGGGTTCAAATAATTTTCAATCGCTCGGGCCAGATTGGTGTGCCTCTCCAGCGAAGGATCGTCAGCAACAATACTTTGTGCCTGTTCACGTGCTCGCTCAATAATGTTGCCGTGCTCCAGGACCCGCAAAAACCGCAGTGTGGAGCGTCCGCCAGACTGGCTTGCACCAAGAATGTCGCCCTCACGCCGGAGTTTCAGGTCCTCGTGTGAGAGCTGGAACCCATCGGTGGTGGAAGCGACTGCGTCAAGCCGTTGCCGGCTGGGGTGCCCTGGTTCGAGTGAAGTCACCAGCAGGCACGTGCCCGGCAGCCCGCCACGTCCCACACGGCCACGGAGCTGGTGCAATTGGGAGATGCCAAAGCGGTCGGCATCCAGAATGATCATCAGGGTGGCGTTGTGCACGTCAACGCCCACCTCAATCACCGTGGTGGAAACCAACAACTTGACCTGATTCGCTGCGAACGCAGCCATGGTGGACTGCTTTTCTTCGGGCGCTAACCGTCCGTGAAGTGGAGCCATCGGCACTTCTGCGAGCGCGGGGTTCTCAGTCAAGTGTTCGACGACGGCACTCACCGAGGCGAGCTGGCGCCCGCCGTTGTTCTCGCCGTCCGGTTCGGTAGCGGAGGGTGAGAATTCGCCCGGTGTGAAGTCGCCGTCGTCGTTGTCACCGATCTTGGGGCACACCACATAGACCTGGTGCCCAGCGTCGATTTCTTCGCGTGAACGCTGCCATAAGCGTTGGGCCCAGGTGGGGTTTTCTGCCAGTCCCACCACGTGGGTAGTGATGGGCGCGCGTCCCGCGGGCAGCTCATCAAGGATGGAGGTCTCCAAATCACCGAACACTGTCATGGCTACCGTGCGCGGGATGGGAGTAGCTGTCATCACCAGCAAGTGCGGAGGTTTGTGGGCTTTGGCACGGAGAGCGTCGCGCTGTTCAACACCAAAGCGGTGCTGCTCATCCACCACAATCAGTCCGAGGTCAAAAAAGACCACGTTCTCGCTCAAGAGCGCGTGAGTGCCGATGATAATTCCCGCAGTCCCGGAGGCAGCGTCAAGGAGGGATTGCTTCCGGGCCGCGGTGGGCATGGAGCCTGTCAACAGCGCCAGCTGCACGGTGGGTGTGCTGCTGAGCCCGCCAAAAAGTCCGTCCGCCGCGAGTGCGCCCAGGGTGCGGCGGATTGAGTCGAAGTGCTGCGCGGCAAGAACTTCGGTGGGCGCGAGTAGTACGGCTTGTCCCCCGGCATCCACTACTTGAAGCATGGCCAAAAGCGCCACAATTGTTTTACCCGAGCCCACTTCGCCTTGAAGGAGCCGGTTCATGGGGTGGGCGCGTTCCAACTCATGCGCCAGTGTGGCCGCAATGGACTGTTGGCCGGCGGTGAGCGTAAACGGCAAATTCGCTGTGAACGTCTCTAACAATCCACCGCCAATGGCTTTACGGCTGGTGGCCTCTTGAGCTGCCACTTCAGCCCGGCGCCGGGCCAACGCGGTTTGCAGGACCACTGCTTCTTGGTAACGAAAACGCGCCTGCGCACGGGCCCAGTCAGCGGGTTCATTGGGTGTGTGAATGAGCCGATACGCCTGAGCCAAGGGCAACACTTTGTGGTGGTTTCCTTGGTGGTTTGTGGATCCGGAGCTCTCTGCTGCTAGGCCGGCTAGTGGATCCGGAATCGCGTCCAAGTCCATCACTTCAAGGAGGGCCACCATCAGTTTTTGGATGGCCCAGGACGTGAGCTTAGCGGTGGCCGGGTAGATCGGGATGGGCTGCTTGGCTAAGGCTTCGGCGTCCAGTATTGAATTTGAAACTGTTGAATTTGAAGCTGTTGAATTTGAATCGCCTGTCCCGTGCCCGGGTGACTCTTCAATCACTAAAAAGTCAGGATTTGTCAGGCTCAGCGAATTGGCATAGCGAGTCACTTTGCCGGAAAACATGGCCAAGGTGCCGGGCACAAGCTCATTGCGCGCACGGAAGCCGTTGAAAAAACTGACCTTGAGCGTCGGGGTTGCTTGAGCTACCAGTTGGAGTCCGGGGCCTTGATCATCCGCAATGATCACGTCCGTCAGGGTTCCTTTGCGTGCGCGCATGTGACGGGTGTTGCTGGAGATGACGCGCGCAATGAGTGTGACGTCTTCGTCCAAGGGGACTTCAGCTATTGGGGTGAGTTCCCCGCGGTTGAGGTAGCGGCGTGGGAAGTGGTGCAGTAGTTCACCAGCGGTGGTGTAGCCAAGATGTTTTTCCACCATGGTGGCGGCGCGTTTGCCCAGCACCCGGTCAAGGCTTTGCGAGGTGGGGTCCCCGCTCATACCGCCGATTCTCCGCCCACGTGGCCTGAATCCGAGTCAGCGCCGGCCAATTGTGTCAGTGTCACGTTAGCCGGTGTCCCAAGTGAGTTGATCAGGGCCAGCGCCGGGCCGGGATCCGCAACGTGGACATGTACCCGCCAGCGATAGTTGCCGGTTTGGGCATCAGATTCGCCCACGGGCGACATAATTACCGAGTCGCCCATCTCATCCAGGCGCAAGCGCAGCGTTGCGGCGTCCAACGGCGAAAGGTCGATGGTGCACATAACTTCAGTGCCGTCGTCGTCCGGCATTTGGTTGTGAATGTGCGGGTAGTCGGTGTTGTACCCATGGAGGTTTTCTAGGAGATCATCTTGCAAGCCAACGCCAAGGATGGTGGAGCGTAGCGCGTCCAGGATCAGGAGCATCCCCACTCCCCCGGCGTCAACGATTTTGGCCGCATTCAGGGCTTCGAGCTCGTTTTCGGTTTGAACCACCGCCGTCAGGGCGGCGTCCACGGCGGCGTCCAAAGCAATACTGAGGGCGTGGTTGCTGTCGTCACCATTTTGCGCGGCATCCGCGTCAGCTGCGGCGCTCGCGGCAGCTTCGAGCACGGAGAGCATGGTTCCGGGCACTGGATCGCTGAGCGCTGACCAGGCTCGGATTTGTGCACGGTTCAGTGCGGTGGCCAATACTGAAGCGCTGAGCCGGATGTGTCCATGGAGCGGTTCGGCGAAGGCACCGAGAAATACTGAGAACAAGGTTCCGGAGTTGCCGCGTGCGTTTTCCATGGCGGCCCGGCCGGCCCGGTTGATGAGGACACCGAGGTCAGTGGTTTCGGGGCATTCTTGAATGCCTTGGGCCGCGGCTCGAACCGTTTGGTAGAGGTTGGTGCCGGTGTCCCCGTCAGCTACCGGGAAAATGTTGATGGCGTTGAGCCTGTCGCTGTGGTTGCCCAAGGTGACTTCGGCTTTGCTCAACCACCGCTTCATCGCTTGCGCGTTGGCGGTAATTTTATTCTGCAAAGTGATCCCATCCTGCACTGGAAATTCCCGGGCTGCCGATTGCTGTCCCGGGAAGTACAACTCGGGCTGTGTCCCCCGGCGCAACGGCCACAATTGAGCCTATCGCAGCGAAGCCCTCTGGCAGCGGAACTTCGGGACCGAACGTGGCTAGAAGTCCGTGGTCCTCCCCGCCGCGCAGGATCCATTCCACGGGGTCCACACCCAAGAATTGCCCGGCGGCCTCCAGTGGGGCACGGCGAGAATTGAGCGCAGCGGCGTCTAAGTGGACCGCGACGCCACTCGCTTTCGCGAGCCGGCCACCATCGCGTAGAAGAGAGTCAGAAATGTCCATCATGGCGGTGGCCCCTGATGCGGCAGCCATGGGCCCTGCGGCGAGGGGAGGTTCGGGGCGGCACTGGAGGTTGATGAGGTTTTGGAACTCGGGAGTTCCTTGGTTGTGGTCGGCTGCTGATTCAAGGGAAGTTGCTGACTCAAGTAGTGCTGTTTCCAGCAGTGCAAGCCCGGCAGCTGCGTGTCCCAGCCGGCCAGCTACTGCCAGCACGTCCCCCGGTTTTGCTCCGGAGCGGAGAACTGGTGTGGCACCTGCGAGGTCGCCGGTAACGGCTGCTGTGATGGAGAGTTCCGCGCCGGCGCCAAGGTCTCCGCCCACCACGGAGCAACGGGTGGCGCCCAGGGTAAAGAGCGCGTCACTGAGCCCCTCAGCGAGTCCTTCCACCCACACCACCGGGGTGTGTGGCGGAAGGGTGAGGCTAACAACTAGAGCTGTGGGGACTGCGCCCATCGCGTTGATATCGCTGAGGTTTTGAGCGGCGGCTTTCCATCCGACGTCGTACCCGGTGGTTTGGTAGCCGTTGGGCCAGTGCAGCCGGAAGTCTTGGTCCTGGGTTTGGGTATCCACACTGATGACTAGCCGCCCGTCTGGGGCGCTGATGATGGCGGCGTCGTCGCCCGGTCCCAACAGCGGAACAGCCGTGGATTGCAGTGCCTTGTTGTGCAGTCGCGGGAAGATCCGTTCGAGCAATTGCCCTTCGGAGAGTTCAGAGACGAGGAGTTCTTGTGTGGCCACGGTTCTACGCTACCGCCAGCATAGGATGGCATGGTGGCTCGGGCATGGGAAAGAACGCTTCTGCGTGTGGGGATTGCCGTGCTCCTGTGCACATTCTTGTGGCTATTTGTTGCTGCCCAGCTTTTTGTGTTTGTGCCACAAGGTCATCCCGGGAAAGTGGACGCGGTAATTGTCCTCGGCGGCCGTAGCGATGAGCGTTTGCCGGCGGGGATGAAGCTTCAAGAGTCCACTGGGGCACCCATGCTGGTGCTCTCCAAAACAGGGCTGCTGGGAAACGTGGAAGCGGACATGCTGTGTGATACGCGCAGTAATCCCAGTTCCTCGTTTGAGTGCTTCACTGCCGTTCCGCTGAACACTCGCGGTGAGGCAGAAGCCATTTCTGAGTTGGTACGGGTGCATGGTTGGAAGCACATTGCGGTGGTGACCTCGAAGTATCACGTGACTCGTTCTGGGGAGTTGCTCCGCCAATGCACAGTGGCTGACGTGACAATGGTTTACAGCGAACCTTCCTTAGGTGTGTTGGGCTGGGCCTGGCGGTTGGTGGTTGAAAGTGCCGGGACCGTTGATGTGATGATGCGCCCGGAGTGTGATTCCCCGCGCTAAGTAGGTAAGAATTAGCTGAGCTTTGTTTGTTGACTAGAGATTTAGGTGGTGAGGCGCTAGTGGAGCAGGACCCTTCTCAGGCATGGCTGGCGCCCCGGCATCTTAGGGCTGGCCGTGGGATTGTTGACTCGAGCATGTTTGCACCGCACGGGACCGTGGCCGGCCACGCCACGTCAGCTAGGAGGTCCAAAGTGATAAACGTCCGTAGCGACAAGTCAAAGCACGAAAGGGGCAAAGCCGTCAAGATTCAGGCCCGGACAATGCGTGTTCGACCAGCAGCCACCCCATTGACTGATTCTGTTAACGCTCGCGAAATAGCACACCGGCGGAAGCGTCGAGTGGCGCTTCTAATAAGTAGTCTCGTAATCGCCAGCATTCCACTGTTGGGATTCGCCCTTTACGTGTCGCTGCAGTGACCATCTCGCCCCCTGTGGCGCATAAGATTGCTCAACGTTCATAAACGCACATGGGGTAACAATGCCAAAGATCATGCCAATATTCGGTACTCGTCCCGAAGCCATCAAAATGGCTCCGATTATTAGCGCTTTCCAGAAGGACTCGGACTTTGAATGTGTAGTCACAGTTACTGGCCAGCACCGCGAAATGCTAGACCAAGTCAACGACTTGTTCGGCATTGAACCCAACTTCGACCTGAACATCCTCAGCCAGGGCCAGACGCTCTCCGACATCATGACCCGCACCATGACCGGACTGGACACACTTTTTGACCTAGTGCGTCCTGATGCAGTGATTGTTCAAGGTGACACCACCACTTCCACTGCTGCAGCCATTGCCGCCTTCTATCACGGGATCCCGGTGGTCCATGCGGAAGCTGGCCTGCGCAGTGGCGATTTGTTCTCGCCCTTCCCTGAAGAAGGCAACCGCAAACTTACTACCCAAATCGCCAGCCTCCATCTCGCACCCACAAGCGTCAGCAAAGCCAATCTTTTGGCCGAGGGAGTCAACGCTGCTGACGTAGTGGTTACAGGAAATACTGTTATTGATGCGCTCCTCACCACCGTTGGCAAAACGATCCCGTTCGCGGATCCTCAGTTGGAGGAACTGGCAGCGAGCGGCCGCCGTATCCTGTTGGTAACAACGCACCGCCGCGAGAACCAGGGCGATGCCATGCGCGGTGTAGGCCGCGCTCTGGCCCGCATCGCTGATGCTGAGCCCGACTTGGTAATTGTCCTGCCGGCGCACAAGAACCCTGTAGTTCGTGAAGCTGTTTTGCCGGCTCTTGAAGGCAAAACCAACGTCATTGTCACCGAGCCACTGGCGTACGGTGAGTTTACCCGTATGCTTTCCCTCGCTCACATTGTCCTCACCGATTCCGGTGGAGTCCAAGAAGAAGCACCTAGCCTAGGCAAGCCGGTACTCGTAATGCGCGACAACACTGAACGGCCCGAAGCCGTCGACGCAGGAACTGCAACGCTCATCGGCACCGATGAAGCGCGCATCGTCATTGAAGTCGACCGACTACTCAACGATCAAGCCGCCTATGACGCCATGGCCAACGCAGTAAACCCATACGGCGACGGAAACGCCTCGGCTAGAAGCGTCGCAGCTGTAGCCGCGTTTCTAGGAATAGGCCAACGGATGCCTGACTTCGGAAAACCCTAGCACTGCCCACCAGCGGCGGTAGACGGCTCTCCGTGGTTCGTGGTGAAACGGGTTCCGTGTCTTGAAAGCTGAAGGGCTCGTAGCCCTGCTGTGATGGATGTTCTCTACGCATTCATCAAGAGTCAGGAGCTACGAGCCTTGATCGAGCCTACTTCCCCGCGCCCCGATGCTGCCACCGCCATTTTCAACCTGCCCGACTACCGCGTCACAGACACTGAGATCCTCACTTTCGGGCAGCGACGGGTCAGCGTTGAAGCCACTGCCGAGTCCGGCTGCCCATCCTGTGGTGTGATCAGCACCCGCGTGCATTCCCGCCGCCCACAACGTCTGCGCGACATCCCTGTCGCCGGCCCAGTCGAAGTGATCTGGGCCAAGCGGAGATTCTTCTGCGATGAGTACCTTTGCCCGCGGCGGACATTCGCCGAGGAGACCGCCCAGGTCCCGCGCCGCGCTCGGTCCACCCGCCGGCTCCGCGATGCCCTCGTGGCCGCCGTCATTGGATCCGGAAGGGCCGCCGCGGAAGCGGCCTCCTCGTTCGGTGTCTCATGGTGGCTGGTCCAGCGGGCTCTGGATTCCGCGGCGCTGACCCTGCCTGATGTTGATGCCCTGGCACCCCGGATGCTCGGCATCGATGAACACCGCTACCGTTCCGTGCGGTTCTTCCGCGACCCTTCCACCAAGGCCTGGAAACGCTACGAACCCTGGATGACGACCATTGTTGATCTGGACACCGGCCAGGTGCTCGGGATCGTGGACGGCCGCGACAGTGAGGGCGTCGGAGAATGGCTGTTCGCCCGCCCGCTTCAGTGGCGTCTGGGCGTGCAGGTCGTCGCGATCGACCCTTCCGCCGCGTTCCGCAAGGCCCTGCGGATGTGGCTCCCTCGCACCGCGGTCTCGGTCGATGCGTTCCACCTCGTCAAGCTCGGCAACGACATGCTCACCGAGGTCCGGCAACGTCTCACCCAGCAGGTCCATGGCCGGCGGGGACGTTCCATCGACCCGGTCTGGGCCAACCGGCGCCTGCTCCTGCGCGCCGGGGAATCACTCTCTGACCGGGCCCGGAACAGGCTCAGCACCGTGTTCGCAACCGACGACGCCACCGGAAAATTGCAGGCCGCATGGCTGGTCAAAGAGCAGCTCCGGACGCTGCTCGCCACCGGATCCCTTGCCGACGCGGCCGCCGCGAAAGAGCGCCTGCAGGCCCTGGTCGAACGCGCCGCTCAGCCGGAAACGAACCGGCTCTGGCGCACGGTCTGCCGGTGGTGGCAAGAGATTGAAGTCCTCATTGTCACCGGCGCGACAACGGCGAAAGTGGAAGCTAACAACACCGCGATCAAGCACATAAAAAGGACAGGCCGCGGATTCACCAACGCACGCAACTACAAAACGCGTATTCTGTTGCGCAGTGCCGCCAGAACAGCGGCATGAACATTCACCACGGCAGAACATTCACCACGAACCGTGAAGAGCC